>JAJDBD010000043.1 GCA_029261575.1 Nitrospinaceae bacterium | reverse complement strand
CCTTTCGATCAGCCCGGAGTGGAGTTTTATAAAAAAAATATGTTTGCCCTTCTCAATAAACCCGGATACGGGAAAGGAAACTGATCATGACCGCGACGAGTAAAAATCTGGATGAAATCGTTCATCAGATCGCCTGCAGGGAATTATTAACGGATAAAAAAATGCAGGTTCGCGAATCCAATCCGCTTCTGGCAAAGCTCAAAACCCTGGGGTCGGAATTGTGGATCGACACGGGAGAATTGGAAAAGGCGCAATCGGTCTGGAAAAAAGAATTGAGCGCGTTGACGACCAATAACACCCTGGCCAATCAAGTGGTCCAGAGCGGGATCATGGACGAGGTGATAGAAGACGCGTTGAAAAAGATTCGGGATTCGGGCGCAACGCTTAGCGACGAGGACCTGGTTTTGGAAATTGGTTTCGTCATCAATTGCCGCATTGCCCTGCGGTTGGCGGAGGCGTTCCGCGTCAAGGTCAGCGTGGAGTTGCATCCTTCGATGGCCTGGGACATGGAAAAGTCCCTCGCCTACGCCCGGCGTTATTATAAAGTGTGTCCGGAATTTTTTATCCTGAAGCTTCCGCTCACGCCGGCGGGTTATCTGGCAGTGCGAAAGCTTTCCCAGGAAGGCATGCCGGTGAATTTTACGTTGGGTTTTTCCGCGCGGCAAAACTATCTCGCCGCCCGCTTATCGAATCCCGCCTACACCAATGTTTTCCTGGGACGGCTCAACGCCGTGGTGAAGGACAACGGACTGGGAAGCGGGGATTTCGTCGGCGAGAAAACCACGCTCGCCACGCAACGAGCCTTGATCGAACTGAGGCGGACCGGCGCGACCCACACCAAATTGATCGGCGCCAGCATCCGCAACGGAGAGCAGGTGGGGACTCTTGCCGGATTGGACGTGTTGACCATCCCCCCGCCCGCGATGCAGGAATTCCTGGAATCCGGAAAATCTCCGGACGAGGTTCAAAAGGATCTGGATCCTAAAACGGAAACCGGGATTAACGATTTTAATTCGATGGGCGCGCGCTTCCCTCAGCTCTGGGAGGTGCCCGATAATTTTAAAAAGTTCACGGACAATTTGTTGAACCAGACTCCGGTGGACGAACTCACCGGCGAGGATTTGACCCGCTACTGCGAGAAACACGGCGTGGATTTGTTTTACAACTTCACTGCGGCGGATCAAAAGAAAATTTACGACCACGGAAAAATTCCGCGCCTGGACGACTGGCCGGGGAGCGTCGCCCTGGACGACCTCATGACCCAATCGGCCCTGCAATCGTTTGCGAAGGATCAGGACGCCCTCGATGAGAGAATCCGATCCTTTATTAGCTAAGTCATGATTCTAGCGGTGGACATTGGCGCCACCAAGGCCAACCTGGCTCTGTTCCGGGAACGCGACAGCTCGCTCGAGTTGATCGAGATTGAAGAATTTCTTGTCGCCGACTATCCGGATTTGTCTTCCCTGCTCCGGGAATTTCTGGCGGCCCATTCAACAAAAATTGACCGCGCCTGTTTCGGCGCCGCCGGTCCGGTAATAAACGGACGGTGCCAGGTGACCAATCATCCCTGGGAAATTAGCGTCGAGGATTTAAAAAAACAATTAGAGATTTCCGAAGTTTTTCTGATCAACGATCTCGCCGCCCTGGCCTGCGCGATTCCTTTTTTGGACTCCGATCAATTTTTGACCCTTCAGCAGGGGCGGGCGCATTCCGGAAGCCCGATCGGCGTCATCGCCGCCGGGACGGGATTGGGGCAGGCGTTTTTGGTTCCCGGCGCCTCGGGAGAATTTCGCGTATTGAGTTCAGAAGGCGGGCAGGCTGATTTTTCTCCACACTGTAAACGGTCGGCGCAACTGCTGGCGCATCTCCTGGAAAAAAGGGAAAGGGTCAAGGCAGAAGAAATTGTTTCCGGATCGGGACTTTTGGCTATCTATGAGTTTGTAAAGTTGTATAATTCTCCGTCCGAGCCGGATGGGCTTGCGGAGGAGTTTGAGCGCAGGGACCCGCCTGCTGTGATTGTCCAATATGGATTGGACAAAAAGTCGGCCCTGTGCGAGCAAGCCCTGGACATGTTCGTGTCTATTTATGGAGCGGCGGCGGGCAATCTGGCTTTGCAAATAAACGCCCGAGGCGGCGTTTATATTGGAGGCGGAATCGCTCCCCGAATCGCCTCCCTGATGAGCGGGGGAGGCTTTTTAGAATCCTTTGTGTCCAAAGGAACGTTTCGGAGTTTTTTGGAAAGCGTTCCGGTTCATTTGATTCTCGACGACAAAGCCGCGCTTTGGGGCGCCGCCCGCTATTCCCCCGATACTTTTTTGGTGGAGCGCTGAGGCGGGCCGGATAAATAATATCGTTACCCATTTTGAATTGAAATTCCAACCATGAAAACAAAAATCAAAAAAATCGTTTTGGCCTATTCCGGCGGTCTGGACACTTCCGTAATTATCAAATGGCTGAAGGAGCGCTACGATTGCGAAATCATCGCCTATGCCGCCGACGTCGGGCAGGGCCAGGAGCTGGACTCCGTTCGCGAAAAGGCGCTGGCCACCGGAGCTTCCAAGGTTTACATAGAGGACCTGCGGGAGGAATTTGTGCGCGACTTCGTGTTTCCCATGTTGCGGGGAAACGCGTTTTACGAAAATAATTATTTGCTAGGAACCGCTATCGCCCGGCCTCTGATCGCCAAGGAACAAATCCGCATCGCGGAGAAAGAGGGCGCGGACGGCGTGTCGCATGGGGCCACCGGCAAGGGCAACGACCAGGTGCGTTTTGAACTGGCCTTCCAAACGTTGAATCCCGACATTCAAGTCATTGCTCCCTGGCGGGATTGGGATTTGAATTCCAGGTCCGCATTGATCGATTACGCGAAAACCCACGGCATTCCCGTTCCCGTTACCAAGGACAAGCCCTACAGCATGGATCGAAACATGTTTCACGTCAGCTACGAAGGCGGAGTTTTAGAGGACCCCTGGTACGAGCCGCACGAGGATATGTTTCAGATGACGGTTTCGCCTGAGAGCGCTCCCGACAAGGCCGCAGTCGTCGAGATCGATTACGAAGAGGGCAACCCCGTTGGGATCGACGGGGAACGGCTGTCGCCCGCCCGTCTTCTGGAGCGGTTGAACAAGTTGGGCGGCGAAAACGCCGTGGGGCGCATCGACATTGTCGAGAGCCGCTTTGTCGGAATGAAATCGCGCGGCGTTTACGAAACGCCGGGAGGGACCATTCTCCACGTAGCCCACAGAGATATCGAATCGATCACCATGGATCGCGAGGTGATGTCCCTGCGCGACTCCCTGATTCCCAAATACGCGAGGATGATCTATAACGGTTTCTGGTATTCTCCGGAAAGAACGTGGTTGCAAGAGACTATGGACGCGGCGCAAAAAAACGTGACCGGAACCGTTCGATTAAAACTTTACAAGGGAACTTGCCGGGTGGTCGGCCGGAAGGCTCCAAAATCGTTGTATCACTCCGACGTCGCCACGTTTGAAGAAGACGAGGCTTATAATCAGGACGACGCCACGGGGTTTATTCGCCTCAACGCTCTGCGGTTGAAAATTCATTCGAGAACTTTTAGGGAACAATGACGGGTATTTCGGACTCTACCAAAGGTTTTCTCCAATATCGAAAAAAAGAATTACTCCTTTCCATCTTTGCCCTTCTCTTCGCTTTTTTTAATTTCCCAGCTATAAAAAAATGTCCCGAAATAGGGAAACGTAGAACTGACTCCTTTGGGAAACTCTAAATTAAAGTTTTGTTTTTAAAGCCTTTCCGTTTAAAATTTTATAAGTTCTGATTGACCTTGCCGTAAATTTTTTTCTTAAACCCCTTGAGTACAAACCATGAGCGCGGTATTAGTAGTCGACGACGAAAAAAGCATGTGCGATTTACTTTCCATCATGCTGGTGAAGGAGGGCTACGAGGTGTCGATCGCGCGCAACGGCGAGGCGGCGGTAGAAATTCTTCAAAAAAATCAATTCGACGCCGTGATCACGGATATTAAAATGCCCAAGTCCAACGGTCTTGCCGTTCTGGACGCGGCAAATTTGCAAACTCCGCAAACGCCCGTGATCATGATGACGGCTTACGCTTCCGCCGAAACGGCGGTGCTGGCGATGAAAAAGGGCGCGTTCGATTATATTTCCAAGCCGTTTGAGATCGAGGAGCTTCAACTCATCCTCAAAAATGCGGTAGAAAAAAAACGGTTGTCCTGCGAAAACACGCGACTTCGGTCGGCCCTTTCGGATAAATATCAGTACGCAAGTATTTTGGGGAAAAGCCTCGCCATGCAAGAGGTATTTGATTTGATACAAAAAGTGGCGGAGAGCGCCGCCACCATTTTGCTCCAAGGGGAAAGCGGAACAGGTAAAGAGCTTGCGGCTAAAGCCCTGCATTATAACAGCCTAAGGAGGGACAAGCCGTTTGTTTCTATCAACTGCGGGGCCTTGCCGGAAACCTTGTTGGAAAACGAATTGTTTGGCCACGAAAAGGGGGCCTTCACCGGCGCGGATTCCAAAAAGATGGGGTTGATAGAAACGGCCAACGAGGGGACTTTTTTTCTGGACGAAATTTACGACGCCCCGCTTTCCATTCAGGTAAAGCTCTTGCGCGTGTTGCAGGAAAGGGAATTGACCCGGGTGGGCGGCACCCAGCCAATCCCCGTGGACGTCCGCATCATCGCCGCTTCAAACAGAGACCTCGCTCAGGGGGTGAAGGAAAAGACCTTTCGGGAAGATCTTTTTTACCGGCTCAAGGTCATTTCCATTCATCTTCCGCCGTTGAGGGACCGGACGGGAGACATTCCGCTTTTGGCGCACCATTTTATTCAAAAATTTAACAAAAAACACCATCGAAACCCGGCGATCAAAGGCATTCAACCCAAGGCGGTAAAGATATTGGAAAATTACCACTGGCCGGGAAATGTCCGCGAACTGGAAAACACCATTGAACGCGCCGTGCTTTTGGAATCTGGAGATTCGATTCAAACGTTCAGTTTGTATGATGAAATCAGGGAAGAATCTTCGTCCATCGCGGATTTGATGCCCTCTCTGAATAATCCCGCTGTGGATCTGGAAAAGACCCTCGAGAAAATCGAAAAACGGATCCTCCTCGGCGCTCTGGAACAATCCAACGGAATCATTAATAAAGCCGCCAAAATATTAAACCTCAGTTTTCGTTCCATGCGCTACCGCCTTCAAAAGCACAAGCTCAAGGGCAAGGACGTCAATGAAAAATAGAGGAAGAGTCCGCTGGGCCTGCTTCGGACCGGTTATTTTCCTTGTTCTTTTATGCTGTTTTGTTTTCGCCTCCGGGGCGGAAGAGATTTCCCCCGACGGTTCTTCTCAGGATCCCTTCTTGCGCGCCGAGTATTTTTTCCATGCCGGAAAATACCTGGAGGCCCGGCAGTCTTACGACGAATATCTTCGGTTGTTTCCCGCCGCCCCAAAAACCGGTTTGGCTCTTTTTCGTTTGGGCCAGATCGAGTTCGATAAAAAATCCTTCGCCACCGCTCTGCGTTATTTCAATCTGGTTTTGAAACAGGAAAAGGAAGCTTCACTGCTCCATCAGGCGCTGTTTTATATCGGCAAGAACTATTTTGAATTGGGCCAATACGAGCGGGCTAACGAGGTGTTCCAGAAACTTTTAAAAACCGACCCGGACGTCAACAGGCGATGGGAGACGATCCTTTTCCTGGGGAAGCTGGACGAGAAAAAATTTGATTACAGCAACGCCGTCCACAAACTGCTCCATGTTTATAACAAAAGCGTCCAGGAAGAATTGCGGAGCCACGCCCGTCAATCGATAAAAAAAATTATCCGCGAGAACTTGTCGAGAGAATCCGCCGAGGCGTTGGCGTCCAGGTATCAGACGGGGTTCCCGGTCGACCTACTGTTGTTGAGGTTGCAGGATATTTACCGGGTGAACGGAAATCTCGAAAAATACCGGGCGTCTCTTCAGGATTTTCTCCGCCGCTTTCCCGAGCATAGTCAAGCAGGCGAAGTTGAAAAAAGTTTGAGCCAGATAAGAACGCTGGGAAGTCGGGGGTATAAGTTGGGAGCGGTTCTTCCGTTGACGGGGAAACACGCCTTGACGGGGCAACAGGTGTTGCAGGGCATTCAACTGGCCTGGAACCAGTTGGGATTCAAAGAAAGAGAAACCTTGAAGCTGGAGGTCCGTGATTCCGCAAAAATGGAATCCGTCAAATCCGTTGTGGAGGAACTTGCCCGGGATCCCGCAGTCTTAGGAATCCTGGGACCGCTTTTCAGCGACCACGTCAAAGAGTCAATCCCCTTGCTGGAAAAATACCAACTGCCCTTATTCACGCCGACGGCTTCCTCTTCGGGGTTGCCCGAATTGAGCGATTATATTTTTCGCAACGCGATGACCCGCGCCAACCAGGCCCGGTTCCTCGCCGAGTATGCGGTGAATCAATTGCAACTCCGGCGGTTCGTCGTTTTATATCCGGACGAACCCTATGGGCGTCAATTGAAAGACTCTTTTGCCGAGGAGGTTGAAGCTCTGGGCGCGGAAGTAGCGGCTTCGGTTTTTTATAACCGGAAGCAAACTGATTTCAAAAATCAGATTCTTGAAATGGGCGGCATGTCGGATAATCAGTTGTTAAAAGCGTCCAAGGATCTGGTGATGAAGGTTCAAAGGCCGGGACGTTACAAAGGAGACCCGCCGCTTTCCGAACCCGTGATCGAACAGGGGTTTTGGGAAGACGACGAAGTGGAAAGATTGCGGGTTTCGCTGGAACTCAATTTTGACGCGGTTTTCATTCCGGGTTTTTACGACAAGGTGGCCCTCATCATTCCGCAATTTATTTTTTATAATATCGTGGACGTGGCTTTTTTGGGAGCCAATGGCTGGAACTCGCCGGAACTGGTAAAGAACGCCGGAAAACACTTGAAGAACGGTTATTTTGTGGATGGATTTTTCCTCAATTCAGAACGCCCGGAGGTTCGGGAATTTGTCGAAAATTATAAAAAATCTTTTGGCGAAGAACCCACCATCCTGTCCGCCCAATCTTACGACGCCGCGAGGATGATTCTGAATCTGGTTCGCGACGGGGTAAAAAATCGTCTGCAGTTAAAAAACCGATTATTTTCCGTAAAAGAATTTTCCGGCGCTTCCGGAGGAGCTTCCATCCTTCCTTCGGGGGATTCGGAAAAGAATCTGTTCATCATGAAAGTGGAGAGGCGGAAAATAGTCCAAGCCAATTAAAAAAAACCGGACTTCAAAAATTTTTGCCCGCAAGCTTGGGGGAGATTCCTGTATTTTTTGTCGGTGGGTTGTCGATTAAGAATACGTCGAACTGGGAGCCGGAAACCCCAAAGTCGGCTAGGGTCCCGGTTTTGGGGTCGATTTTTATATGGACCGTTTCTGGAGTGGTCGGAAAATTGACTACCGGGGCGCCTTTTAAACTTTCTTTCATGAATTGAAGCCAAATGGGAATGGCGGCGCGGGCTCCGGTTTCATTGTAACCCAATGATTCGTCCTTATCTTTGCCCACCCACACCCCCGTCGTCAATTCCGGCGTGAACCCCATAAACCAGGCGTCGATAAAATTATTGGTCGTGCCGGTTTTAGCGGCCACGGGACGTTTGAGGACCTTGGCTTTGCTTCCCGTTCCTTCCTGGACGACGCTCTCCAACATACTGGAAACGATACTGGCCACCCCGGCGGGAATTACCTGAGAGACTTCCTGTTGCGCCGAATAAATAATTTTTCCGTCGCGGTCTTTAATATGGCGCACTGCGATGGGTTCTGTCCGCTTGCCCATATTGGCGAAAACCGAGTAAGCCGAGGTCAACTCGTAAAGGGTGAGGCCGGAGGATCCCAAAGCGATGGAGAGATTTTTTGATAAGGGGCTGGAGACGCCAAACTTCCGGGTAAAAGCGACGAGCTTGTTGACGCCGATTCCCTGCAATAATTTGATGGAAACCACATTGCGCGAATGCGCCAGCGCCGTTCTTAGCAGAGTGGGACCATAAAATTTTTCTTCAAAATTTACAGGTTTCCATTTGTCAAAACTTTGCTCTCTTTCCTTGAAAATAACGGGAGAGTCCATGATGACGCTGGCCGGAGTGTAACCTTCCGAAATAGCCGCCGCGAAAACGATGGGTTTGAAAGCCGAACCGGGCTGGCGCACCGCCTGGACGGCGCGATTGAACTGGCTTTTGGAAAATTCGTAACCGCCAATCATGGCTTTGATGTTTCCCTGCGGGTTCAGACTCAATAACCCCGCTTGCGTCTCCGGTTCCTGTTCCAGCGCCAGCGACCAATAGCCTTCTTCCCGCACCCCTTTAATCCTGACCAGAAGGACGTCTCCGGGAACGACGGCGGATTGAGGATTAGTGATTTTCCTCCACCTGCCGTCCGTTTTCACGTTGGGTTTCTTGGCCCAATTCATATCCTTGATATCGATGATCCCCTGGCCGTTGCCCAAATGGACCCAGACCTGGGCGTCGTCCACCGCTGTGACCACGCCTTTTAAGACGGCGCCTTCCATGAGGCGGTTTCCCCCTTGGAAATCATTTAAGGAGCTTAAAAAACTGATAAGCTCGGGACTGGAAGGCGGGAAATCGACGTGGTCCAGCGGACCTCGATAACCAAAACGCTTGTCAAGAATTCTCAGATTTTCCTGGACCGCCGCCCGGGCGTGATTTTGCATGTCCAGATTCAAAGTGGTGTGAACGTTCAAACCATGGCGGTAGAGTTTTGTGGCCCCGTATTTTTCCTGGATAAACTGACGGATATGTTCGATAAAATAGGGAGCCTTGTTTAAAGGATCCTCGATTCCCTGCAAGTTGAATTTTGCTTGCAAGGCCCTGATGGTTTGCTCTTCGTTGATGAAATTCAGGGTCGCCATGCGGCGAATGGAATGGTTCCGGCGAATCTTCGCCTTTTCCGGACTGCGGTAAGGGGAATAGTTATTGGGCGCTTTTGGCAGGCCCGCGATCATGGCGCACTCTTCCAGCGTCAAGTCCTGGACGTGTTTTCCAAAATAAGTCTGCGCCGCCGCCTCCACTCCGTAAGCCCCATGGCCGTAATAAATCTGGTTTAAATACAGTCCCAGAATTTCATCCTTCGTGAATATCATCTCCAGACGTATCGATAAAATGGCTTCCTTGATCTTGCGCTCCAGGTTTCTCGCCGGCGAAAGAAAAAGCGTTTTCGACAGTTGTTGCGTGATCGTGCTTCCGCCCTCTACCACGTGTCCCGCCTGAATGTTGGTGAGCAAGGCTCTGAATATCGCCTTGGGATCCACGCCGAAGTGGGAGTAGAAATTCGAATCCTCAACGGCCAGAGTGGCCTGAATCAAATACTTGGGGAATTTTTCTGTGGGCACGATGATTCTTTTTTCAACGAAAAACTCGGCGATCAATTCGTCCAGATCGGAGTAAACCCGGGTGATGGTGGCGGGTTGAAAGGTGCGCAGCTGGCGGACGTCGGGAAGGTCCTTGGAGTATTCAAAATAGATGTAGCCCGCGCCGATGAAGCCGGCCAATACCGTCAACAAAAATACAACGAAGACGCCCCACCATAAAACCTTGCCAGGTTTCACGGTGTTTTTAGCTTTGCGAAACGTCACTCGCCGGGGGTCTTTTTGTTTTGGCGGCATAATTCTTAAGGGACTTCAAAGTTTGAGCGGGTGAATCTTGAAGAAAACTGAGTTGGAACGCGAGGCTGGCGGTAAAGCGGATTTTGTATCAATGAATGTTTGACGGCGTTAAATTCGGCCTTCTTCCAAATCGATCAAGTCGACCCAAGTCTTAACATCGGCTCTGGTAGGATCGATTTTATCACGAAGTTCGGCAAAATATTTTTTTCTTTCCTCCGTGACCGGGGCGCGTTCCAGGATTTGCCGGTTGATCCGTTCCTTCTCCTCATCGCTGTGCGCGTCGATTTTCTCCAGAATCCATTTGAGAAATCCCTCGTCATCGTGCTCTCCCGCTCGATCCGCAAATTTTTCCGGTGCGACGGCCAAAAACTCGAGAATGATTTTGTCCAGCGGGCAGGGGTAAATATATTCTCCGAGCGTTTCGTTTTTAAGGGCGCGGGCCTTGTCCGCCATTCTCCAGACATGGACCAAACCGCCGAGGTCGTCGTTTGGACTTCTTGGAAAGTCTTGGGTCAGGTCCATGTTGGCGTCGTCGAAAGGGAAAGAGAGATCAATCCGTGCGCAGGCGGCTCAATCGCGTCAGGGTTTTGGATTGCTTTATCGCCAGCGCTCCGGCGCTGCCAATGTCGTTGCGAAACAAATCAAGAGTGGTCAGGTTGGCGAGGGTTTCCGATTGGGCGATGAATTTCGCGCCCGCCTCTCCCACGCGGTTAAATTTCAGGACCAATTGGTCGAGGTTGGCGAGATGAGGAGCCGTAGAAAGAGTCTCGGCTCCCTTTTCGGTGATGTTGTTGGATTTGAGATTCAAGACCCTGACGTTGGTCATATGCGGAGACTGGGCTAAAGCGGAAACGCCTTCGTCGCTGATTTCGTTGTCCCCCAAAATAAGTTCTTTTACCTTGGAAAGAATTTCCATTTCGGCGAGTTTTTTTGCGCCCTCGTCGCCCACGCCTTCTTTTTCCAGGTCCAGGGTGGAACCGTTCCCCAGCCTTTTCTCAACGCGCTCTTCAAAGCTTAAATCCATATGAAACCTCTCCAGGCAAGCGCCTGGCCAGCGTGGAGCTGGACCCAGTAAGTGTGACTTATTCGGGGAACGCTACAAGCTTGAGAGCGCTTGCAAATCGAATTCTGCCCTCGGGGGCTATCCCGGCTCATGAAATTTTAGAGGTCAGTGTATTTAATTTTATGGAGGCTTTCAAGCTTTGTCTGTTTGGGCGCGAAAGGGCAGGATAGATTTGTATTGTTTCCGCAAACGCAAAAGTGATAACTTTATGGAGTAAACCCTTTTATATCTCAGTCAATTCACTTGGAGGTGGTCATGAAAAATATATTAACTTTTTTGGTTATCGTTTTTATTCTGGCGGCGCCGATGGCGGTCCTTGCGAATGAAGGTCCGATGAAATTAGCTGCGGGAGCCAGCGATGAAGCGAAGGGCCATAATCAGGAAGGCATCGATCATTGGAACAAGGGGCATTTCGACGTGGCCCTCAAACATTTTCAAGCGGCGTCCAAAATCGACAAGTCTCAAGGCGCGGCGCATTTTAACGAGGCCATTTGTCTGGATAAATTAGGCAAGCATGGAGACGCCACCATGCATTTCAAAGCCGCTAAAAAGAACGCCGGAGGTGATAAAATGATTTTGGAGTCGGCCATTCTGAACGCCCACATCGGGCACTAAAAATTTGCGCGAACGCTGGGTTTATTTCGAATAATTAAAGAAGCCGGTTTTCCCCGGCTTCTTTTTTTTTGCGCCCATCAGCCGAAATGGGTTGGAATTTTGTGATATAATCCAGCTTATCCAGTCATTTTTTCTTCCTCAACCAGGAGAGTTTTTTATGATGGGCATAGGCTTCCCGGAACTGATGATTATTTTGGTCATCATCATGATTATATTTGGCGCCGGAAAACTGCCGGAAATCGGCTCGGCGTTTGGCAGAAGTATCAAAAATTTCAAGAAATCCATGAAAGAGGCGGAGGCGGAAGAATTACCCGTCGAAACGGCGCCTGCCGCCGAGGGCGGGGAACCGGCTCCGGCACAGGAAGGCCAGACGCAGTCAAAACAAACCGAAGAGGCTGACAAAAAGGAACAAGATATTATCGACGAAATTGCCAAGGAGCTTAATGAAAACCGGATCGGAACCATTCGCACCAAACACGATGGACTGGTTCAGGAAAGAGACGTTTTCACCGAGTCCGTCAAGCGCGTTCCCTTTGGAATGAAAGGAACCGATCGCGGCGTTAGCCGGGATACGTTTTAAAGCGTATTTCCATCCCCTAGCTTTCGGGCGACTCGAGCGGAACTTTATTAGCCGGTTTAACGTTCATTCCCCCGCTCAAAGCCAGGCCCAGGCCTGTCCAAACTAGTTCCTTTATCCTGCGGACGAACGTGACGGCCAGACCCAGGTCCGGCGTCAGCCCCATGGATGCGAAGATAAGAACCATTCCCCCCTCCAGCGCTCCAATGCTCATGGGAATAAAAAAACTTCCCACCTTCACCAATTGCGCCAGCGATTCGATGACCCACACGTCCGCGAAGTCGACGGAAAATCCCAAAAAATAAAAAGTCGCGTAGAGTTCCCCGATTCCCACAATCCATCCCAGCAACGCGAGGCCAATGGACTGAAACAACAGCCGGGGGCGTTCCCGATAATATTGAGTCATCAACTGGTCCAGAACGGCGATGTGGTCGTGCTGTTTTTTTATCAACGGTCCCAGCAAGGGAATCCGGGCAGTCCATTGCGTTACTCTGGCCAAACAGCCGGTTATTTGAAAAATAAAAAAAGCCAGAATCGCAGATGAAAACGCGATCAATCCCGTCAGGCTGATTTCCTTGAACGCGGGGGTTACAAATTCTGATTGAAATACCAAAACGATTCCGGGGATTAAAAACAGAATCAGGCCAATCAGCAGGGCGGTGCGGCAGATGATCAGGGAAGCCAGGCCTTGTTTGAACGATAGTCCGTTGTAGTCTTTCAACAATTGAGCCTTGACCGGTTCGCCTCCCAGAGTCCCAAAAGGGGTGAGGACGTTGAACGCCTCGCCAATCTGGCGTATGCGCCAGAGCCGACCCAGGGAGACGTCCTGGACTTCCTCCGGTTTGAAATTGTACTTCCAGGCCTGGGAATCGATAATCGTGACCAGGCTGTAAATGAGTAGAATGACGAAGAATCCCCAACCCAGATTCCAGAGCATGCCTCCAACAGTTTTCAGGTCGACGCTTTGCAAAGCCCAGACAAACAGTCCCAGCCCGACAAGCAGGAATATGGCTTTTAGGGATTTCGACATGGAGGGTCCAGTTTGAATAACGTGAGGATCAACAATTCCAACAAGAGAATTTTACGGTAAAAAACGGGGGGAAGTCTAATTTAACTTTCGGCGAAAGCCTGTGGAAGGGGAGGGGCGCCGGTTAACGACCTAACGACCTAACGGTCGCATTCCCCGCCGATCATGTTGATCATGTCGAAGGTGGGGATGAGGTCGGCCAGCATTTGGCCTTTCATGATATGGTCGACGGCGGACGTCATGGTGAAGCTTGGGGGCCGAACGCGGCACTTGTAGGGTTTGCCGCCGCCGTCGCTCACTAGGTAAAACCCCAACTCTCCGTTGGCCGCTTCCGTGGGGAAGTACACTTCGCCGACCGGAGGTTTCAAGCCTTCGATGACCATTTTGAAATGCGCGATCATTTCTTCCATGCGCGTGTAAACGTCCTGCTTGGAAGGAGCGCGTAGATAAGGGTTTTCGACGTTGATGGGTCCTTCGGGCATATCCTTCATCGCCTGCTTGATGATTTTCAGGCTCTGCTTGATCTCTTCCATGCGCACCAGGTAGCGGTCGAAATTATCCCCGGTGGTTCCAAGAGGAATGTCAAAATCCATCCGGTCGTAGACCAAATAGGGATGCGCTTTGCGAACGTCGAAATCCACCCCGCAGGCTCTCAGACAAGGGCCGGTGAAGCCGAAGGAAATGGCGTCCTCTCTGGAAATGACGCCGGTGTCGCGCATCCGGTCCAGGAAAATCCTGTTCTTGGTCAGCAGTTTGTCTACGTCGTCGAACAGGTCGTCCAGTTTTGGATAGGTCGCCTTGAGGTCGTCGTCGAAGCCGGGCGGCAAATCGCACATCAAACCGCCGATGCGGATATAACTGGAGGTCAGCCGGGCGCCGCAAAGTTTTTCCAGGAGGTCCCAAACGATCTCTCGCGCTTCGACAAAATAAATGAACGCGGTGAGCGCGCCTAGTTCCAGCGCCGCCGCGGCAATATTGGTGTAATGGTCGGAGATGCGCGCCAACTCGTTGGACACCACGCGGATGTATTGGCACCTTTCGGTGCACTCAATGTCTAACAGCTTTTCCACCGCCAGGGCGTAACCGATGTTGTTCATGATGGCCGAGCAATAATTCAAGCGGTCGGTGTAGGGAAACACGCTGGCCCAGGTCACGCTCTCGCACATTTTCTCAAACCCGCGATGCAGGTATCCGATTTCCGTTACGGAGTCGACGATGGTTTCGCCGTCGAGGGTGATGAGAAACTTCACCGTGCCGTGAGTCGCCGGATGGGAGGGACCCATATTGAGGACCAGATGCTCGGTATGTAAATTTTCTTTTAAGTCGGCCATTTGAAATTATTCCGCTATAAAAATTGAAATATTAAACAGGAGTTTCAGGCCCCGGTTCATTCCGCTTTGGAAACCTTGATGGACGTCAAACCCTCTTCCCCGTTGCGCAACATGTTGACGGGAATTTCCGTCCAGTTTTTGGGGATGTGAACGGTTCCTTTGGCGGCCACTGGCGTCACCTCCACCAGAAGCTCGAATTTGTGGTTTTTGGATTCCACCACCACCTTGTCGCCGGTTTTTATTTCCAGCCTTTTGGCGTCGGCGGGATTCATCCCCGCTTTGCAATCCGGCGCCAGGGTATTCAACACTTTTGAATGCCGGGTGTAGGAGCCAATATGAAACATGTGATTATTCGCGATCACCGACAGGGGATACTCTTTTTTCGCCGCCATTTTTTTGAATTCCCCGCCGATAACAAACTTCGGTTTTTCGGAGGAGCTTTCCGGCGTCCATTGTCGGCATTCCTCGCCGGGAAGCAGTCCTTTATAAATCGGCGCTACATTTTCAATTTCCCGCTGAACGTCCTCCAGAGAATCGTTTTGAAACGGGCTTCCCAAAGCTTCCGCCAACTCGCAGAAAATATCGAAGTCGGGTTTGGATTCGCCTTCCGGCAGAATCGCGCGTTTGACCCTTTGCACGTGGCGGGACATGTTGGTGTAGGTCCCGTCCTTTTCCGCCCAGGAGGCGGCGGGCAACACGACGTCTGCGACCTCGCAGGTCTGGGTCATGAAGACGTCCTGCACGACCAGGAAAGGCGTCGTTTTAAGAGCTTCCCGAACCTGCGCTCCCTTGTAATAGGAGTGCAGGGGGTCTTCCCCGGCAATGTAGAGGAAATTAATGGAACCGTTTTTACAGTTTTCAAAAAGATCGCTCGCTTTGTCCTGGCCGTCAAAGTTCAAGGCGTCGATGCCCCAGGTTTCGGCCAGAGCCGCCAGGGCTTTGGAATCTTTTGCGCATTTATAACCCGGCAGATATTCCGGGGCGCAACCCATATCGTTGACTCCCTGGGAGTTGCAATGTTCTCGCGGGGGATAGATGTTGACGCTTCCCTCGCCGCCGGAATGGAGCAGGGTTCCCAGGTTTAACAGCGCGTTCAAAACGTCCTCGCCGTCCTCGTTTTCCAGAACGTCGTTGCCGATCAAAAAAAAGCGGTCGGCGTTGCGCGCCAGCCTGGTTGCGGCTTTGGTGAAAGTCTCGTCGTCGATTCCAGTCGCCGTTTCGGCAAAATCCGCGTTGTAGTTTTCCAGGGACGAAACGTAATCGTCGAAATTGGAAACCGCGCCTTTAGCCTTATCAAGGTCGACGAGTTGGTTGTCGATCAATATTTTGGCGAGGCGATTGGCGACCGCCTGGTCGGAGCCGTGCTGGAAAGTCAGCCGGGTTTCGTTTCTGGATTCATGATCGAAAACCAGGTTGCGCGGGTTGGCGATCATGATATCGGCCTGGAAGTTGATCGCCGCTTTTCGAATCGCATTGCCAGCCACGGGGAATTCGGAAGGCAGGTCGGAATTGAATATCAGAACCACGTCCGCCTCTTCCAGTTCCTGGATGGGTTTGGAGGTCATCCCGTTTTGAAAACAGCCGAGCATGAAACGGTTGACATGCGGCGCACGGAGATGTTGCAAATTGGTGATCTGATTGCTTCCCAGAACTCCGCGAAACAGCTTTTGGAACAGGTAGTTTTCCTCGTTGGTCGATTTTTCCGAGGCGATACCGGCGACGGTTTCGGGTCCGCCGCGATTGATGGCGGCTTTCAGGCGCTCGGCGATGGCGTTGTAGGCTTCGTCCCAGGTGACTTCTTTAAACGATCCGCCAACGTTCATCAAGGGCGTCTGTATTCGGTCCTGGTTGTGGATGATGTGGTGGCCGAACCGGCCCTTGGCGCACAGGTTGCCGTTGTTGATTCCGACGTTTTCGTCGTCGATCGGTTCGATGCGGGTCGCCTTGCCTTTTTTGGTTTGAATGTCGACCGTGCATCCCCAGGAGCAGTAGTTGCAGGTGGATTCGTTATTGGTGAACAGGGCGGCCAGGCCGCGCGCTTCGGAACTCATGTCCATCAAGGCGCCGGTGGGGCATACGGTGATGCACTGCCCGCAAAATTCGCAGTCCAGAGGCTCGTCGTTGGCCGTGCCAATGCCTACCTTCATGCCTCTGTTGTGGAAGTCCAGAGCCTGGACTCCCTGAATTTCGTCGCAGACGCGCACGCACATTCCGCACATGATGCATCGGTTGAGGTAAAACTCGATCAGCGGATTGCTCTTGATGCTCGGTTCGTTTCTGCGGTTGATTTCGAACCGGTTGTTGTAAATGCCCAACTCCTCGGTGTTGTCCTGAAGCGGGCAGACGCCGGATTTGTCGCAAATGGGGCAATCCAGCGGGTGCTCCACCAGAAGCATTTCCAGGCAGGCGCCGTTGTAGCGGTTGGTTTCCTCGGTATTGGTCCTGATCTCCATGCCCTCTTCGATGGGATGGGTGCAGGAGTAAACCAGTTCCTTTTTGCCGTTGACGTTGACTTCGACCATACAGGTCCGGCAGGCCGCAAAGGGTTTCAGGTTGCGATGCGAACACAGGTTGGTGACGGGAATGTTGTTTCTTTTCGCTACGTCGAGGATGACCGTCCCCTCGGGCGCGGTGATATCTTTTCCGTCGACTTTTACGGCGACTTGTTTTTTTACAACAGTACTCATTCGAGAAATCTCTCCTTCAATTAATCTTCCCTGTTCTCGTAAGAGGCCAGCAATTCGGTGGTTTTATCCGGATCGATGGTTCCATGCGTGTCGTCGCCGATAATGGCCATGGGCGCGGCTCCGCAGTTGCCCAGGCAGGAAGCCAACTGCAAGGTGAAAAGCTTTTTGTCGTCGGTTTGCCCTGGGCCGATATGGTAGATCTCTTTAATTTTATCGCCGATGATGGGCGCGCCCTTTACGAAGCACGCGGTTCCATAGCAAAGCTTGAGAATATATTTTCCGGGTTCTTCGGTGCGAAACTGGGGATAAAAGGAAATGACGCCGTAGACCTCCGCCCGTTTGACACGCAAGGCCGCCATCACCATTTCCACGGTTTCGGGCGGCAGGAAACGATAGGCGTCCTGGATTTTCTGCAAAATCGGAATCAAAAACCGTCTTTTATTTGGAAAAGACTTGAGGACTTCCTCGGCGGGTCCGCAATCGATTTCCGCAGTTTCTTCTTCGGGAGAAGAACCTTCTGCCACAGTTTCGTTAGCTTCGTCTGTTTCCATGGGGAGAACCCTTGGTTGGTTTATTTTCGAATATTGTAGTTAAAGAAAGCCGGTTTGAAAACGAAAAATCAACGTACCAGGCCGGTCTGGCCGGGCAAAAACGAGGAGGCAGTATATAAGGGGGGTCGTTTCTATGTCAACCTATTTGTTGTCCCGGAATCCCAATTTTAACTCCTTTAAATGGAAGAGCTTGCGCCCTTCATTGCCAAAAATAAAAGCAAGCGTTTGGAAAGCCTGGGATGGCAAAGCCTACAGGCTAAAAATCAACTCGCTAGCGAGGCGCCGCCAGGCGAATATGTCAGGCTGAGCTTGTCGAAGCCCGTCCCCTCACCCAGCCCTCTCCCGCGAGGGGAGAGGAATTATTAAAGCTCGCCCTTCGACAAGACTCAGGACAGGCTCGGGGTGACAATCGATATTCATCGACAGTCTTTCTGCCCCCGGGCGCTGGCCCGGCCGCCGGAGGCATTGTTAGCCCTCTTTTTTATGTTTTAATAAACTGTTTTAAAACAATTATTTATATATATATTATTAAGGGGTAAGCTCAGATTGTATTTGGGCGATTACTGGCTTAAAGTCGGTAGGGCGGGGAGGGTTTTTGGATCCAATGCACCAAAGGTGGGACCGAGTTTTTTGTAGACTGTTTTCAGGCGTTCCCGGGCGCCCAAATGATTGGGGTTGATCCGGACTGCCATTTTTAACGGGGCAAGAGACTCGGCGTAACTTCCCATTTCACCAAACACCCAGCCCAGACTGAAATGCGCGTCCGCGTCCATGGGGCTTAAGCGAGTGGAAGTTTTGAACGTCTGGACGGCTTCGCCAAACCGTCTGTTTTCCACATAGAGCCATCCGAGGTTCATAAAAACGTCCTCCCGGATCGGATCCTGTTTGGCCGTTATTTTATATTCGCGGATCGCCTCTTCGCGCCTCCCCAGTACTTCGTAGGCCAGCCCCAGGTTGTAATGCGCTTGCGTGTATTGAGGATTGACGCGCACGGCATGGGCAAAATTGTCTGCGGCGAGGGCGGTTTTCTCAAGCTCGGTATAAACCAATCCCAGGTCGTGGTAAGCCCCCGCGTGATTGGGATTTAATTGAACCGCTGTCTGGTAGGCTTTGATGGACTCGTCGTAACGTTTTAACCTCCAGTAAATGGCTCCCAACTCTTTCCAAGATTCGGAAAAGTCCGGGTTGTTGTCCAGGGAAACCGCTTTTTTCAAGGGGGCTACGGCTTCTTTATAGCGGTCCAGTTTCAGCAGGCATTCCCCAAAAAGAAAGTTGGATCGTGGACTTTTGGGGTTGAGCCGCACGGCTTTTTCCAAGGGTTCGACCGCTTTGGCGTATTGCTTGATAGAATAATAAGCTGTGCCCAGTCCCAGCCAGGCCCGGTCGTTTTCCGGATAGGCGACCACGGCGACGGTTAAAGGTTGCAGGGCTTCCGCAAAGCGGTTTTGCCGAACGTAAGTTTGACCCAATTCGAGATAGGCGGAGGAGAACCCCGGATCCAGGCGGATGGCTTCTTTGAGAGCCGTTTCTGCGTTGCCAAGCCGTTCCAGTTTTCCGTACACCACCCCTAGCTGATAATGGACGGAGGGAGATTGAGGCTTCAACCTTGCGGCTTCCAGGTATTGTTCCAGAGCGTCTTCATTTCTGTCCAGATGAGAATAAGCCCAGCCCAGGCGAATCCGGGCGGTGACGTGGCCGGGGTCCGCCCGAATGACGTCCTCAAAAGCCTTGATCGCCGACTCATAGTCGTCCCGTTTCACCACCAACTCCCCCAACCGGTACTGGGCTTCGATCATGGTCGGATCCTGATCCACGGCCTTTTCGTAATATTTCACGGCTTTTTCGTTGGACTCCAGGGCTTCGTAGGATTTTCCGATATAGTAATTGCTCTCGGCCAGATTGGGGTCCCACCTCAAAGCCTTTTCAAAACTTTCAATGGCTTCGGAATGCAACGCCAGAAGGGCCTGGGCTTTTCCCAGTTTGAAAAAAGCCTGCGGATTTTTAAATTCAATTTGAGAGAACCGTTTGAAAGAGTCCAGAGATTCCTTGTACTTTCCAAGGTTTCGATAAGCCTCTCCCAACAATTCATAGGCGTCGCCGGTTTTGGATTCGATCCGAACGGCGTCTTTCAGAGCCAAAATGGCAGACTCGTTTTTTTCAGACTGAATATAGGCTTCCCCCAGTCCGGTATAGCCGTCGTAAAAACTTGAATTGAGGCGGACGGATTCCTGGAAGGATTCCACCGCCGGGGCAAACTTCTTCAGGGCCGACAGGCCCTTGCCCAAGGCCCAATGGGCCTGCGCGTCGTATGGGATCAGACGGACGGCCGCGCGAACGCTTTCCACCGCCTTTTGCGGCTGTTTGATTTCCAGGTAACTTTTGCTCAAAAGCAAATAAGCCGGGGCGTGTTTGGGGTTCAGTTCCACCGCCCGGCTCAGCGGTTCGATGGATTTCTGAAACTGGTTCAAGCGGCTCAAGGCCCATCCCATCCCATATTGAGCGTCCGGATAGAATGGGTCCAGAAGGACGGCTTCCCGATAAGCCTCCAAGGCTTCTTCGAATTTTCCCATTTGAATGTAACTGCTTCCAATTCCATGGTAGGCCGCCGCGTAAAGTGGTTCGATTTCGAGGACTTTCTGGAATTGTCTGATGGCTTCCTCGTATAAACCCAGGCTTTGATTGGCCTGACCGAGGGCGAACAGGGCGACATAGTTTTGCGGATCGTTTTCGACGGCTTTTTGATACCGGTCCGGCAGAAGTCGCAGGGCGACGTTGGGATCCGCCG
>JAJDBD010000042.1 GCA_029261575.1 Nitrospinaceae bacterium | reverse complement strand
CAAACTTAAACGAGCCAAACCTGCCTTAAAGGGAAAAATTTTCCATGACCGATTCGATAAAACCTTTCTGATAAATAAAATGAAAATACGCCAGGAATACGATCCCAACTCAAAGCGCATTAAAGCCAGAGAGAAATTGATCCAATACAGGAAAGCTCTTCTGGAAAAAAAGCCTTGGGAGGCCGAGACTCCCATGGGCGACGGTCCGTTGAACCGGGATGGAAATCCCAAAACCCCGCCGGGACAGCATGTGGTGAAAAATTGGCCGGTGCTGGATTTAGGGGTACAACCAGAAATTCCTCTGGAAGAGTGGAGCCTGACCGTCTCCGGTCTGGTGGGCTATCCGAAAATGTTTAGCTGGAAAGAATTTATGGAGCTTCCCCAGGTGGAGGACGTCTCGGATTTCCACTGCGTGACCACCTGGAGCGTAATGGACAATCACTGGAAAGGCGTGCGGTTTCGCGATATCGCCAATCTGTGCGAAGTTCAGCCCGAGGCTAAATACGTCTTCATCAAGGCTTTCGACGCCTACACCACCAACCTGCCGCTGGAGGAGGCCATGAAGGACGACGTTCTTTTGGTCCACACCTGGGAGGGCGAACCGTTGACTAAAGAGCATGGAGGCCCCTTGCGGATGATAACGCCTCAGTTGTACGCCTGGAAAGGGGCTAAATGGATCGGGGAGATCGCGTTTCGCGAAGAGGACGAGTTGGGATTCTGGGAGCGACGGGGATATTCCAACACGGCGGAACCCTGGTTGAACGACCGGCACTCCTGAAACGTTCGGCGCGTCCGCAAAAAATTTAGCCGCACTCCTCGCAATCGAACAAGGTCTCGTTGATCCAGTTGATTTTTATATGATCGGGGAGGATGGTATCGCGATCCAGGATGGCGAGTTCCAACTGGTCGCAGGTGAGGTTTTTCACGTCTTTCAGGTTGGCGCCACAGAGATAGGCTTCGTCAAAATCGGCGTCGCGAACGTCGGCTCCGCTAAGGTTGGCCTCGCTGATAACCGCCCGCTGCAGGTCGCATTCGCTCAGGTCGGCTCCGCTCAAATCCGCTCTCATTAAATAGGCGTCCGTCAAATCCGCTTCGCACAGTACGGCGCCGGACAGTTTTGCCTGCATCAGTTTGGCGTCGTGGAGATCGGCGCCGCGCAGGTCGGCCTTTTTCTTTTCTATCTCCGCCCGATTTATCAGCCACTCTGGAAGCACCCCTCTTCCTCCTGATGAACGTTAACTTTGGTAATTGAAAACGTTCAATTTTACTTCAGGAAACGGGGTTTGTAAAAATTTTTCAAACAGGGATTTTCATTTTTACAAAAAATGCAGAACGGCCCATTGAATCCGGTTATTGAATTTCCCGGAAGCCTTTTTCATCCATGCACTGATTATAAATTTTCCGGGAGGTGATGACTGCGGATTTTGGGGATTTCCAGGATTTCAGCCGACACTGGGAGTTGGCTTCGCCATAATCCTCGCTGGCGTTTGTAATCGGGACTTCCAGAGTCGGAGCGCTTTTTTCCTGCACCGCGCAACCGGTAACAATAAAAATAATCAGACCGATCAATAAACTTTGTATTTTCACGGCAGGCGCAATATTCAGGTGAGTCGCAGGATTTTTAGTTTAAACGCGGGGGCCTCGAGCAAAGCGTTGACTCCCGCCTCGGGTATAAAGGTATCGAAAAGCAAAAGGGTTTCCAGTTTTTCCAGAGTTTTGGTTTTGGCGAGAAACAGGGCGCCGTCCAGACGGATCACGTTCCGGGCCAGGTTCAGATGTTTTACGTTTTTTAACGTCTTCGATTTCGCCAATACCTTGAGTCCTTCGTCGGTCACTCCGGTTTTATATAAATTCAATTTGCGGACGTTGATAAAACCCTTCGATTTTGCCAGAGTCTGAACGGTTTCGTCTCCGGTAAAGTTTTCCTGAAAAACGAGAATTTGCAGTCGCTTGAAGTTTTCAGAGCTTGCAAGCGCCACCCCCCCGGCAGGATAAATATCGTTGAACCTCAAATCCAGCGACACAAGCCCGTCGGTAAAATTCGCTTTTGCCAGGGCGGCGGCGCCTTTATCGCCGATTTCATTATCTCCGATATACAAGCGTTTGAGTTTTTTGAAATTGGGAAAAGCAAACAGCTTTACGGCGCCGCGCCAGGTGATTTTATTTTTGGTCAGGTCGAGATCCTCGACCTCTTCCATCTTACTGGACTCGATCAGAGCCTCGACCCCCTCGTCGCCGATAAATTTCCCTTTCAGATCCAGGACGCCTTCGTCGAAACACTCTTCGACCATTCGGTTGATGTATTCGAGTTTGACTCGGGTCGCCATATATTTATTTACTTTCAATCAAATTGATAACGCATCGAAACCCGATATCGTTAAAACTTCTCGATTGAGGATAACTCCAGTCGCGATAGCCCGATCTCATAGCGCGCACCGTGTCCGGCCAGGAACCGCCGCGCCGCACTTTCATGATTCCGCCCCGCGGACCTCTGGGATTATACATGACGTCGCGGGAGAAAAAATACGGACCGTACCAATCGGTCACCCATTCCCAGACGTTGCCGGCCATATCGTAGACGCCGTATTTATTGGCCGCGTAGGTTCCCACCGGCGCGGCGTTGTCGCGCAGTTTTATTCCGCCATGCGCGGCGGGCTTCTCCGGATCGAATTCGTCGCCCCAGGGAAATTCGCACCCGCTGGCGGAGCCGCTGGCTTTTTCCCATTGCGCCTCGCTGGGCAAGGCCTTACCCACCAGATGGCAGTAATCCACGGCGTCGTACCAGGCGACCTTGCTCACGGGACAGTCGTCGCAATGTGAAAAACGACTCCGGCGCAAAGCATGCTCCGGAATGATCGTCTCAAACTTTTTATTGGAGACTTCATATTTATCCATGAAAAAACCGTCCAGATAAACCTTGTGCTCCGGGGCGCCGTGCTCCGGACCAAATCCGTCGCACCCGCGGGTAAAGGTTCCGGCGGGAATATAAGCCATATCCTTTGTCATTTCGAGATCCAAACCGGATGGAGCGGATTTTGATTGCGTTAAAAACGGGGGAAGATACAAAAAAGTCAAAATAACAAACAGCGGGATTAATAAAAACCGGATGCGCATGGATTTTATTCAGAGGAGGCCGGGGTAACCCCCGGGTGGCAACATTAATTTGAACCCAATGTGGCTCGTGGCAGTCACCGTAAAAGGTTATCTACTACCCCTGCCGAGTAACCGACGCCTTGTGGCGGGCAGGGTTGGAGTTGCAAGCTCACCGAAACTTATGCCGCTTCTCTTAAACGTCGCGCTAACTGGCCCCGGCGCCCTAGCCGGTTTTCAGTCCGTTAAGGCTTTCCATGATTTGCAAAGTCGCCGTGGATCGGTTGAGAGTGTAGAAGTGAACTCCGGGAACGCCCTGGGCGAGCAATTCCTCGCATTGTCTGGTCGCGTGCTCGACTCCCATTTTCTGAACGGTCTCGGGATCGTCCTGGTAAGGCGCCATCCGGTTCTCCAGAGCCTCAGGGATCGTGGCGCCGCACATTTTTGTGAATCGTTTGATTTGCTTAAAATTCACGATGGGCATAATGCCTGGAATGATCGGCGCGTGAATGCCCGCCGCTCGCGCCCTCTCCACAAAATCGAAAAAAAACTTATTGTCGAAAAATAGCTGGGTGACGATAAAATCTCCGCCGGCGTCCACCTTGCGTTTCAGATTGTCCAGATCCTGTTCCTTGTCGGGGCATTCCAGATGGCCTTCGGGATATCCCGCCACTCCCATACAAAAGGCGTAGCGTTTCTTAATAAATTCCACCAGTTCGTTGGCAAACCCAAAGCCGCCCTCGGACTTTACAAATTTCTCCTCGCCTTGCGGCGGATCGCCTCTGAGGGCCAAAACATTTTCGATCCCCTGAGCCTCCAGGCTGTCCAGAACGGATTTTATTTCGTCTTTCGTACTGCCCACGCAGGTGAGGTGGGCCATGCTTTCCAGACCGATCTGATTTTTTATCCGGCCAACAATTTCGATGGTTTTGGCTCGGGTACTTCCACCGGCGCCATAGGTAACGGAAACATAAGTGGGGTTGCAGGCTTTAAGATTGCTTATGGTTTCCAACAAACGGTCATAACCGTCGTCGTCTTTCGGAGGGAAAAACTCAAAGGAAAAACAGGGTTTATCCCCGTTCAATAGGTCGATAATTTTCATTCGTGCAATATATCATAGCGGGTGGGGTTTTATAACCAATAACTTGCAGGATGGAGCCGCTAAAAAACTAACGCCCTACTCTTTATACAGGTCCAGTTTTTTAAGATAATCAATGAAGGAGACGATGTTTACCAATTCGACAGGGTGTTCTTCCGCGGCTCTTCGGGCGCTTTCGGAAAAATATCCGGTGGTGATAATAATTCCCTTGGAGGCTTCTTCTCCTTTAATGGTTTCCAAAAAACCCGTCACCTTATGCAGGTTGACCAGATTATCGGGGGGGTCGAAGATGGCCAGGCCCAAATAAAGGCCGCCCACCACGGGGGTTTCGTCGCGCATGGAGATTTCCAGTTCCCCCTCGGTGGCCCAGATGGAATGCTCGTATTCAAGATTGAATTTTTTTAAAAAATCAAGGCAGGTTTCTTTAAACACTTCCCGATCCAGCATAAATTCAGGCTGGTCGTCGGGGTTTTCAAATTTAATGGTTTCTTGCGGGAGGGGGGGGGAGGTCTTTTTGAGCAACAATATCAGGATAATCCCTAGAAACATTGCCCCAAATGCGACGATGAAAATTCCCACTATTTGATCATCTCATCCCAGACTTTTTCTTTTTTATTTTCTTTTATGTGCTTGTCGTGTTTGATCATCTGCACGATCGCCACCCAAAACAGAAATCCCACAATAACCAACATACCTGCAATGGGCATATTGTCCGGCTTGGTCGCGATCAGCAAAAAGTTTTGAATCCCAGAATTT
>JAJDBD010000041.1 GCA_029261575.1 Nitrospinaceae bacterium | reverse complement strand
CATGGTGTTTACCGTGTGGAATTTCGGTTGCGGCCTTCGCGGCGAGATGGGCGGGATGATTTCCGTGATGGACCCCGGCGTGCCGGAGAGTTTTTCAAACACCTGTTTCCATTCCAGACCGGCTTTGACGCGCATCTCGTTGGCCTTGCGGACGGCGTTGAGCGCCTCGCCGTCGTTTTGCGACGCGGACAATTCGAGAAGCTTTAAGATTTTTGCCAGATCTTTCATGGAACCCGCGAAATAGAATTCAAGTCGGCCCGCGAACGGGACCGCCCGCCCCACCCCAAACCAGACCCGCATTTTACCCCGACTTACTCCAAATTCCCAAACCCCAGCATGGAAAAATCGCCTTGTTTGATTTTTTTGATCTCCAAGTACGAACCTGGTACAAATATCTTAGGTAGATCAAAAAACTTACACTTAGGACGTTAAAACTTTTGATTAGGAAAAATACTCTATGGCCTTATTAGACCTTTGGGAAAATTCGCCAGACATTCGTAAAAAGAGCGTCCAACAAATCATTGCAATTTCTGGAGACGGAAAGCTTATTGATGGCAGTACTACTTCTACCGAGTTTCGCGAACTCCTTGCTAATATCGAATCCAAATACCTCACCGAATTTTCTTCCCAATGTTTAAATGATAAAAATAAAAAATTTGACGTTAAGGGTTTTGCGCTACAAGACATAGTAAATGAAATTGGTAAAAGGCTTGACTTTGAAGTCACTCCAGGAAGATATCGAGGGGTTCCTAATATAATTGGGTTTGACGGTCTTTGGAAGTCTGGCTCTGGAGAATCCATCGTAGTTGAAACAAAAACCACTTCCGTCTATAGCATTGATTTGCAGGTAGTCGCTAATTATAAAAAGAGATTGATTGAAAAGGGGCAGATACCGCCAGAAAAAACCTCAATACTTTTGATTGTAGGTCGATTCGATACCGGGGGTTTGGAGGCACAGATTCGAGGTTCAAAATTTGCTTGGGATATTAGGCTCATTAGCATTGAGGGTTTAGTTAAGTTGCTTTATATCAAAGAAAATCTTGACGATCCTCACATAATTACAAAAATTAGAGAAATTTTAATTCCTAAGGAATATACGAAAGTAGACGGGATTATTGATTTAGTTTTTTCAACAACCGAAGATTTGAAATACGACTTGTCTGAGGAAATTCCCTTACAAAATGGTGAATTATTTGAAAAAGCGAAAAAGGAAAAACCAGGGAAAACGCCAAAATTTATTCCCGTGTCTTTTCATCAAGAGTGCATAAATAAAGCCCAAAAAAAATTAAAAATTACATTGGTTAAAGAATCGAGGGTTACCTTCAAAACTCCCGACAACAAAATTGTCATCTTATGCGCTGTTTCTAAGGTGCATCAAAAAAAAACCAATGGCCCTAATTGGTTTTGGTTTGCCTTTCAGATCCATCAAAAGGAACGATTAGCTAAAGTAGATGAATCCTATTTATTATTAGGTTGTGGGTCTTCATCTTTAACATTTCTTATTCCAATTCAAGATTTTTTACCCTGGTTAGAAAAAATGAATATTACAAAAATTAAAAATGGGGTTTTTTGGCATTTGCATATCCAAGAAAAATCAAAAGAATATCAATTCATTACAAAAAAGGGAATGAGCAATATATCCCTAGATAAATACAAAATTTGACCTCACTACGAATTTCCCCGACTTTAACAGTTAGCAAATTTTGGCCCCACGTTCTCGCCACCCTGGCATCCTCCCTTAGCAAACCTTCCAAAATTTAACCGCTTCGCCCCATTCCAACCCAATTTGTCAAGTAAACATTGTTCTTTGAGACTTTGATTACGAACTAAGTTCACTTTCAATTTTTGTTCCCAAAGTTCCTTTGAAATAATCGATTGAGAAATTCATCCCCTGTTCGTTTCGCCATAGTCGGGGAGCTTTTTTGTCCTTTGGCGTTGCATGACTCGCCGCCCTTCGCCTCTCGCTGTTCGCTAATTAAAAGGAGCGTTCCTTGTCTATCGAAATTTTTCGCGCCTTGACGCCCTACATCACCCTCGCTCTTGTCGTCGGCGTCGGGGCGACGGGCTGGTTCGTCCGCCGCCTGATCACAGACACCGCCGCGCACTTCGCCGACCTCAAGGAAGACATGGGCCGCAGGCTCGACAAGGTCGAGGAAGATATCCAAATGCTCGAAACTGCCCGCCTCGCCGATCAAAAATACCTGCACGAAAAATTCGTCACCTCCCAGGTGTTCTACATGAGCGTCGGCGAAACCAAGGCGCTGGTCTCTAAAATTTTCGACGAGCTGAAAGAAGTCAACCGCCTCGTCAACCAAACCTTAGGCTCCATGCAATCCAAAATCAGAACGCCATGAAAAAATTAATGGCTCCCCCTCGCAAAGGGGGTTGGGGGAATTCCACAAGTTGCAACGGCGCAAAAACCAACCATTGAAATTTTTAGAGGAAGAATCACCCTAGCCCTCTTTACAAGAGGGGATGAAAGCTACTCTCCCATGGACGAACAAACCCGTATCGCCGCCCTGCGCGGCATGATCCTCCAGGCGCTCGACCTGGAATATCCCAACCGCGTGTCCGATCTCGCCGTCCAGGCCCTGCTCTGGGGCGGCGGCTACGACCTCGACCAATTGAGCGTCCGCCGCCACCTGGAGTATCTCGCCGGACCGGGCAAGGAATACATCCGCATCGGCAAAAAACGCCGCGACCTGTGGTTGGCGCAATTGACGCCCCGGGGCAAGGATCTGCTGGACGGCGCCATCGACGACGATCCGGGAGCCATCATTGCGCGCTGAATCAAAA
>JAJDBD010000040.1 GCA_029261575.1 Nitrospinaceae bacterium | reverse complement strand
CCGTTGCCGCCGTGCGCGACGTCTACGGACTGGCCGTTCTTGTCTTCCAGCGCTGAAATCGTGAATCGATGCTGTTGCGTGGGGGATATGTACTCCAACTCGTCGCCCACCTCCATCCGGTTCTTCACCTCCACCTCCATCCAGCCGCCCGGACGCTCGCCCAACACCTGTCCGGCATAGGTCTGCGGCAAGGACGTCTCCTGCGGCGAATCGAATCGTTCGGTGGCCTGCTTGTTGTGCGGCGAAAGGAACGCGGTAGTGAACCCGCGGTTGGCCGTTTTGTGCAGTTCATCTTTCAACGCGGGGTTGTAACCGCTACGGGTTGCCAGGTCGTCGATGGCGCGGCGATAATTTTTCGTGACCAGGCCCAGGTAGTAGATCGACTTGGTCCGGCCTTCGATTTTAAACGAGACGACTCCTGCCTTTTGTAAATCCTCCAGCAGTTCCACCGCCATCAGGTCTTTGGAATTCATGATGTAGGTGCCGTGCTCGTCCTCGTCGATGGGCATCATCTCGCCGGGACGTTTCAATTCCTCGATAAAATATTCGCCTTTCAGGACGCGCCGGGGCGACGCGGCGTTTTTCAAATCGCTCTCGTGGTGCACGTCGTATTCCCAGCGGCAACTGTTCGTGCAGGTCCCCTGGTTGGCGTCGCGGTGATTGAAATAATTCGACAGCAGGCACCGGCCGGAATAGGCGATGCAGATCGACCCGTG
This sequence comes from Nitrospinaceae bacterium, assembly GCA_029261575.1. GTDB lineage: Bacteria > Nitrospinota > Nitrospinia > Nitrospinales > JACRGP01 > JAJDBB01. The sequence continues at coordinate 26,699 of JAJDBD010000040.1, read as the reverse complement.
GACGAAGGATTCCAGCTCCATTTCCGGAACGCGTTCGTGGATCTCCTGAATCTCCGCGAGGGCAAGCTCGCGCGACAGGATGACGCGCCGGACGCCGAGGTCGCGCCAGAACTGGACCGTACTCCAGTTGACGGTGTTGGTTTGCACGGAGAGGTGAACGGGAACGTTCGGAAACTCGCGCAGGACAAACTGAATCATCCCCGGATCGGCCATGATGAAGGCGTCCGCTCCCGCGTCTGCGTAAACCGCGAGCGTTTTTTTAAACGAATCTATTTTGCGGTTGGGAGGCAGAATGTTTGCGGTGATGAAAACTTTTTTACCCAGCGTGTGGGCGTATTCGATTCCCTCGCGCAGGGAATCTTCTTTAAACGGATTCTCCCGCGCGCGCAGGGAAAATTTCGGCACGCCGGCGTAGACCGCGTCCGCGCCGTAGGCGAAGGCGTAGCGCAATTTTTCCGGGCTTCCGGCGGGGGACAGCAGTTCTGGAATCATAAAAATCTCGCGTTGGAATTTTTTTAGAATCTTTTTAGAATAGGAACAAAAATTATAAGTTTGCCGGTGGGAATTAACAATATAAAACGGACCAGGCGCGCATTAGATTGTAAAGCCCGAAAATGCTACAATGGACGCATCCAAAAAGGCGCCGCCACGGAGGGATTTCGGGATTCTCTAACCGGGGCGAATCCGATATCACTTTAAGCGGAGGGGAAAATGATGAAGCGTTTGGGATTCATTACGGCGTTAGTGGCGGTTCTGTGTTTGCCGGCGACGGCGCTGGCCGGTATCGACCTTCCCATGTGCATCGACAGCCGGGGATACAATGTGATCTTCTTCGAAGACTCCAAACTGAACGCCCTGGCACAGATCGACAACGCGGACGACGGCTGGCCGCTCGTCCGCTACAACCCCGCCGCGCTCCCGCAACTGGATTCCAAAACCCGTTTGTTCTTTTTGCACCATCAATGCGGCCACCATGTGCTCGGCCACGCCCTCAAACCCGACGTCACTTATCAGATGGAAGAAATGGCCGATTGCTGGGCCGTGAATTCCCTGTTTTACGGCGGCCGCCTGCTCCGGACCGATTTCAAAACCGTGCAGGACCAGATTTCCGCCCTGAGTGAAAAAGACTGGCGGCAAGTCGGACCCCGAAGAGCGCTCCGCCTTACCAACTGCCTCCGCTAACCGGCGAGGCGCCGGGGCCAGTGGTTTGCGATTGGGAAGTTTCTACCAACTCGAATTTCAATTTGTCGATCTTTCGTTATTGCATTCAAGACGCAAACTCACCCAGGCTGGTAGCATTTACCAAACAAGTCGCGCCTAATTGCCTCCGGGGGCTACCCCGGGGCTTGACATTTAAGGGGCTTTTATTCATACTTGCCCGGTTGTGAACCAGACTTTAATTAGTCTTACAAAATTGACCTAAAAGGGGGTTGTTCTTTTTGGAAGTAACCGTTTATCAAAATCAGGTTGAGAAAGCGCTGAAGATTTTAAAGCGCCAGATGACGAAGGAAGGTTTGTTAAAAGAGTTGAAACGGCGGCGGTTTTATGAAAAGCCGTCGGTCAAGAAAAAGCGTAAGCAAAAAGAAGCGAAGAAGAAAAAACGGGCGGCGCGCCGAAGCATGAGACGCCGATTCGTTTAGGAAAAATTAAAAAGGCTTTTTTAGCGGCTGGGAAACTCGTTTCCCGGTCGTTTTTTTTGCCTCATTTTTTTTGCCGCATGACCTCGTAAAACATGATCGCCGCCGCGGCGGAAACGTTGAGCGATCCCAACTCCCCCTGCATGGGAATGCTCGCGGAAAAGTCGCAGGATTTTTTCAGCAGGGGCCGGATTCCCTTTTCCTCGCCGCCGATCAATAAAACCGAGGGGAAATCGAACTTCAGAGAATCGCAGGACTGTTCAGCCTCGGCGTCGAGACCCACCACCCAGAATCCGGCTTGTTTCAGGGTTTCGATCGCTTGCGAGGCGTTGGCGACCAGGCAGGCGGGCAAATGTTCCACCGCCCCCGCCGAACATTTGGCCACGGTTTCGTTCAACGGAGCGGCGCGGTTTTTGGGGAGGATGATCCCCCGCACGCCCAACACCCAGGCGGAACGAATGATCGCTCCCAGGTTTCCGGGATCCAGGACGCCGTCCAGCAGAGCCAGGGCGGGGCGCGGCTCCGCCTTCAACGCCGAATCGATCAACTCCCCGAGTCCCAGCAATTCTTTCGGCGAAAGGTAGGCGATCGCCCCCTGATGCGGATAGGCTGAAAACTGCTTCTGGAACGCGGCTTTGGAAAGAGTTTCTATTTTCACGCCGCGCGACCGGGCAAGCTCCTGCAGGCTATTGAGGCGCGGGCTGGTCTTGCCTTGTTCCACGACGATTTTCTGACACCGGCGACCGGAGGCCTTTAGCGCTTCCAGCGCCGGATTGATTCCGTAGATAAAATTTTTCATTTTTTTACTCAAGGGTAAAGGGATTGTTTTCCGCCGCGTATTTTTACCTGAACGCGGCTATTATTCCAGATAATTTGACCGCAAGTTTGCCAAAACAATAACATCATGTTATCGTTGAGGTTACTTGATCACTCGGAAACTGCCTGTAAATCGATCGCGACCCTTTCTTTGGATTCCACCAAACTGAACTCCTGCCGCATAATTCGATCAATTTAAGGTACAATAATCGATGCCCTTTTCCTGGAAAAAATTTCTCGCCTGGTCGTTTGCCTCTCTGGTTCTGGTCTCTTCTGTTTTAGGTTTTCTGATTTACGACGAACTCAGCGACTTGAACCGCGTCAAGGCGATGGTGATCGAGGAGTTGGAGAAACAGACCCACCGCAAGGTTTCCATCGGCGAGGCGGAGGTGAATTTCTCCAAAGGCCTGAGCGTGCGTTTGAAGGACGTCTCTTTGCGCAGCGAAAAAGAGGGCAAGCCGGAGTTCAGCGCCGGGGACGTCTGGATCAGCATGAAGCTGTGGCCCCTGCTGAATCAGCGCGTAGAGATCGACAAGATCGTCGTGCAGAATTCGATGATGCACGTGACCCGCAACGCCGAGGGCCGATTCAATTACGAAGATTTGAAGGCATTGATCTCCAATCGCAAAGCCTCGCCGCCCAAAAGCGAAAACTGGGGCAACCTGCTGAAGGTGGGCCTCATGCAAAAACTGGAACTGCGCGATGGAAGCCTCTTGTTCCGCGACGCCGGAAAAAAAACCATTCTGCAGTTGACGCATTTGAACCTGAAAGCGGCGGCGCCGGAGCGCTCGCATATGACCCTCCGTCTGCAGGGCGAGTTGGTCCAGCCGAAAAAAAACGCCGCGTTTAGCGTTGCCCTGAAAATCAACAACGCGGTGGATTTCCAGCGCATGTTGCAACAGCCGCTGGAAGGAAGCGTGCAGGTGGACGATCTGCAGTTTGCCGGGATTCGTCCCTACTGGCCGGACGCCTCGAAGTTTCCCATTCTCGAAACTTTTCCGCAAAACGGCTCCTTATCGCTGGCGGCGGATATTTCCGGCCGCGCCGGTTCCCAATGGGATTCCCAGGGCCACATCCGCACCGTGAGTTACGATAAAAATCCCGCCGCGCGGTTCATTTCAACCTCGGAGAATTTGAACGGCTCCGTCGACTACCAATTGAGCGTTTCCGGCGACAGCGTCGAGTTCAAGCGCATGAAGTACCGGGTCGGGGATTTTCAACTCGAAGCGACCGGCGCCTTGACCGGTTTAGAGACGGACGCTCCGGGCGTCAAATTGTCCCTGGTCACCAATCAGTTCAAGGCCGACTACAGCGACCAGTATCCGCCGTTAAAAATTGTTCCGCCCAAAGTTCACCGGCTGTTGCAAAAGGTTTTCAAAAATGGAACGCTGGAGGTTCATTCCCTCCGCTTCGACGGCTCCCTGGAGGAGTTCAGAAACATTTCCCAACCGGCGAACCTGAAAAGATTGAACGGCGAATTGCTTTTGCGGAACGTGGACTGGGCGCAACCGCTTCCTCCCTTTCGCCAGATGACGGGAACCATGGGGTTGGATAACGGAGACACGGTGATCGACGTTTACCAGGCGAAATACGAGGGCCTGCCGGTTTCCAAGTTCCAGGGGAAGATCGCCGCGATCACAACCGGCGCGCCGAATCTGGATTGGAAAATTGAAAGTTCCCTGCAACTGGCCAGTCTGCAAACGGCGCTTCCAAAAATCCTGAGAAATCCCAGCATCGGAAAGCTCCTGGGCCAGTACAAAAACCTGAAAGGCGACGGTTTCTTACGATTGAATATCCAGGGACCGATGAAAGAGTTTTACAAAATTAAATTTTCCGGCGATCTGGTTTTTCAGGACGGCTCTTTTAATAAAGACGATTGGGACCTTCCCGTCGCGGTTTTAAAGGGCCATGCTGATTACGAAATTCCGCCGACAGCGCCGCCCGCCGTAGACAAAAAAACGCCCCGGCCCTGGCAGGTCGCCTTCAAGGGTTTGTCCGGGAATTACGGCGCGGAACCTTTTGACAATGTGACGGGCGATTTAACGCTGGAAAAAGGGGAGCCCTATTTGAAATATTCCGGCGAACTTGATTTGAACCCCGCCGACAGTTATGTGCGCTGGATCAAAAACTCAGATCTGGACGCCGACAGCCGCGCGTTCGCCCGGAAAATTCGCGTCCGGCATGGCGAGATGAAGCTCAAATTTCTCGGCGAGGGCAATCCTCTGTATTCCGGGAAAACAAAAAGATGGGGATCGATGAGAATCCGCGATCTCTCGGCGGAACTGCCGGACGGCTTGCCGGTTTTGTTGAATATTTCCGGCGACATGGATTACGACGATCGCAAAGTTTCGTTGAAGAACATCAGCGGATTTTTTGGCGACTCGCCTTTGGAAATGAACTCCCGGTTCGATAAGAAATCCGGAAAATTCAAGCGCGGATCGATCCGCGTAAAACTGGCCAAGCTTTTGTCCAGGGATTTGAAAACCCTTCCGTCCTTCCGCAATTTGAATTACGAGGGTCCGATGGCGACCGAGCTTTTCTTCGACGGTTCCATGAACGCCTACAAGTTCGACTACCGGATGGATTTGACGCAGGCTTCGTATCGTTTCGAGGACGCTCTGGTCAAGCCCTCCCGGCTTTCCAACTCCCTTCGCCTGCGCGGCCAGACGACTGAAGGACGACCCGTAAAATTTGAGGAAATGGAATACGAGTTGGGAGGCAATAAGGTTCAAGGCCGGGCCACGCTAAAAAGTTTTGACGAACCTGAGTTCGTCGGCAATTTTGAGATCAAGGGTTTGGACGTGCATTCGCTGTCAAAGAATATCGCCTGGCTTCGCGACGGGCGATCCGGAATGGCGGATATCAAAATCAAAGCCAAAGGAAATTTGCGCGACGTCAAACAAGCGCGCTTTGAAGGCGAAACCAGTTTTGCCGGGTTGAAAATTCAGCCCGCCGGCTTTAAACATCAGGCGCAGTTGAGCGGCGCGGCGTCCTTTACCAACGACCGCCTGAACATTCGGAAAGCGAGTCTGGAATCGGGGAAGAGCCGGTTCGATTTAAAAGGAAAATACAAACCCGGTCCGCAGCCTAGTCTGAACCTGTCCATCCGCGGGCAGACGTTGGACCTGAACGACCTGCTGGTAAAAAACGACGATCTGGAACAGTCCTTGCGAAAAGCCATCGAGCAGAATCCCTTGCTAGCGAAGGGTTCCTCCACCGTCAAGCTGGACTTCAACCGTTTGAATTACAAGTTTTGGCGTCTGGAAAACGTGACCAGCCGCTGGACTTTTGAGGACAAGAAACTGGAAGTCCAGAAATTCGATATCTATCCGCCCGACGACCGCCCCATCAAGGGCCAGGGACAATTATCTTTTAAAGACCCCAAAGTTCTTGAGTTCGAAAGCTATTTGCTGGTCAAAAATGCGCGGGCGGAGAATTTCTTTCGTCAGTTCGGCGAAGGTTTCGACGGCGCCCTCTCTGGAAAAATGAATACTCTGGAATTGATTTTGAGCGGCCGCGGAGAAAACTGGGTCGACGTCAAAAAATCCCTGGTGGGGAAATTTTCGCTGGATATTGATTCCGGCGTTCTTCGGTCCAGCCGCCTGAAACAAGGATTTGCCCGGCTCCTGGCCCGCGAGAAAAAAGATCGCGATCCAAAAGTCGAGGTCGATGAGGAAGAAGCTCGGTCCTTCCGCGAGGTGGTGGGAGATTTCTCCATCCGCCAGGGCGTCGCCCAAACGCGAAACTTTCAATACCGGCAGTCCGCCAAAAGCGCTTCGCTCGTGGGCTGGTTCGATTTAAACCGGAACAGTATGGACGCCGTGGTGGGCGTGACTCCGCTTCCAGGCCTCGACAAGTTTCTGGTCAAAATTCCGCTGGTCGGGAAAATCATCACCGCCGGCGAGGAAGAAAGTCTGGTCCGCGCCTATTATTCCGTGCGCGGGAAGTTTAGTAAACCGGAGGTGAACGCCATCCCCTTCACCTCGCTGGAGCGGAAACTCAAAGGCACGTTCCAGGGAATCCTGCAAACGCCGCAGGAAATTTTAACCCTCCCGCGGGAATTCCTCGACCGCTGATTCCATCCTCCTTACGAGTCCGTTTTAAATGACCCGACTCGCCCCCGCCACAGTCCGTCTTTTTCATCTCCTCGCGTTTCTTCTGATCGTCTCAGTCGTTTATGCCGTTTACAGCCCGGCATTGGATAACGAATTTGTCAATTGGGACGACTATGAATACATTCACGAAAATCCCATGATTCACAAGCTGGACCCCTCCCACGTCCGGCAGATGTTCCAAAGTTTATTCGCCGCCAGCTGGCACCCGCTGACCTGGATTTCTCACGCCCTGGATTACAAAAATCATCGCCTGGACCCAAAAGGCCACCACTTCACAAACGTCGTTTTGCACGCCCTGAACGTCTACCTGGTATTTTTATTATTTCGAGCGCTGTGGGCGACTGGGGCCGGACGCGACTCTCTATCCGCCTGGGTCATCGGCGCGGCGACGGCTTTGTACTTTGGACTCCACCCCCTGCGCGTGGAGTCCGTCGCCTGGATTTCGGAGCGCAAGGATCTTCTGTGCGCCTTTTGGGTTCTTGCAACCTACCTGGCGTATCTCCGTTATGCGCGCACAGAAAGGAAAAAAAGCTGGCTCTGGTATTTTCTTTTCAACGCCTGTCTGGCGCTGGCGCTCATGTCGAAGCCCATGGCCGTTACCATCCCGGTGGCGTTGCTGGTTCTGGACGCCTGGCCGCTGAAGCGTCTGGGCGCCCCGGCGCGGCTCTGGCCTTTGATCGTAGAAAAAATCCCCGGTTTTCTGATGAGCCTGACCGTCGGCGTCCTCACGGTGATCGCGCAAAAAGAAGGCGGCGCCGTTTTGCCGATTCATCGACTGGGATTCGGCGACCGTATTTTGAACGCCTTGCACAGTTATTGGTTTTATATAGAGAATACCTTGTGGCCCGGAGTCCTTGCGCCGCTGTATCCTTTTCCCAGGGGACTGGGTCTTGCCAATCCGAAAATCCTGTTTTCACTGGCGGTCTTTGTCGCCCTGACACTTGCGGGTCTCTGGCTTTGGCGGCGGGGGCAGAAATGGTTTTTGGCCGCGTGGGTTTATTATCTTGTCGTCGCCGCCCCGATCATCGGTCTCGTGCAGGTGGGCCAGCAGGCCGCCGCTGACCGCTACACCTACCTCCCGACCCTGGGGTTTTTCCTGCTCCCGGGCGTCGGCGCGACCCGGCTTTGGGATCAGATAGCAAAACTAAAATATACAACTTTGTGCCGCGCGCTTTTTCTTACAACCGGCCTGTCGGGTTTGGTTCTCCTGGGCGTCTCGACCGTCGAACAAATCGGCGTCTGGAAAAACTCCGAAACCCTGTGGGGCCATGCGGCCCGGGCCTTTCCAGGGAAACTGGCGATGGCGCATTTTAATCTGGGACGCGTGGCGTTGAAAAAAGAACGTCCGGACCAGGCGCTGGAACATTTTAAAACCGCTCTGAAAATCGACCCCGCCTTCGTGGACGTTTACAACGCCCGAGGACTCATCCTTTACCAACGCGGAGACTACGAGGCTGCGGAGAAGGAGTTCAAGGCGGCGCTTCAATTTAAATCCGATCCCGTCGTTCACAACAATCTCGGCTTGGTGTATATCAAGCAGAACCGGCTCGACCAGGCGCGCCGCGAGTACCTCGTCGCGATCAAGACCGACCCCAATCATCTGGAAGCCCGCGTCAATCTGGCCGCCCTGTTTTTAAAAGAAGGTCTACCAAAAAAGGCGAAAGAAGAGTTGCGAAGCGCTCTGAAAATCAATTTCGATTTTGCGCTGGTGCATTTTGGACTGGGAATTGTTTATCAGCATGAGAAGAATCTGCGCAACGCCGTTCTGGAGTTCAAACTTGCGATATATCTGGATCCGAAAAATCCGGATTTCCACAATGCGTTGGGGGGAATTAATTTGGCGATGGGAGACGCCGGGACCGCCTGGGAGCAATTCCAGGCCGCGCTGGATATAAAACCCGGGCACGTCATGGCGACAAAAAACCTGGCCGCACTTGGGGCGGCTATGGAGAAGAGACGCGGGTCAGATGGATTTGCGAAGGATCCGTCCCCAGGTGACGACTGAGAACCGCATGGATGACGGCAAGATGTTCTCCCTCCGGGTCCGCTCCGGCAGAGGAACGGGCGGGTGGGGCCGGGGACGGAGCCTGGTACGGAAAACAGCGATCCAGAATTTTGATCAATCCAATGAGAGTCCCCAACACCACAAAAATGACGCCCATGGCGAGGATGGAAATATATACGGATGAAATTACGAGCGACATATAAAGTCTAAGGTTTGATTATGGAAGCGAGCGCCGCCGGCACGGGTTCCAGAGCGGCGTGACCGGCCATCCCGACGTCGCCGAACAACGACAGAAACACTCCCGCCGCCACCGCGCTGCCGATCACTCCAGCCACGTTGGGTCCCATGGCGTGCATGAGCAAAAAGTTGCTTGGGTCTTCCTCGCTGCCGACTTTCTGCGACACGCGCGCGGCCATGGGCACGGCAGAAACGCCCGCCGACCCGATCAATGGATTTATCTTGCCGCCGGAGAGCTTGCACAGAATCTTGCCGAAAATCAGCCCTCCCGCCGTCGCCATGATAAACGCCAGCAGTCCGAGCACGATGATCTTGATGGTCTCCGCGGTCAGAAAAGACGCCGCCGTCATGGACGAACCCACGGCAAGCGCGAGTAAAATAGTTACGATATTGATCAAATGCGTTTCCGAAGTTTCGTGCAGGCGGGCGGTGACGCCGCTCTCGCGAAACAGGTTTCCGAGCATCAACATTCCCAGCAGAGGCGCCACGCCCGGAAGCAATAAAACGCAGAGGATGGTCGCGATCACGGGAAAGAGAATCTTGACGGTTTGCGATATCGGCTTCAACTGCTCCATTTTGATTTTACGTTCTTCGGAGGTTGTGAGCCAGCGCATGATGGGCGGTTGGATCAGAGGCACCAGAGACATGTAGGAATAAGCGGCCACGGCGATGGGACCCAGTAAATGCGGCGCCAGCTTGGCGGCCAGAAAAATGGAGGTCGGCCCGTCCGCTCCGCCGATGATACCGATGGCCCCGGCTTCCTTGAGGTCGAATCCCAGGAACACGGCGCCGATGAGAGTGGTGTAAATTCCAATTTGCGCGGCGGCGCCCAGGAGCAGAGTGATCGGGTTGGCCAACAGAGGGCCAAAATCCGTCAACGCGCCGACGCCCAAAAAGATCAGGGGCGGCAGGATTTCGTGTCTGACTCCGAAGTAGAAAAAATTGAACAATCCCCCCTCGTCCGTCGACATCATCATGCTATGTGGCAGGTTGGCCAAAAGACAGCCGAACCCGATAGGCAGGAGCAACAGCGGCTCAAACTTTTTCCAGATGGCCAGATACAACAGGGTCAGGGCGACCAGAATCATCACCAGGTGTCCCCAACCCAAGGCGACGAACCCGGTGGACCCCAGGATTTTAATTATGGAATCTTGAAGGCTGAATTCCATTTATCCAATCGTCGCCAGAACGTCTCCGGTCTGGACGCTGGCGCCTTCTTGAACGTTGATGGACTGGATGGTTCCGCTTCGGTGCGCGTTGATCTCGGTCTCCATTTTCATCGACTCGAGAATCATGACGGTATCGCCTTCGTTGACGACGTCGCCCACCTTTGCCTTGAGGCTGAAAACGCTTCCCGGCAATGGAGAGGCCAGGGGTTCTCCGCCGCCGGAGGGCGCGGGCGGGGCCGCTGCAACGGGAGCCGCCGCTGGGACCGCGCCGGTGTTTGCAGGCGCCGCTCCCTGGCCGACTTGCACTGAATAGGATTTTCCGTTGATCACCACGGTGTAATTGGCGAATCCTCCGGAGGCCGCTGGAGCCGGCGCCGGAGAGGCCGAGGCGGGTTTACCGTCCGCCGGAGCCTTGCCAGCCGGCGACGCAGGCGCATCCGGCAGGGGCTTGCCGCGGGTTTCAAAAAATTTCAACGCTGGCTTGGGGAACATGGCGTAGGACAAAAGGTCTTCTTCCTTCGAGGTAATGCCCTCGCAATCCTTCACCACCTGGTCCCATTCCGGCTCCAAAAGGTCGGCGGGTCGACAGTCGATCGTCTTTTGTCCCTTGGAAACCTTTTCCCACAAATCGGGGTCGACGTCGCTGGGCAATTTCCCGTATTTACCCAGGAGGCACTCCCGCGTTTCCTTGGTGATGATTTTGTACCGTTCCCCGGTCAAAACGTTCAACGTCGCCTGGGAGCCGACGATCTGGCTGGTCGGCGTGACCAGCGGCGGGTATCCCATTTCCTTGCGGACGCGCGGCACTTCCGCCAGCACCTGGTCGATTTTGTCGAGAGCGTTTTGCTCTTTCAGTTGGTTTTCCATGTTGGAAATCATGCCGCCGGGAATTTGCGAATCCAGGATTTTCACGTCCACGCTTTTGAAGTCGCTCTCAAATTCCTTATAGTGGGTTTTGACTTCCCTAAAGTAGTCCGAGATTTCAGACAGAAGGCGGAGGTCCAAACCCGTATCGCGGGGTTCGCCTTTCAATGCGGCGACGATGCATTCGGTGGCAAACTGCGACGTGCCCATGGACAGGGAGGAGATGGCGGTGTCGACGATATCGACCCCTGCGTCGATGGCTTTTTGCAGGTTCATCCCCGCGAGTCCCGTGGTGGCGTGGGTGTGCAGGTGCACCGGCAGGTCGACGGTGTTTTTAATTTCCTTGACCAGGTCGTAGGTCGCTTTTGGGGACAGCAGTCCCGCCATGTCCTTGATGCAGATAACGTCGGAACCCATATCTTCCAGCTGTTTCGCCATTTTGATGTACAGCTCGACGGAGTGCACGGGGCTGACGGTGTAGCTGATGGTCCCTTCCACAATTTTGCCGCATTTTTTTACGACGTCCACCGCCGTTTTGATATTGCGGAAATCGTTGAGCGCGTCGAATATCCGGAAAATGTCGATGCCGACGTCGACGGACTTTTTCACGAACCGCTCCACGACGTCGTCCGCATAGTGGCGGTAACCCACCAGGTTTTGCCCGCGCAACAACATTTGAAACGGCGTGTTGGGCGCTTTCTTTTTCAATTGCCTGGCCCGTTCCCAGGGATCTTCGTTCAGGAAGCGGATCATGGTGTCGAACGTGGCGCCTCCCCACATTTCCAGGGAGTAATAACCCACCCGGTCGAGCTTTTCCATGATGGGCAACATATGCTCCGTTCGCATGCGAGTGGCGAGGAGCGATTGATGGGCGTCTCTTAAAACAGTATCGGTAATTTTTAAAGGGGTCTGTGCGGCGTTCATTGCAAAGTTCTCCAAAAGGTCCGTGCAGATTCGTTGGACCCAAATCCCCGAAACCAGGGACGAGTATTTATATGAGAATATTTACGAAAGATTTATTTAAAAATGGCGGGTCGGGACGGCGTATGAAAAATTCACAACGGCTTCCGGAACCGCAATTTTCTTTCAAGTTCAGAGTTTTAAACAAACCTCACTTTGGAACCCCGGAAGCTTAATTTATTGGGGAGCCAAAATCAATTCATTTCTTCCACGCCATGGGGAATAAAAGCAACACCACGCCGTAGATTTCCAGGCGGCCTATCAACATGCAAAACGACAGCCACCACTTGCCCAATTCGGGGACGTCCGCATAGTTCCCCGTCGCGCCCACGGTTCCCATGCCCGGACCGATGTTGAACAGCGCGGCGATGGACGCCGTGATGGCGGAGGTTAGGTCCATGTCCAGGCAGGACAACAGCCCCGCGCCGAAGGCGAAAAATCCCATGAACAAGGCGATGAGTCCCGTGACGCTCATGACTTGATCCGGCTCCACGGTTCTTTCCCCGATTTTGATATGGATGACAGCCCGGGGATGAATCAATTTTCGTATTTCACGCAAAATCACTTTGATCAGGATGACCAGGCGAATCACTTTCAAGGATCCGCTGGTGGAACCGGAGCATCCGCCCACCACCATGAAGCCCAGGAGCATGAGCCGTAGATAATTTGGCCACAGGTCGAAATCGTCGGTGGCAAATCCGGTGGTGGTGCTTATCGAGACCACGGTGAACGCCGCGTTGCGGAATGAGGTTCCCATCGGGTCCCCGGTGTGCCGACTCAGGCCCCAGGCGGCGACCAAAACGCCCGCCGCGATCATGTAAACGTAAATCCGCAATTCGGTGTTTTTAAACACCGCCCCGAAATTGCCGTGCACCCCCTGGTAGAGCAGGGCGAAGTTCATTCCGCCGAGAAACATGAATAGAACGACGACCGATTCCACGTACCCGCTGTTGAATCCGGCGACGCTTTGTTGATACGGCGAAAACCCTCCCGTGGCCACGGTGGAAAAGGCGTGGCAGATCGAGTCGAAATAGCCCACTCCTCCCAGGCGCAACAGCAGTATCTCGGCGAGGGTGAGCACCAGATAAACTCTCCACAGGATTTTCGCGGTTTCGGCCAGGCGAGGTTGCATGCGCTCCACGGTGGCGCCGCCCGGAATTTCGGCCTTGAACAGGTGAGAACTGCCCAGTCCCAAGGCGGGCAGAATGGCCAGGGAAAGCATGATGATTCCCATGCCCCCAAGCCATTGGCTCAAGTTCCGCCAAAACAGCAGGCCTTTGGGAACCGCTTCAATATTACGGAGAATGGAGGAGCCGGTGGTGGTGAAACCGCTCATGCTTTCAAAAAACGCGTCGACAAACAGCGGGGTGGAGCCGGTGAGATAGTAGGGAAAAGCCCCGGCGAGGGAAATAAAAAACCAGGAGAAGGCCACCATGGCAAAACCTTCCCGGTCTCTCAGTTTGGAAACGTCCGAAGGAAACGCTTTGAACAGTGCCAGCCCGGTAGCAACACACACCAGCAGGGTGGCGCCAAAAGCGTGGGCGGCGCCCATGTAACCTTCCAGCGCGGGTTGGGAAAAATACAGGGAAACCGCCGCCGGAATCAGCATGACGCCGGACAGGAGCATGAGAAGAAGACCGACGCCGTTGAGGATAGACTTGATGTTCATCGGGCGCGCTTAAAAAAACGTTTTCTGGCCGAAGATTTTTTCCACCTTGCCGATGGCCGAGGGGAGAGTGACCAAGACCACCGTGTCCCCGGATTTAAGCAGGGTATCGCCGTGAGGCACGATCATGGATTTATTTCTGACGATGGCTCCAATGATGGCGTCTTTTGGGAAATTCAATTGATTGATCTTATGGTCGACGCATTTTGATTCATCCCCCAGAGCAATTTCCAGGACCTCGGCTTCGCCTTCGATCAGTTTAAACACCGAGCGCACCTTGCCCTTGCGCAGGCGCTGCAGGATGACGCCGACGGTGATCAATCTTGGATTGATGGCGACGTCCACGCCGATGGAATCGAGGATTTGCAGGTAGTCGGGATCGTTGGAAATAACGATGGCGCGTTTGGCGCCGTGCTTTTTGGCTAGCACGGAGGAGAGAATGTTGTTCTCGTCGTCGTCCGACAGGGCCATGAAAAAATCCGCTTCGGAAATATTGACGTCGTTGTAAAGCTGAAGATCGGTTCCGGCGCCGTGCAGGACCATGGACCGGGAAAGTTCGTCCGCCGCGCGGTTGGCCATTTTCAGGTCCGGCTCCAGAATAGAAATATCACCGATTCCCATGGCTTCCAACTCCTTGACCAAATTGACGGCCAGGCGGTTGGCGCCGAAAATGACGACCTTGTGGACCGCGTCGGCGGTTTTATTGACCATGGGCAGAACGAGGGGCAAAAATTCCTTGTCCACCATCATGTAAACCTTGTCGCCGACGCAAATTTCATTTTCGAATTTGGGGATGATGAGTTCTCCCGCGCGCACGATAGCGACGATGAGGAAGGAATTGAAGTCGGAAATATCCTGTAGCTCCTTAATGGTTTTGCCCGCAAGGGGAGCGTTTTCCGGCACGTCGAATCCGCGCAACAGGATGTCCCCGTCGGCGAAATCCGCCACGTTCACGGCGCCGGGAGTTTTCAAAATTTTAAGAATGAACCGGATGATGATCTGGCTGGGGTTGACGGCCTCGTCGACGTGGAGTTCCGCGGGCGTGAAAATGGGTTTCTTGCTGGTGAATTCCATGTGCCGCAGGCGGGCGATGCGTTGCTTCACTTTGAATAAGTCCGCCAGCGCGCACACCATCAGGTTGATCTCATCCTTGTCCGTTACGGCGATGACCATTTCCACGTCGCGTATTTTCGCGGCGGCCAACACCGTGGGCAGGCAGGCGTTTCCCGCTACGGCGAGCACGTCCAGTTTTTCGGAGATCAGTTTGATCTGGTCGATATCGCGATCGACGATGGAAATGTCGTGGCCTTCCTTGGAAAGTTCCTCGGCCAGGTTGAATCCGACGATTCCAGCTCCAACGATGAGGATTTTCATGGTTCGGGTTCGGGGTAGAAAAGGCCTGCGGGGGATTGACGATGGATGTTTGAGAGGTCCGGCATCTTCACAGGGTCAGAATGGACATAATTAACGAATCCTGACCCTAGTTTAACCGGAAACAACCCGGGAACGCCGGATTTTTTTTATTGAGACTTGTTCAGGAAGCTTAAAAAGTCGGAGTCCTTGGACATTAGAATGGTGGATTCCGTCTTGAGCGATTTTTTATACGCTTCCATCGAACGGATGAAGGAGTAGAATTTCGGGTCCTGGTTGAACGCCTCGGCGTAAATCCGGATGGCGTCGCCCTCGCCTTTGCCGCGCAGGCCCTGCTCTGTCTCGTAAGCGGTGGCCATGATGATGACCCTTTCCTTGTCCGTCAGGGCGCGGATTTTGGTGGCTTCCTCTTTTCCCTCGGAACGGTACTCCTTGGCGATCCGCTCGCGTTCCGTGCGCATCCTGTTAAAGATGGAGTTTGCAATTTCCGGCGGCAGGTCGGTGCGTTTGATGCGCACGTCGATCACCTTGATGCCGTATTCGCCCGCCTTTTTATTGGCCTCGGCGGTGACCTTATCCATGATCTCAACGCGCGTATTGGTCACCACGTCGTGCAACTCGTGCGTGCCGATCTCCACGCGAAGCTCGGAATATAAAATGTCGTCCAACCGCGATTGCGCGTTGCGCTCGTTACGCACGGTCTCCAGGAATTTGAGCGGGTCGATGATCCGCCACATCGAAAAATTGTCGAGCAGGAGGTTTTTCTTGTCCTTGGTGAGCACCTCCGAAGGCGGCGAGTCGTTGACCAGCATCTGCTTGGAAAAGTAGCGGATTTGCTGGACGAAGGGGATTTTGAAATAAAGACCCGGTTCGGTAATGACTTGTTTAGGTTTTTGCAATTCCAGAACGATGACGGATTCCGTCATCTTGACGGTGAAAACCGACATGTACAGAACGGTCAACAGCAGAACGGGAATTATAAGGAGAGCTTTATTATTCATGATGGGTTATTTCTTTGATCCGGAGAGTCCCAAGGCGTTTTTCCCCAAAGGCAAAATGGGCAGAACGCCGCCCTTATTGTCGCCCATAATAAACTTTTCCATGTTGGGCAAAATTTCTTCCATGGTTTCCAGGTAGATGCGCGTGCGCGTGATTTCCGGAGCCTTTTTGTATTCCTTGTATTGGGAGAGAAACCGGTCGACGTCGCCCTGGGATTCTTTGACCTGCTGCTCCCGGTAACCCTCGGCTTCGCGGATGATCTTTGCGGCCTTACCGCGGGCCTCGGGAATGATGGCGTTGCGATACCCCTGGGCCTCGTTGATCAGCCGCTCCTTGTCCTCCCGGGCGCTGACCACGTCCTTGAAAGCGGCCTCCACCTGCACGGGGGGATGTACGTTCTGAAGTTGGGCGGTGACGATCTGGATGCCGGATTGGTATTTGTTCAGCAGGTTTTGCATCTGCTCCTGAATCTGGATTTGAATTTCTGCTTTGCCGGTGGTCAGGGCTTCGTCAATTTTCTTTTCGCCCACGATTCCGCGAATCACGGTTTCCGCCGTGTCCTTCACCAGTTTGGCTTGCTGGCGGATGTTGAACAGGTAAGCCATGGAATCTATAATTTTATATTGCACCACCACGTCCATATCGACGATGTTCTGATCGCCGGTCAGCATCAGCGATTCGACGGGGACGTCGCGCACCTTTTGCTGCGAACCGGAATCGAGGACGCGAAATCCCACTTCCGTTCGGCGCACTTTCCGGATTGCCGGGGTGTAGGCGTGTTCGATGGGAGACGGCATTTTAAAATGCATTCCCGGCTGGGTGGTCCGTACGTATTTGCCGAACAGGGTGACGACGCCCTCTTCGTCCGGCTCCACAAAATAAAACACGCTGGGGACGATCCAGATGAGGAGCATGAGCGCCAGCCCGGCCCAAATCATCGCCGGTTGGAATTTGGGCAGTTTGATCGGCGGTATTTCCAGGTTGGGTCCGCCGCCGCGAGGGGGTTCCCCGCCTTGCCCGCCGCCTTTGCCTTTAAAGGAGTCTTGCGATTTTTTCGGTTCGTGTAAATCGTCCCAGGGCATCTTGCTTAAACGTTCTCCGTAAAATTGTAAAGAGCCGATCACGCTAACAAACGGCTCTATTCATGTCAATCCAATTATTACCCGCGCCCTCTGGGGGCGGGCGTTATTTATTTCCCGGCCATTTTTTCCACTTCGTCGACGATCCTTTGGGCCTCCTCAAGGTTCAGTCCGAACAACTGACGTCCCATAAAATAAGAATGGTCCAATAAAGATTCGTCGTCCATCAAACCCGACTCGGAACCGGTTTCGTAAAGGTACTCGTAGATGGGGTTTTCCACGGAGGTGTAAAACAACTCGAGATCCTGCCCGCTGATTTTATCGCCTTTCAAAACTTTAACGGCGACGTCGCTGATTTCAAAATCGGCCTGGACGGCGTCCAAAGCTTCCGCCCGGGTTTTGCCGCCTTTCAATTCTTTTTCCAGCGCTTCCTCGATCGCCTTGTTGCGGCGGTAATAAGTATAATGAGCGTAGGGCGTCGGGGAACCGATCAAAAAGTCCAGCCCCTGGAAATACAGTTGCACCCAGTCGTCGAAGTCGATTTTCACCCCGTCCGAAAGCGCATATTCCTTGGCCTTGTCCGGATTTTCATCGAGAAGCCGGTTGTAAATTTTCACGAAACGTTCGACGCATTCGTACAACACAGCGTAATAATAATCGTTCAGCCGGTACCAGTTATTCGTCGCGTTTTGCGCGTTGATCAGTTTGCGCAACATGAGCATGATCGTGTTGGATTCGGCGAAGCGTAAGGAGATGGGGAAGGCGCTTTTCAAATAAGCCAGGACCTTCTCTTCCTCGCCGCGGCTTGCCTCGATGTTTTTTTGCAGATACTCCTTCGCATGGTCCAGCGAATGGTAAAGGATGCGATCATGATTGAGCTTCCTCTGGTAGTCCATATACTCCTTCATATCGGGGTGTTTGGACTCTTCGGGATGTTCGTAATCGTTTTTGGTGACGTCTTTTGCCAAAGCCAACATTAAATAAAAGCCTCGCTTAAAATTTTTATTTGAAGTCGACCATTTTGCCGCGATTGATCGACGATTTCAAGACAA
Organism: Nitrospinaceae bacterium; assembly: GCA_029261575.1. GTDB lineage: Bacteria > Nitrospinota > Nitrospinia > Nitrospinales > JACRGP01 > JAJDBB01. The sequence goes on along the minus strand of JAJDBD010000040.1, from coordinate 8,729 downwards.
TTCCTGCTCGCCGCAGGGGCAATAGCCGCAACTTGGATGGGAAGCGCAACCGGTTGGGGAACAATGGGGAATCAAACTTTTCCACCGGGCGTTGCCCGGCCAGCGTGGCACTGGACCCATTAGACGCAACTTGGATGAGAAGCGCAACCGGTTGGGGAGCGATTGGGAATCAAACTTTTCCACCGGGCGTTGCCCGGCCAGGCAAGAGCCTGGAGGCGATAAAGACAGGGGTCAAATTGTCAGGCTGTGCTTGTCGAAGCCCAAGACCCTTTCCTCGTTCGTCCTTCGACAGGCTCAGGATGACAGTTACGGATTTTCCGCGCTCATTATATTTCGATGTACAGGCCTTCGTCCTGGATGGTCACGCGGTAGGTGGGGAGGGTTTCGGAGCGGTTGTATTTACACACGCCGCTTTTTACGTTCCAGGCGTGGTCTTCGTGGAGGCAACTGGCGTACAGGCCGTTCAATTCTCCCAGGGCCAGACTGTTCTGGCAATGCTTGCAGTCGTCGGTGATGGCGTAATACTTGCCCTTCACGCAAAACAGCCCGACGTCGTATTCAATCTCCGTCAAGGGATGCTCAAAGTGGATACGTTTTCCGGCGCCTTCTTCCGGGGCGTCTTCCAGGCTGGATAAATGGACAGTCGTCATTTTTTCTATGGACGGTTTATTCTTTGGGCAGGTAGGGACCCCAGTTGTCGCGAAAATATGTTTCCACCTCGTAACGGAATTTGCCTTTCAGGTGGGGGACCTTTTCGGCCACCTCGCGATCAAATTTGTTGTACTCCTCGTTCTTCTCGCCCAGTTCCCCGTCGCGCTTCACGTTGGGGTCGACGTAGGATTCGCCCAGGGCCGAGGAGGCGATGATCAGGCTCTGCCCCATCTTGATCCAGCGTCCCAATATCAAGCGTTCTTCATCCGATCCGGGTTCTACAGACATGAAACTCCCTTTCAATGCGGTATAAAAACGGAAATTTAAAAACCTTGCCGGTTTCAGGCAATGGCGACCTATGGTTGCAAATCAGAGGAGATATAAGTTAGCATATTTGGCGTTCCAATTTCAATTTCCCCACGCAATTTTTAAAAACATTTCTGATTTTTTGTTTTCTCGTTAACGAAGGAATTTATCATGACGTCTGAAACCGAATCCGACAAAACCGCAGAGGACTGGTACAAGCAGGGCTTGGCCCTGGGCCGCGCCGGCGCCAACGAAGAATCCATCGAAGCTTATAAAAAAGCCGTGGCACAGGACCCGGAACATTTCAGGGCCTGGTTCAATCTGGGAATCCGCTACGGAAAAGCTCTGCAAAACATACCCGCCCGCGACAGTTTTAAAAAATCCCTGGAGATCAAACCCGACGACGTCATGTGCCATTACAGCCTGGCCGTAGTCAGCAACCTGATCGGCGAGGTGGAGGAGGCGTTTAAATACTATCAGGAAGCCATTCGTTTGAATCCTGAATTTGCGCGCGCCCACAGCAACCTGGCCATGCTGTATTATTCGCTCAAAAAAGGCGCGGACGCCGTCCGGCACCTGCGTATCGCGGAGAAACTTTTCAAGGAACAGGGCGACGCCATGATGCAGGCGAACGCGCGGGATCTGCTGGGCGAATGCCAGAAGGAATTCGGTATCGGCCCGGAGGACGCAGTATAACCTTTCGCCCTGCCGGCGAAGGCGCCGGGGCCGGTGTTGATTTGTCACCCTGAGCCTGTCGAAGGGCAGACTTTAATAATTCCTCTCCCCACCGAGGGAGAGGGCTGGGTGAGGGGGATTTCATAAGGCCGAAGGCCCTCCCTTATTATTTTTGAAAACGCCATTGACGAGAACTTTTAAGTATAATCCGTCCCTCCTTTCTCATAGGTCTTCATAAATGGATTTCGACGTCGTCGTTATAGGAGGCGGGTCTGCGGGTTACGCGGCGGCCAACACCGCGCAGGAGATGGGCGCCCGGGTGGCCATCGCCGATCCGGGTCCTTTGGGCGGACTCTGCATTTTGCGCGGGTGCATGCCGAGCAAGGCCATCCTGCGCTCGTCGGACGTGATCGCGCTCATGCGCCGCGCCTCCGAGTTTGGACTCCTCCCCGTGGAGGCGAAAGCCGACTTGCCCGCCATCATCGACCGCAAACGGCGCCTGATCCGCGAGTTTGCCGATTACCGCATCGAACAGTTGAACCATCCCCGCTTTAAGTTATTCCAGGACGCCGCCTCTTTCGTCTCCCCCAACGAGGTTCGCGTCGGCGACCGCGCGCTGAAGGCAAAACATTTCATCATCGCTACAGGCTCCGTTGCGGGCAGGTACCCTGTTCCAGGACTAATAGAAGGGGGTTATATTACCAGCGACGAGGCTCTGGAATTGCGCGCGGCGCCGGAGTCTATGATCGTTCTGGGCGGCGGTCCCGTGGCGCTGGAGCTGGCGCAGTTTTACCAGCGCATCGGCGTCCGGGTGGCGCTGATCCAGCGCAGTCCGCACATCCTCTCGTCCGGCGACGAGGACCTGGCGCGTCCGGTCGAGACGCGTCTGCGCGAGGAGGGAATGCAAGTCTTCACCGGCACGCGGCTTTTGCGCGTCGAAGCCGACGAGGAGCGCAAGCGGGTTTTTTTCACGCACGCGGGAGAAGAAAAAAGCGTGGAGGGCGACGTCATTCTGCAGGCCCTGGGGCGGCGGCCCATGACGCAGGGATTGAACCTGGAGGCTGTGGGCGTGGAGCTGAACGACAAGGGGTACATCCGCGTCGACCCGGAAATGCGAACCAGTCAAAAACATATCTTCGCGGTGGGCGACGTCAACGGCCTGCACGAGGTGGTGCACACCGCCATCGAGCAGGGAGAGGCCGCCGCGCACAACGCGGTCTCTACGGAACCGTCGGCACGGCGCATGAACGACCGGTTAAAAACTACGGTGGTGTTCACGGACCCGGCGGTCGCCAGCGCAGGGCTTACGGAAAAAGAGTGCCGCGCTCAAAATATTTCCTACCTCGCGGCGTCGTATCCATTCAACGACCACGGGAAATCCCTGTGCCTGGGCGAACCCCACGGTCATGTCAAACTGCTTTGCGCTTCGGAAAGCGGCGAGATCATTGGCGGCCATATCGTCGGACCCGAAGCTGGGGAACTCATCCATTCGATCATCGCCGTGATGTACTTTCGCGGCACGGTCCGCGACTTGCTGAAAATTCCCCACTATCATCCCACCCTGTCGGAAATCCTCACCTACCCTGCCGAAGAATTATCGGGGAAATTGCCCAAAGCCAAATAACCCCGTGCAAGGGCAACCCCAACAAAAACAACCGCCTTTCCGAACCCAGCCTAAATCCTTTGAAAATGGCCTCTTTGTCGAGGTTTCCCGGCAAAATTTAATCCGCTTTTTACCTTGATTTTTCGCAATATCAAACCTACTATTTGGCTATAAAAATCCGCAAAGGTTAATTTGATATGCGTTTTATCAAGCAAACCGTACTCCTTGGCCTCGTCTCCCTACTCCTTACAGGGTGTTCCGTCGGCAATATGGGGACCCTCATGAGCCGGAAAACGTTTACTGATACGGCGACGGTTCTGGAGGTATACAGCCTGGGCCTGCAGTTGCGGCCCGAGGCGTTTGATCGCGGGGCCTCGTTTGGAGTGCGTCACGCGGCGTATATTTTTCCCTGCACCAATGCAAAAACTGGCGCCGACGAAGGCAAGGGTTGGGAATGGTTTCGATTCAAATGGCCGGACGCCGAAGACCCCGTCACCCGCACCAACAGTACCTGGGGGGTGGAGGCGCAAACCATGCCGGAGATGAACCGGCTGTCCGCGGGTTATCAGGATCAGGTCGTCACTATCGACCGCCACCCGGAAGAGTCCAAGCTGGTCCGGATTTCATATAACCGGAGCGACCCGAAGTCCGCTTACCTGTGGATCAAAAAAGGGGTGAAGGATGTTGCCAAGGTTCTGGACGAACCCGCTGATTGCCTGGAAGACCCTGATCAACCGGACACTTAAAAGGGCCGGATGGGTTCTGCTGATTCTCGCGGTGGGTTCCGGATGTCTGTATTCGGAGAATTTGCAATATCGCAAGGCGGACGTTCTCGGATTCGACCTGGAGGCGGGCTACACGGAAGCTTATAAAGGAATCAAGCCGGTATTGCTCTACTGTAGCGAACTGAATTATCTGGTTCCGGACAGAGGCAACTTAAATACGGTAAAAATAAAAGATAATTGTTTTGGGAGTTTTTCACAGAAGAAAAACCTGACAATTAAAATCGGGCCTGATAAGAAGCATTTAACCGAAGTCGAACTAAAACAAAATTGCCTGAGACGGTTTTCAAGCGGTCATAGTTTTATTTTGAAAACGGGCGCCAAAACCGGCTTGTGGTGGTTGGGCAAAACCCGCGACCGTTGGGCCACGGGGGAGGCGGCAAATATTCTGCAAAATGACACAGGAGCGTTTCAAAAATTCACCGAGATTCCAATTGGGGATTGTTTAGAGGTTTAACCAATCCCACTTAATATATTTTAAATTTTCAATTTTTTATATTTCAAAATGGGGAGATAAATCAATGAACAGACGAAGGTTAAGGAATTTAATAATAGCGCTACTGGGACTGGCTTTGGTTCTGTCCGTGTTCGGCTGTACCGACACCAACTATTTAGTTTATCGCCAGAGTACGATCATCGGCATGGACGTGGAAGCCACTCCATCCCAAACCAATCCAAAGGTCAAACTTGAATTTGGCTATGATCGGGAATCGGACGCCTATGTTCCGCAAAAAAGAAAAGAGAAAGACGGCGCCTATGGGGAAGCGATGTCTATAATTTCAAAGTCTTACGTAGAAATTGGATTTCTTGAAGGCAACGAAGTGCACGAGCATTTTGCGACTGGAAAGGCGGCCAACCGTTTGACTTGTAATCCACAAAATATGAATAAGTTTTTTGGATTAATTGAAGGCGCAGACAATTCGCAAAATCCACCAGATGATTCGACAAACTGTCCTGCAGACTAAAAGAGCAAGCAACAATAAATTAAAGAAAACAACCAAAAAAAATTACTCGAGGGAAACCATGACCCGATTTACTATAAAAGCTATTTGGATTTTATTACTTTCACTTTTTGCAACCGGGTGCACTTCCAACGCCATGTTTTTTCATGAAAGAACCCGGGTTAACTTTACGCTGGAAGCCCGAGGAGACGCCAGTTCTCCCGTTAATTCCAACCTGGGGTACAAAAGAAATTTAGTGGCAGTGGCTCCGGAAAGACATGATGAAGGAGGGGAAGGAGAAGCCGTTGCGTCGATATCCACTTTCGACCTCAAAACCCGGACCCAGAATGAATGTAGTTCGAGTGATGCAAGTCCATGGTCTAATTTTTGGACCGCTTTTTCTCCAAGAGTTTACATTCGTAACAATTTTGCCACTGGAGAAGCGGCTATTAATACAGCCAAGAATATGAAAGCATATAATCCGTTTGCTTTCGACGCCTGTCCAAATAATGGCGAATCTGAATAACAGGCGTCGGTTCCGGGAATTAGCGCCATCCAAATTTTGAAATCAGACTGGAATAATTTGGATAAGAGTTAAACCTTTTGCGAGGTTACTGAACATGGCTAGTTTTGAGGAAGCGTACGCGATCACTATGGGACACGAAGGCGGATACGTGGACGATCCCGAAGACGCGGGCGGCGAAACTTACAAAGGCGTCTCCCGCCGCTTTCATCCCGGCTGGGAGGGCTGGTCGATCGTCGACGCGCACAAGTCGAAAGAAAATTTTCGCAAAAAATTAAAATCCGATTCGCGCCTCCAGGGTCTGGTTCACAAATTTTACAAACAACATTTTTGGGATCCCTTTCTCGGAGACGAAATCCCCAGCCAGGACGTCGCCGACGAAATGTTCGATACCGGCGTGAACATGAGCGTGGGTCGGGCGGTGGAGTTTTTGCAAGAAAGCCTCAACCTGCTCAACCGCAACGGCAAGTTGTACGCAGATATCGGCGTGGACGGCGGATTCGGCTCCATCACCCTGGGCGCGTTGAAGTCCTACCTGAACGCCGACCCGCCAGGTCATCTCCTCAAACTCATGAACGTCCTGCAGGGCATGCATTACATCAAGCGCATGAAGGAACATCCCGGCCAGGAAAAATACGCCCGCGGCTGGTTGAAACGGGTATTGATCCAGAAAACGTAAACCGAGAAAAGTTAATTTGCCGACAGGCGCTTTAGGGAGAACAAAACTCATGGCTAAATTCACGCGCATCCTTTCGATCGACGGCGGCGGCATCCGGGGCGTCATCCCCGGCGAAGTGGTCGTCGCCCTGGAAAAAAAATTGCAAGCCGTGCCCGGCAATGAAAATAAAAAGATCGGCGATTTTTTCGATATGATCGCCGGGACCAGCACGGGCGGCATCCTGGCCATGCTCTACCTGTGCCCGGACGTGAACGATCGAAAAACGCCTCGCTTTTCCGCCCAGGAGGCGGTGAACGTTTATTTGAAAAGCGGCGGCTCTATTTTCGACGTTTCCTTCTGGCAGAGAATCAGCTCCGTGGGCGGCCTGACCGATGAAAAATATTCCGCCGACGCTTTGGAAGACACGCTCCAGGATTATTTTCGCGACGTCAAACTCAGCGAATTGATCAAGCCCTGCCTGATTCCCGCCTACGATATCGAGGAACGGCGGACAAAGTTTTTTAACCAAATGGACGCGCAGGCAAATAATCACCAAAGGAATTTTTTCGCCCGCGATATCGCCCGCGCCACCTCCGCCGCGCCGACGTTTTTCGAGCCGGCGCTAATCAAGAGCATGTCCAACGAACCCTTCGCCCTGATCGACGGCGGAGTGTTCGCCAACAACCCCGCCATGTGCGCCTATGCGGAAGCGCGGGAAAAACTGGAAAACAAACCCACGGCAAAGGATATGGTCATTCTCTCCCTCGGCACGGGCCAGGCCAAAGAATCCTACGACTACGACGACGCCAAGGACTGGGGTCCGTTGGGCTGGGCCAAGCCCCTGCTGGACATCATGTTCTCCGGGGTTTCCGAAACCACCGACTACCAGTTGAAGCGCGTCTTCCAGTCCGTCTCGGACGACGTCGAGAATCAATACGTCCGCATCCAAACGGATTTGACCGTACCCCCGCCCAGTTCGGAAATGGACAACGCCTCGCGCTCCAATTTGAACGCCTTGCGGAAAGCCGGACAGGACCTGGCCCTGGCAAAGGACGCCGAACTGAACGAAGTGGTAGAATTGTTGTTAGCGTAACGAAGAGCTATCGATTTCCGTTTTTCTAATCGCCCCAAGGCATATGCCTTGGGGCGCGTCCTCCTTTGCGGCTCTCCCCTCCGTTTAAAAGAATTTGAATTCCTCGATCCAAACGGATTAAATTAAACTGTACAATCTTCCGCAATATTTGAATCCACCGTGAGAGGACGATCATGAAATTTTATTGGTACAGCAAGTGCGGGACGTGCCGGAAGGCTAAAAAGTTTTTCGACGACAGAAAAATCTCCTACCAGGAAATCGATATCACCGAAACTCCGCCGCCCAAAACCGTTTTGAAAAAAGCCGTGAGCGCTCGCGGCCTCAAAAAACTGTTCAACACCAGCGGCGTCCAGTACCGCGAACTCAATATCAAGGACAAGCTCCCTTCCATGACCGAAGCGCAGGCGCTCGATCTTTTGGCCGGTAACGGCAGGCTGGTGAAGCGTCCCGTCTGCGTCGACGGCGACCGCATCACCGTGGGCTACGACGAAGCGGAATTTAAAACCGTCTGGGGGAAATAAATTTCGCCGGCGCCGACCTGTCATGAACCTATTTTTACTGACGAACAACATCAAGCAGAAATTCCCTCTCAGAGAAGAACCTCTCGGAAACGAACCTCTCGTCGACGAGCCGGTGGAGCCTGGTCGCCGTCGCTCCGGAGTCATGGCGATCCTGTATCCCTACGGGAGCGAGACTCACGCGCTCTTAATCAAGCGCTCGGAAAACCTGCGTCAACATCCGGGGCAAATCGCTTTCCCCGGCGGATTGTACGACGAGGAGGACGGAGATTTTTTGACCACCGCCTTGAGGGAAACCGAGGAGGAAATCGGCTTAACCGTTCCGCGATCCAAAGTGGCCGGGCGGTTGTCCCGAGTGTTCACCCGGACCGGGATCGAGATCAACCCCTTCGTCGCCGTGCTGGACGAAGAACCTGAATGCGAGCCGAACGCCTCGGAAGTGGAGGAGGTACTGCGCGCGCCGTTGGCGCCATTGCTGGCGACGCAACGGCGCGACGAGGACTATCCGCTCGACAAGAAAATGTTCACGTTCTGGTTCGGGAAGCACAAAATCTGGGGCGCCACGGCGAAGCTGTTGAACGAGATGGCGCAATTGAGCGCCGGGCAGGCGCCCGGTGGCAAAATTTGATTTTCATGCCCCCACGTCGCTTTAACATTCACCGTATAAGCGGCGCCTACTGGGTCCAGCGTCATGCTGGCCGGGGTAGCTCCCGAAAACCCGGAGTAAGCTCTGTAAAGTGAGAAATCTCCTCAATCCAACTTGCGGTTCTTTCGATAGAGCAACGCCCAGGCGACGAGGGCGGAGAGGATCAACAGGGTCAGGATCGCGAAAGCGTCCTTCAGGTCGCGGATGTTCTCCCCGAACCAGGCGAGCAGAGCGCAGCGGATGAACGAGGTAACCAGGCTGATCGCGTAAAAAGTTTTTTTCGGGACGCGCGCCATCCCGGCGGCGTAGGAGATCGCGTCCGAGGGGTTGTAG
>JAJDBD010000039.1 GCA_029261575.1 Nitrospinaceae bacterium | reverse complement strand
CGTTTGGGCGAGGAAGAAGAACAAAACAATTTGGGCAAACAAACAAATGGCTGTTTTCATAACCCCAATATCCCTGTAAGGTTTTGTTCAAAATTAATTGAACTCAACCTGGATTCGCCGTTTTTACTCAATCGATGTTTTTACTTCGGCGCTTTTCCCGGCGCAAAGCGTTGGCAATGAAATTGATTGTAATGCAATTCGCCCTTATTTGGTAGAGGCATAAATCAAGAAAATATTCGCTTCACGCGGAAAATAATCAATAAGGCGCAAAGGTTGGGAGTAAACTCGGTTAGTATTCATGTCGCTCTTTCTCCTTTAACCTGGCGGCTTTGCGGAGAAGAAAAATGAAAGAAACGATTTATTTAATTTTGATGGATGAAACGTCTGATAACGCGGCCAAAAGATGGGTCAACTCCTTTATCGCAGGGTTAATAACGTTAAATGTTTTTGCCGTGGTTTTGGAATCGGTTGATGAGATCGGAAAACAATGGGGCGACGCGTTTCATATTTTCGAGATCGTTTCGGTCTTGATCTTTTCTGCGGAATACGTCCTTCGACTTTGGGTTTGTACGCTGGACAAACGCTATGCCGGGCCGGTTAATGGGAGACTCCGATTTGCCTTTACCCCGATGGCGCTCGTGGATTTGATCGCGGTCCTGCCGTTTTATTTATTCTTTTTCTTGCCGGGAGATCTGAGATTCATAAGAATGTTGCGATTATTCAGATTGGTGAGGGTTTTAAAGTTGGCTCGATACACGGACTCTTTTTGGTTTATACAAACGGTTTTGCATGAAAAAAAGGAGGAGTTGACCTTTTCGGCGTTTGCTGGATGCGTTTTGCTGCTAATTGCCGCCTGCCTGATGTTTATGTTCGAAAGAGAGGCTCAACCGGAAGCGTTTTCCAGCATACCGGCGGCTCTTTGGTGGGGAGTCGCCACGTTGACGACGGTGGGTTATGGAGACGTCTATCCCATAACCGTGATGGGCAAAGCGCTGGCTTCCATCGTTGCCTTTTTAGGAATAGGCCTGTTTGCCATTCCCGCCGGAATACTCGCCTCAGGATTTAGCGAAGAGATTCAAAAAAGAAAACTAAAGCGCAAAGCCTGCCCGCATTGCGGTTTGAATATAGACTGAAGGCGCCAAAAAAGCGCGAATGTTAAACGAGCAACTCTTCAGGCGCGGTTGGCTCTCAATTTTTTTCCGGTTTTGGCGGGGATAGGGGTCGGAGCGGTTTTTTTCCGCGGATTCGTTTTAAGAGACGGAGAATTGATCAGTTTGTCCATCCGTTTGCTCAGGGTTTTTGCAGAGATGACTTTTTTTAGTTTTCCGGTATTGTCGTAAACTTTGACTTCGTACATTGTTCTCCTTTATTTTCAATTTATGGAGAGCGGCGTTTTCCGCAAAAAAAAACCGGCAGAGCAGAAACTCTGCCGGATTTTTATGATTGAATTTTTATTTCGGGATCACCTTGGACGCCTGGGGTCCCTTTTGTCCCATGCTCCTCTCAAACTCGACGGCTTGTCCTTCATTCAGGGTTTTAAAACCTTCGCCCTGAATTTCGGAAAAATGCACAAAACAATCTTCCCCCTCTTCGGACTCGATAAATCCATAGCCCTTGCTTTCATTGAACCACTTCACTTTGCCTTCAGCCATGCCGGACATTCTCCTCTACTATGGGGACCGCGCCGGTTTTGATTGATCCGATAAGCGCGCTCCCAATTTTTTTGTTAAGGGCTGGTAAATCGTTGGAACTTTAAAAGAATCCGGAGGGCCATGCTCCATCCCCTTAAGGACGGCAAAACCTGGAACCAATAAAAACCGTTCTACTCTCTTGGCGAGGGAAATTAATCCACTTCGCAAAGTCCATCCTCGCCCCTATATAATCCCCTACATCGTACCATAACCATGGGGGAACTTCTAATGCAAATCATTGGCGCGGACAATGAATTCGGCCCAAACCCCACAAGGGCTTAAAAAACAATGCCCTCTAATTCGGCCCGCGCAAAAAAAAATATGGCTTACGCAAGACGGGGACGTTAGAATGGCATTATGAAACCGCCCCTGTCCCGTTTTATCACCGTGCTTATAGCGCTCGTCGTGCCCTTAGTCGTGGGTAAAGTCATGTTCTCCTATTATTTGGAGGGAAAGGACCAAAATCCCTCGGAAGCCGCCGACAAGTTCGACCGGGAAACCTGGCTGGCCAACGAGAACGACTATACGTTTGAAAATCCCCGCAAGAAAATGATCCCGGACCTGGAGCGTAATTACTTCAAATCGGAGATTACGGCCAACGAATTCCGCTATACCCTGGGGGAACCCGCAGAGGAATACGCGGGCCAGGAGAACGGCGAATTTTGTTTTGGCTACGGGATAGGAAAATGGGTGGAAGATCAAATGGGCCATGGGACCCTGGAACTCTGCTTCGACAAACGCAAATACCTCAAAACGCACCGCATCTTCCAGAAGTGATCCTTCCAGTTTTTTTTCTTCCTTTATTTTCGTCTTTTTTTCGCTTATATTGCCTTTATGATTTAACAGACCCGACTCTGGGAGAAGTTCATGCACCTGACCAAACGTCAGCAGGAAATTTACCTGTACATTAAAGAGCATATCGGGAGCCGGGGCTACGCTCCCAGCATCCACGAGATCGGAAAACGCTTCGGCTTGTCCTCGCCCGCCACGGTGCACAAACACCTGACGAATCTCGAAAATAAAGGCCTGATCCGCCGCCGTCAACACCAGAGCCGGGCGCTGGAACTGGGCGAAGACCCGCGTCGCGCTTTCTCTCAAGAATTCGTTCTCCTGGGCGCTATAGCCGCCGGGCGGCCCATCGAGGCTCTGGAAAACCGCGAAACCGTTTCCTTTCTGCCGGACGCGACGGACAAAGACGTGTTCGCCTTGCGCGTTCGCGGCGACTCGATGATCGACGACCACATTCAGGACGGCGACTACGTGATCGTGGAACGGCGCGACCACGCGGACAACGGCGATACGGTAGTGGCTCTGCTGGACAACGAAAACGCGACGCTCAAACGCCTGTACCGGGAGAAGGGGGGAGAAGTCCGCCTGCAACCCGCCAATCCGAACATGAAACCTATCTACGTGAAAAGCGGCGACTTCAAAATCCAGGGCGTCGTCGTCGGCGTCATGCGAAAATTTAAGTGAACACTTTTTTTGTAAGGAAAACAGGTTTGAGTTTTACTTTATTGGAGACCTTCACGGTTTAAAATCGAAAAAAAACGGGTCGTTTTAGAATCCAGCCAACTCGAATAGGGAGAACCCTGAATGAAAAAAACAGCGATAGCCGAGTGGGACGGTTTGAAAGATCGCGAACCTTCCTATGCCCTGGTCGCCAATGTGGACTTGGTCGTTATCCGGTACGACAAAGAGGTCTCCGTTCTTTATGGACGATGCCTCCACCGCGGCGCGTTGTTGGCGGATGGATTTGTTAAAGGTCACAATCTTATTTGCGGGGTTCATTACTGGGATTTCAAATACGAAACCGGCGTCAGCGAATACGACGAGGATGAAAGGTTGCATAAGTTCTCGGCCTGGATCGAAGACGACCAGGTTTGGGTGGATGAAACCGAGATCGCCGAATGGGAAAAAGACCATCCGCAACCTTATGCGCGAGACGAGTATCTGGGGCTATACGCCGACACGCAGGGGACCGAAATGGAGTCCGACGTCGGTTTCATTCAGGAACTGGCAAAAAATGGTTTGTCCAAATTAGGTCATCACGGTCGGGTTGCCGCCATGGGCGTGCCCCGGCAGGAGCTTCCCAAATGGGAGGACGTCCAATTCGTGACCGCGCAACTGGCGACAATGCCTTTACTGGACGACGCGCCGGTTGGGACGGAGGTGGTTATCGGTCCCGGCGCGCAAAAACCCCTCAAGCTTGCGATCCCCTTATTCGTTTCCGATATGAGTTTCGGCGCGCTTTCCGAAGAAGCCAAAATCGCATTGGCGATGGGCGCGGAAATGGCGGGAACCGGTATCTGCAGCGGCGAAGGGGGGATGTTGCCCGAAGAGCAGGAGGCGAATAGCCGGTATTTTTACGAGTTGGCCTCCGGGCGATTCGGGTTTTCAATGGACAAGGTGAAGCTCTGCCAGGCTTTCCATTTCAAAGGCGGGCAGGGCGCGAAGACCGGAACCGGCGGCCATTTGCCCGGAGAAAAAGTCAAAGGTAAAATCGCCGAGGTTCGCGGATTGAAAGAAGGCGAACCCGCCGTTTCCCCGCCGCGCTTTCCCGATTGGACGGATATCAAACCCATCAAGGAATTTGCCCGCCAGGTTCGGGAAGAAACGGGAGGCGTCCCTATCGGCTACAAATTGTCGGCGCAACATATAGAAAAGGATATCGACGCCGCCTTGGAAGTCGGAGTCGATTACATCATTTTGGACGGTCGTGGCGGCGGAACGGGCGCCGCTCCTCTTCTGTTTCGGGACAATATCTCCGTGCCCACAATTCCAGCCCTTGCGAGAGCGAGACGGCATCTTGATCGTCTGGAACGCAAAGACGTGACTTTAATCATCACGGGCGGATTGAGAATCCCCGCCGATTTCGCCAAAGCGCTCGCTTTGGGAGCGGACGCAATCGCTCTTTCCAACTCTGCCTTGCAGGCGATCGGTTGTATTGGCATGCGCGCCTGCCACACCAATAACTGTCCCGTGGGTATTGCCACGCAAAAAGAATCCCTGAGAAAAAGGTTGGTGATTGAAGAATCCGCAACCCGCCTCAAAAACTTTTTTCAGGCGTCCGTCGAATTGATAAAAGTGATGGCGAGAGCTTGCGGTCATAGGCATGTCAATGAATTCCGGATCGACGACCTCACAACCTGGAACCAGAATATGGCGGGCCTGTCGGGAATTTCTTATGGAGGCCTAAAATGAAGAACCCCGCCGCAAGCGCCGGAGTATCATGTCATTGCGAGGAGCGTTAGCGACGCGGCAATCTAGTATTTTCCTACGGCCCTGGAGCGCTTCGCTCCGCTCGCAATGACGATTTTGGGAGTTTTTCAGCGCCCTGCTAGTTATGCAAAGCTCTCCTTGCAAAGAGGGTTTGAAGCATTGTCGGCGGAAGAGAGATTCCTGTTTAAGGGAAAATATGCAAACGCAAACAACTGGCCCCGGCGCCTTCGCCGGTCGGTGTTCATCTGTGGTTCCATCAGGTTTTACCAGCCGAACGATTTTTCACATCGACATGGACGCGTTTTTCGTGTCGGTGGAGGAGACGCTCGACCCGGCGCTGAAAGGCAAGCCGGTGATCGTCGGCGGCGACCCGGACGGACGCGGCGTGGTGGCCGCCGCCTCCTACGAGGCGCGTAAATACGGTATCCACTCCGCCATGCCTCTGGCGCGGGCGCGCCGACTGTGTCCGAAAGCAATCTTCCTGCGCGGCTCCCACCGCCGCTACTCCGAATTCTCCGAACGCGTCTTCGCCGTCCTGGACCGCTACTCTCCCCTGGTCGAACCCGTCTCGGTGGACGAAGCCTACCTCGACCACACGGGATGCGAACTACCCCACGGTCCAGCGCCCGAAGCCGCCCGGCGTATCCGCGACGCAATCAAAAGCGCCGTCGGACTCAACGCCTCCATCGGCATAGGTTCCAACAAACTGATCGCCAAGGTCGCCTCCACCTGCTCCAAACCCAACGGCATGTTGTGGATACTTCCCGGACGCGAACGCGCCTTCCTCGCGCCGCTTTCGGTCGACCGTATTCCCGGCGTGGGACCCAAGGGCGGGGCCGAGCTAAAACGCATGGGCGTGAAAACCGTCGGCGACCTGGCGCGACTGCCGCGCGAATTGCTGGAAGAGGCGTTCGGCAAATGGGGAACCGCATTGTACTGGAAATCGCGCGGCGTATCCGATTCGGAAATCCTGCCCCCGGGCGAAGCCAAATCGATCAGCCACGAAACCACGTTCGCGGAAGACCTCGCCGACCCGCGCCTCGTCGAGTCGGCCCTCGGTTACCTGTGCGAAAAGGCGGCGAGCCGCCTTCGCGAAACCGGCAAGGTTGCGCGATGCGTGACGCTCAAACTGCGCTTTTCCGATTTTAAAACCGTCACTCGTTCGCACACCCTGCCCGAAGGGACGGCGGACGATTATGATATCTATCAGACGGCGGTCCGGCTCCTGCGTAAACTGTTTGTCGGACGGATGCGCGTGCGCCTGGTCGGAGTTGCGTTGTCCCACCTGACTCCGCCCGGACCAGAGCAATCCGACCTGTTTGCCACCACGCCCAGGGAAAACTGGGATTGCCTGTACCGGGGGATAGACAGCCTCCGCGATAAATACGGGTTCCGCGCCATCCTCCGCGCCCGGAGTAGCCTCCGGGGGCGTTAGCTGTGAGGTTTAAAAAAACAATTACAAGATTTGGTGAATTTGCATCCCAAACAAAATAATGTACGATCGAAAAACGATCGTTTGAATTGAGAGAAACTACTCATTCGTTAACCATTGGCCCCGGCGCCTTCGCCGGAAAATTCTATGGATTTTGAAAAATTGCGGGAAGAGTTTCCGGTGACGCGGAACCGGATTTTTTTTGACAACGCCAGAGTGGCGCCGATCCCGCTCCGCGCGGCAAAAGCGGCGCAGGACTTCCTCGACGACGCGACGCAACACGGAACGGCGCATTACGACCGCTGGATGCGGCAATCCGAATCGGCGCGCGACCTGTTCGCCAAATTGATCCACGCCGACCCGTCCGAGGTCGCCTTCATAAAAAACACGTCCGAAGGTATTTCCATCGTCGCCAACGGCGTCGACTGGCGGGCCGGCGACAACGTTGTGATTCCCGATATTGAGTTCCCCGCCAACGTCTATCCCTGGTGGAACCTGAAACGCCTCGGCGTGGAAACCCGCATGGTCCGCGCCGTAGAAGGCCGCGTTGAGTTCGACGCTATCGTCAAACAATGCGACGACCGGACGCGCGTGATCTCGATCAGTTCCGTGGAATGCAACAGCGGGTTCCGCAACGACCTCGCGCGCATTGGCGCCTTCTGCAAGGACAAGGGAATTTTATTTTGCGTCGACGCGATCCAGAGCCTGGGCGCGCTGGAGATGGACGTCAAAAAGTGCGGCGTCGATTTCCTCGCGGCGGACGGGCACAAGTGGTTGCTTTCCGTCGAAGGGCTGGGCGGGTTTTACGCGTCCACCGACGCGCTGGAAAAAATTCACCCCACCGTGGTGGGTTGGGACAGCGTGGTCGACGCGCGCAATTATATGACCTACGATTTTACCTTGCGTCCGGACGCGCGGCGTTTCGAGGAGGGCAGTTTGAACGTGATGAGCAGTCACATGTTCGCCGCCGCCTTGTCGCTCTTTCACGAAGCGGGCATGGACGCGGTCGAGGCGCGGATCATGGCGCTGGGGGATATGATATTGGAGAACCTGCGCCAGCGGAATATAAAAATTTTCAGTTCCACGCGTCCGGGCGAACGGTCGGGGAT
>JAJDBD010000038.1 GCA_029261575.1 Nitrospinaceae bacterium | reverse complement strand
GGTAAAGGCGGGAAGGGCGGTTCCACCGCTTCCATCGACAACGACGATAAACTGTCGATGAATCGGTAAACTTTCGTAGCGGTTTGTTTTATCCAGGGGGACTCCATTTTGGGGTCCCCCTGTTTTTTGGGTTTTGCGGTGGGAAAGTTTTGTGATAAGATTCCGCCAAAATTGAAAAACCTTTATTTTTGCGTTTAAAGCGTAAGGTCTACGCTATTTTATTTTTATAATGGAGGGTATTAGGATGAAAAGAAGCATTTTAGTTTTGTTTGTGGCGGCAACGCTGATTCTTTCCGGCTCGACGGCTTTTGCCAAAAAAGCCAAATACAAGGAAGGTGCCGGCGGAAAAGGCTCCATCGCAGGGGTTGTAAGCTTGAAGGGCGACGCTCCGGCTCCCATCATGCAGGACCTGAACAAAGAAAAAAATCCTGAGTTTTGTACCCAGAAAGACGCCGATAAGGGGATCAGGACGATTCACCGGGTTAAGGCCAATGGCGGAAAATTGCAGGACGCCGTGGTTTTCATTGAAAACATCACCGAAGGAAAAGCCTGGTCCAAGGAAACCATAAAGGTTGATTTTAGAGATTGTGATATTTTCCCAAAAGTTTTTGCCGTAAGGAAAACCCCCAAAGGGCAAAAGGAAGGTTTGATCACCATCACCAACCAGGATACGGACATCCTTCATAATCCGCACGGTTATAATGTTCGCGGCGCGCGACGGATCACCCTGTTCAACAAGCCCCTTCCCAGCAAGGGTTCGTTGGCCGACGTTACGCCAAACCTGAAGCGCTTCAAAGCGGGAAAGGACACGTATTTCTTCGTGCAATGCGACCAGCACAATTTCATGGAATCGGACGCCCGGATTGTCTGGAATCCCTACTTTACGGTTTCCGGCGCGGACGGATCGTTTAAGATCGACGGCGTTCCCGCAGGCAAATACAAAGTCACCGCATGGCATCCTCGTTTGGGCGAAAGCTCACAGGAAGTGACCGTGGGCGACGGAGCAGCGGCGGCTAATTTCGAAATAGCTGCTGCAAAATAAGTTAACTTTTAAATAAAGCAGTACCGGTGAGTCGTTATTCGACCCGGTACTGCTTTTTTTATTTAACGGAGGTAAAGAACGAGGCGAGCTCGTTTCTAAAAAGTTGGGGAAATTGCGGGAAGGAAGCTGAAGATTTATTTGTTGTCGTATTTGTCTTTGAGGGAATTTAAAAAATCATAATGGTCCAGTTCTTCCTTTTCCAGAGTCAACAAAAAGGTTTTAACCTCCATGTTCATGCAACCCTCTCCCAGAAGGGCGTAGAACTCCGCCGAAATCATTTCCGATTCCAGCGCGTATTCGAGAGCTTTTTGAATTCCCTCCAATTCAGACAGGTCGATAAACAATTCATTGAGGTCGGGAAAAAGGTCGGTTTGAAAATCCTTTTCAATTTTTCCGCGAAGTTCCTTGCTTTTTTTCGAACTGAACAAGCTGTTTCCGTTTTTTGAAAAAATCTCAAGAATTCTTTGTTCATGTCGGCTTTCTTCCTGGGACATGAACGTCAAAAACTTCTTTGATTCCGGGTCGGAAATGCGATCTGCCAAGTCCGAATAGAACTTCTTCCCATCATTTTCGATTTTCAGGGAAATTTCAAGAATTTCCTCGCTGGAAACCTCTTTTAAATCTTCCATTCGGTGTGGCCTCTTGTCCGCGTGCCTGCGTCGGGTTATTAAACTAGTGAAATAATAATATGTTCAATGTAGTATAAGGCGTCAATTCATAAATATGATGTTTTATTTACTGGCTCGGTTTCAGGAAATTTCTGATTTTTTTTAAATGGGAAAAGTATTAACCTTAACCCCAACCCCTTAACCGTTGCAGATTCACCCCAACTGTTATCAGGTATTTTCTGATGGCCTTTTATTCCATTTTTTTAGATTTTAGCGGCTTCGAGATTTCGACTTCGATTTTTTTAACAATTCGGTGATTACCGGTTCGATGAATTTATCCCAAAATCTGCTCGATTTAAAAAACACATTTAACGAAAGCGAGAGCAAGGATATCTTCATCCGGCATGTTCAACCGCATTCGCAGATGCTTTATAATTCCGCCCTGAAGCTTTGTAAAAATCCCGACGACGCGCAAGATCTGGTTCAGGAAACATTTTTTTTCGCTATTAAAAACTTCTCTCAACTCCGGGATCTGGAAAAATGTAAATTCTGGCTGTTTTCTATTTTACGGAATCTTTTTTTGAAGGAAATTCAGAAGCAGAAAAAGCGAACCGATCTTCAGTTCGATCTGTTTTTTAAAAATATAAGAGGGGGGAACTATCTGGATGGCGAGTTGGTTAAAATGGAAACCCGCGCGTTCTTGAGAGACTTGCTGGCCCGCATGGATCAAAGATTGAAAGAGCCAATAGAATTGTTTTATTTTCAAGGCCTCACTTATAAAGAAATCGCCAAATCCCTCGACGTCCCCATGGGGACGGTCATGTCCCGAATCGCCAGAGCAAAGGTGCATTTAAAGAAAGCCATCCTTCGTTCCAAGGATTTCCGCGAGGAAGTGGAGTCTTGGGAAAATGATAAGGATTAGCGGTCCCCGGCGTCAAATTTTTTCCGTTTTTTCTTTCAACTCCGCAGAAAAATTCCTCTATTGCATTAGCATTTGTTTTCAATAGGTTAGAATTTCCCCCTCCTTCCATTTCCACTCGATCAAAAAAAAATTCAAAAAGAATTGATTTTTCGGAATAATTTCACGACACAAGTATCTATCTAGCAGTGATTTTTCCTTAGGTTCCCGCCTGTTCAGGGGGCGCCAGGGTAACGTTGCAGGGGGGAGGTGCATGGGCGTTTGGAATTCATTTGAGCCAATCAACCCTCCTGTTTAAGAATTTTCCGACTAGATAAATTGGCTATAAAGTGTTAATTTTTTTTGTTTTTTTTGTGGTTTCGTAGGTTAAATTTTTGAGGAGGATTTACGTATGGTCTGCAAAAGTTTTAAATGGAGGGCGGGAAGGTTTTCCGTGGCGACAATGGCTTTGCTGTTCTTGCTTAGCCTTTTAATCGTCCCGGCAAGCGTTTTCGCTACAGATGATGAAGCTGGGAAGTCCAGCAAGTCCAGGCCCGCCTGGCTGGAGAAGTTTGAGCGTCAGGTGGAGTTTGAGGATTTGATGGAAGGCCGCGACGGTCGTCAGGACAAGCTGGACAAGACGATGATGCGCCTGATGAATCAATTGAAATCCAACGTGATGGAGCATGCTACC
>JAJDBD010000037.1 GCA_029261575.1 Nitrospinaceae bacterium | reverse complement strand
GGTAGCATGCTCCATCACGTTGGATTTCAATTGATTCATCAGGCGCATCATCGTCTTGTCCAGCTTGTCCTGACGACCGTCGCGGCCTTCCATCAAATCCTCAAACTCCACCTGACGCTCAAACTTCTCCAGCCAGGCGGGGCGTTCGGACGCCTGACCCTTGTCAGACTCCAGGTCTTTGGACTGCGCAATTCCCGAAGTTCCCAGTCCCAACCCCAAGGCCAGAATGGAAACCACAAGAGCGCGCAAACCCAGCTTGCTCTTTTCAGTTACACATTTAAACATTTGCTTACCTCCTATTAAGGCCGACTCTAATCGCTTAGACCGGTTTAACAGATTAAAAACCACTGACTTCACGTTCTACCTATTTATTACTCTTTCAATAAAAGAGTTAAATGTATGCTTTCCTGGTTGCGGACAACCAACAGGGAAATTTGCTCCAAATCCTTGAAACTCCCGACCAGGTTTTCGAATTGTTCTTTTGAGGAAACCGCTTTGCCTTGAACTTCGGAAATCAAATCGCCCGCCTGCAATCCCGCCGTCATGGCTTGTCCCTTGGACTCCACCCTGGAGACGACAACGCCGCCGACCCCATCAGAGTTTGACGCCGCTTGATTTTCCACGTCAAATCCCAGGCTGGAAAACTCTTCCGGAATCAGGGATGCGAACAATTCCTTTTTACGCTCCCCCAATTCGACGGTGAACTCCAGGTTTTTCCCGTCGCGGAGGACTTCGATATTTATTTTTTGGCCCGGATGCACCTGGCCCACCATACGAATCAACTTTGTGGGCGAATCCACAAGAACGCCGGCGACCTTGAGGATAACGTCTCCCTTTCGAACTCCAGCGTCGTAGGCCGGATCGCCCTTGAACGCGGAATTGACAAACACACCCCTGCCCTTTTCAGCAACGGCTTTTCCGTCAGGCTCTCCCGGTAACGGCTCAATGCCCACTCCCAACCAACCTCTTCTCACCTCGCCAAATTCGATCAACTGGGTCACGACATCTTTGACCACGTTGGATGGAATGGCGAAACCGATGTTCTGGGCGTAATTGATGATGGCGGTATTGATCCCGATGATATTGCCTTCAATATTCAACAAAGGCCCCCCGCTGTTGCCGGGGTTGATCGAGGCGTCGGTTTGAATGAAATCCTCGTATCGGGAAAGGTTAATATTTTCACGATTCAATCCGCTCACAATGCCAAAAGTCATGGTTTCATTTAACCCGTATGGATTGCCCACTGCCACCACCAACTGGCCCACCTTGACGGCGCTGGAATCGGCCCATTTGGCGGAAGGTAAAGGATCAGGGGAATCTATTTTAACCACGGCCAGGTCGGCGTCTTCGTCCTTGCCCACCACACGACCCACCAGGATTTGCCCGTTATATAAAGTCACTTTTATTTTTACGGCGTCGCGGACCACATGGCTGTTGGTCACGACCCAACCGTTTTCACCGTCGACAATAACGCCCGCCGCAGAATTGGTGGGGCGCCTCCGACTCAATCCGCCGAAGCGTTTTTGATCCGGGTCTCCGCCTACATGCGGAGACAGGCTGACCACTGCGGGCAATACCTTTTCCGCCAACTGGGTGAACTCGTTTTCCAGTTGTTTCAGAATCGACCCTGGTTTACCTTTCTCAAAAGCCGACGCCTGGGCGGGGGAAATCAAACAGACCGCAAAAAATAAAATCGCCGCCCGACAAAAATAACGCCCCGCAACCTGAATAAAACAAACCATTTTAATTGGCGGAGGTACTTTGAGCGATAATAACGTCAACCCAAAGCCCAACGTTTGCAAAGAGTTTTGGCCCGCGTTCCAAATTCGCTTGATTTATTCCCGAGAAAATGAAATTAAGGCCCCCTATATAAACATTATCACCCCGCCTGTCAAGCCAAAACCCTTGCAAATCCGGGCCTAAGTCTATAAACCATTGGGATTTTTGGGGAAATGACAGTTTTGGTGTATCCTGAGCCAGGTAAATTTTTTAAGGCGGCTCTAAAAAATGCTTTTGGCCATGAGTGGACCTTATGAAATAAGGGTCCACGAGTTGCCTTAAAGAAAATATTGCATTATTAGAAATCCCCTTTAAATATTCTGGAGTCGACGCATGGAGCCAATCGCAATAGAAACAAAAACCCCGGAAGAGTTATTGACCTGGGCCGGGGGGGAATTCAAAAACGTCGGCCTGGCCTCCAGTTTTGGGCTGGAGGATATGGTTCTGATCGACATGATTCATAAGCTGAAGGTTCCGATATCAATTTTTACGCTGGACACCGGACGCCTGCACGAAGAAACCTATCAAACCATGGAACGGGTGCGGAGCAAATACGGCTTGCCGGTCAAAGTTTATTTTCCGGACAAGGACCAAGTAGAAAATCTGGTCCGCGAAAAGGGTCTTTATTCGTTCAAGGAAAGCGTGGAGAACCGTAAGGAATGTTGCCGCATCCGCAAAGTGGAACCCCTCAACCGGGCGCTGGCGGACCTGGACGCCTGGGTCTCCGGCATGCGGCGGGAGCAAAACCCGACGCGCACCGAAATCCAAAAAGTGGAAAAAGACGCGCCGAGGGACGGACTGGTGAAAATTAACCCGCTGGCCGACTGGACCTTAAAGCAGGTGGAGGATTATATCGCCGCCAATAAAGTTCCGACCAATCCCCTGCACGAACGGAATTTCCCGAGCATCGGATGCGCCCCCTGCACGCGGCCCGTCGAGCCGGGCGAGGACGTCCGCGCCGGACGCTGGTGGTGGGAAAACCCGGACCACAAGGAATGCGGCCTGCACCGGCCTTGATGATTTTTAAATTTTGATGTTTACAGGTAAAGAAAACTCAAACACAGCGCCATCAGTCAGCACAAAATGGTCAATACTATTTTATGACATCCAAAATGACCTTCTTCGCTGTCTCGCTAGCTATGTCTACAACTAGTTTTCTCATGAGCGAAGCCGCCTCGTTACCGACCTTTGCTAAAATTTTCTTGAAACGAATGCCAGCGACCTCAGTTTGAGGACCATTTTTTGTGAGGTCGGCAAATGTTCCTTTCAAC
>JAJDBD010000036.1 GCA_029261575.1 Nitrospinaceae bacterium | reverse complement strand
ATTTAACTGGTCGGGGCGAGAGGATTCGAACCTCCGACCCCCTGCTCCCAAAGCAGGTACGCTAGCCAGGCTGCGCTACGCCCCGAAAAATTTTCCGTTTCTCCCGTTCAACGCCGGAAGAACATATCGTGGACTTTACTTCTTTGTTCCATCGTCAGCGTTCTTAAAATCCCAATTTTGGCTTGCGCTAAAAGTAGGGCGCTATCCCCTTTAATTCTAGCCATCCATCGCCCAATGGCGCGTATCCATTTTTCTTGGAGCTCTCCCGAATGGACCACCTTGTCCATTTCCAAATGCGCAAAGGTGTGCTCGGCGTGCAACAGAATTTTATATTTCTTGTATTCAATTTCCATCCACTCCAGATGGTTGATTTGCGCGTCGGTCAAACCCAGGCTTTTGCTAAATTTCAGGACGTGGTCGAAGGGCGACGCTTTGTGATGGCCGCCGTGACCGCCATAACCGTGTTTACTGCCGCTGCCTTCTTTTTTACCGTGGGAATATCCTTTGCCGTGACCGTAGCCCTTGCCGTGGCCCTTCTTGTATCCTTTTTTACTGCCGCTACCCTCGCGATGTTTGGGCGCCATTCCGGAGCTTCCCGCACGATGGTCCTTGGTGGCGTCGTAGCTTCCCGCGCTGTCGGTTTTATATTTTTTGAAAAAATTATCGGCGAATGCCGAGGCGGGAACGAAAAGCAGAGCCAATCCTAAAAATAAAATCGACAACCAACGGATTGCCTTTGCCGGTTTTTTGAAATACATGAGCGCCTCCTTCTTGGACTTGGGAACCGGCGTGGAATGAGTCCATTCTTGCCATTCGCATTTTGTCCTGCGAGTAGGCCATCAGCCAGTTCCACGGTTGTTTAGGGCGCGGTTAAACCGTAAAAGTTTGAACCGCATTTTCGAACCCAGAATAACAATGCAGTCGCCAAAGTAATTTCGCCTCTCTGGCGAAGAGTGGCAATCTGCCCCTCCGGCGAAGAGTGGTACGCCCGGCAGGATTCGAACCTGCGACCTTCGGATTCGAAGTCCGGAACTCTATCCAGCTGAGCTACGGGCGCAGAGAATATGGGGTGAGCGACGGGACTTGAACCCGCGACCACTGGAGCCACAATCCAGAGCTCTACCAAACTGAGCTACGCCCACCATAATTTATAATCCGGATTTTCTACTTGGGTACCCCAAAATGCAGGAGGGGAATTCTAAACCATCCCCCGCGTATTGTAAAGTTTTATCCCCTCAATAGACGAAGCCTTTTCAAGGCCTTTTACGTTTATTTGATCACGCGCAAATGACTTCGGTCCCTCTTGGGCTTATCCCCGTCCGAACTTGGGAGTTTGCCGTTGCCGCCTTTTTGGGCCTTGAGATGGTCGGGCCTGGTCTTGGCCGGAGTCGTCGACGCCAAAGGAGCGGGTAAATCCATATCCAGAGGCAGGCATTCTTCCCAGACGTTTCCCTTTTGCGTGGTGGGTTCATAAATGGCCCACACCGCTTCAAAGGGAAGGACGCATTTATGGGGCCGGCCGGAAAACGACAGCGTGGCGAAGATCCCCTCGTGCGTCACTTCAATCGGTCGTTTGAAGTCCAGGTTGAATACCAGGCTCAGCGCGGGATTTCCCTGGTGGGACTTTGGGACGTCCACGCCGTCCTGGCGCGCGTCCAGACAGACCATGGCGTCGCCTTCGCTCAATAAATGCATCAACAAGTCGTACTTATTTTTACTTTCTTCTTCCATCGCTGTAAAATACCATAGAACCAAAGCCGTATAAAGCCGCTTTCCAAAGAAAGCCGGGCTGCTCGCCGCAGGGCCAGCCGGGCCAGCGCCCGGAGGCAGTTAGCGTAACGTTTAATGGAAGCCGCAGGTTGTGGTGGGCTTGTATCTTGAATGCAATCAAGAATGATCGATCGGTAGGAGTTCGATTTGAAGAAAATCTTTCAATCGCCAACTATCGGGTCCAGCGGCACGCTGGCCTGGCGCTGGCCGCAGAGATTCTAAACTAAACCCTTTTCCCCCGAGGACCATGAAACGTTTTACCCTGATTGGATTTTGTTTGTCCGCATTGCTCGTTGCCGCTTTATCCGGTTTGTCCGCTTCGCCCGCGTTTGGGATGGAAGTCGAAACCGTTCGCGTGTTTGAAAAAATTTTCACCGTGAGTCCGAAATCCGGAACCGGCGCCAACTCGACCTTCATCATCACCAAGGACGGCGTGGTGGTCGTCGACTCGGGAGCGAGTCCGGAATTTGCTGAAAAAGTTCTGGGGGAAATCAAGGCCCGGACGGATCAACCCGTCCGCCTCGTGATCAATACGAACTTTCACGCCGATTATGTTTTTGGCAACCAGGCGTTCCGGCCAAACTCCGACGTTCTCGCGCATGAAAACGCCCGCAAGAACATGCTGGGCAAAAGCGGGTACCCGCAACGAACCGAGTTCAAGGCGCTCTACGAAAAACAGGGGAAGACCTTTTCCCTCGCCCCGCCCAACCAGGTTTTTCAAACCGGCATGGAAATTTATCCCGGCGAGTTTCACCTGCAACTCCTTCATCCGGGAAGAGGATTCACCGACTCCGATACGGCGGTTTACATAAAGGAATACCGGTTGCTGATATTGGGCGGCTGGGGCAACCGCGAGGCGATTCCCGATTTGCGCGACGCTTATATTGGCGACTGGATCAAGAACCTCAGGGTTCTGGAGGATCTGGACGCGGAGATGATTGTGCCCGGACTGGGTCGGGTGGGCGAAAAACCCATCATGATTCATATGAAACATTATTTGCTGGAATTGAAAACCCACGTGGTCAAGTTCATCCGGGCGGGGAAGACGCTGGCGGAAGGGCAAGACGCGGTGGAGGCGGAGTTGAAGAAAAAATTTGGGTCCTGGAAACATCAGGACCGCATCCGCGAGAATATTAAAAAGGCCTACCGGGAATTCCACCTGCCGGCGACTTCCATGTCTAGCCCCGGCGGCGGCGTTTGAAAAAAATTTAGCAGACCTTCCGGGGGGAGGACGGGAGGCGGTTTTCTCGAAATCTTCCGCGTTTCTTGCGACCACGCGCAAGTTGTGGATGGCGGCCGCGGCGGCAATAAATAAATCCGGTTGACTGAAGGGGCGCCTCTTTCTCCTCCCTTTCGGAACCATTTGCCGCCAAGTCAAAAAACACGGCTTGACCTGA
>JAJDBD010000035.1 GCA_029261575.1 Nitrospinaceae bacterium | reverse complement strand
TTTATGAGGTTAAATCGCAGAAAGTTTTTGCAAGTGAGCGCTGGCGTGGCTACGGCCATGGCGCTTTCGAGCAAGAAGGTCGGCGCGCAGTTGAAGCCGGTGGTCAAGGTAGGCAACCCGTTGGATTCCTATCCGGACCGTAGGTGGGAGGAAGTGTATCGCGATCAGTACAAGTACGAGCGCTCTTTCACCTATTGTTGTTCCCCGAACGACACCCATCAGTGCCGGGTGCGCGGATTTGTGCGTAACGGCATATTGATGCGTATCGAGCAGAACTACGATCATCACAAAGTAAAAGACTTGTACGGCAACCAGGCGGACGCCGCCTGGAATCCGCGGATGTGTCTGCGCGGCATGACGTTTCCTCGTCGTGTATACGGACCTTACCGCAACAAGTATCCGATGATCCGCGTGGGCTGGAAACAGTGGGCGGACGACGGCTTTCCGTATCTGGACAAGGAGAATCGGGAGAAATATAAGTTCACAAGCCGGGGCACGGACGAGTTCGTTCGGGTTCCCTGGGATCAAGTATTCACTTATCTGGCCAAAGGCCACATCGCGGTGGGTAAAGCTTATTCAGGCCCCCGCGGCGCACAGCGCTTGAAAAACGAAGGCTATCAGCCTGAGATGATCGAAGCGATGGGCGGTTCCGGATCGCGTACTTTCAAGTACCGGGGCGGAATGGGTCTGTTGGGCGTTGTTGGTAAATACGGCGTTTACCGCATGGCGAATATGGCGGCTCTTCAGGACTCGATCATCCGCGGACGCGGACCGGGTCAGGTATTGGGCGGTCGCGCCTGGTCTAACTATACCTGGCATGGCGATCAGGCTCCGGGTCATTCCTGGACGCATGGTATGCAGACCTCGGACATCGACTTTGCGGATCATCGTTACGCGAAGCTGACGATCCAATGGGGTAAGAACCTGATCGAGAACAAAATGCCTGAAGCGCATTGGTACACGGAGATCATGGAGCGCGGCGGCACGTTGGTCACGGTATGTCCCGAGTACAATCCTCCTTCGACGAAGGCGGACTACTGGGTGCCGGTACGAGCGGGTCTGTCTGACATCTCGGTATTTTTGGGATGCGCCAAGATCATCATGGACGAGGGCCTGGTAGACGTGGAATACGTCAAAGCCTACACGGACATGCCGTTGCTGGTTCGCACGGACAATCTGATCCGCCTGCATCCGGAAGATTACATTCCGGGCTATCGGGTTCAGCCTCTGCCGAAAGACGGGTTCACGACGAAGTGGATGAAGAACTTCAACCGCGACAAAATGCCCGACTATACGGTGTGGGACACGAAGACGGACAAGCCTGTCGCTATCACGCGCGAGGACATCGGCGCGAAGATGTGGAAGAAGGGCATTGATCCTGCTTTGGACGGAGTATTTGATATCAAACTGGTGAACGGTAAAACGATCACCGTTATGCCGTTGTACGAAATGTACAAGATCCATCTGAAGGATTACGACGTCGACACGGTCAACCAGATCAGTCATGCGCCCAAGGATTTGATTGTGCGTCTGGCGCGCGACATCGGCACGATCCTTCCGGTAGAGATTCATTACGGCGAAGGCATCAACCATTACTTCCACGCAACGATGCATAACCGCGCGTCTTACGTTCCGTTGATGTTGACGGGCAACGTGGGACCGAAGGGTTCCGGATCGCATACCTGGGCTGGCAACTACAAGGCCGGCAACTACCAGGGATCGCATTGGTCTGGTCCCGGGTTTGCGGCGATGGTCGCGGAAGATCCTTTCAACGTCATTCTGGATCCAGCGAAGAACGTGGACTGGAAGAACGTTAAAGGTTATCTGAAGGGCGAGGAAGTCAGCTACTGGGCGCATCGCGACAAGGCGTTGATCGTCAACACCCCGCGCTATGGCCGGAAGGTGTTCACGGGTCGGACTCATATGCCGACGCCGACGAAGCTGGTTTGGTTCGTCAACGTTAACGTCATCAACAACGCAAAGTGGTTCTACGAGCTGGTGTTCAACACGAACAACAACGTAGACATGATCGTGGCTCAGGACATTGAGTTCACGGGTTCCTGCGAGTATTCGGACATTGTATTGGCTCCGAACAGCTGGGCGGAATTCGAGAGTTACGAGATCACTTCCGCGTGTTCAAATCCGTTCCATCAGATCTGGGGCGGCACCGGCATCAAGCCTGTTTTCGACACCATCGACGACAACCTGATCCATCGACAGTTTGCCCGCCGCATGGCCGAAGTGACCGGAGACAAGCGTTTTGCCGATTTCGTGAAAGTCTACGAAGGCGAAGCTCCCAACCGAACGAAGGCGATGATTCGTCGCTTGTTCACGACGTCGACGACGGGAATGGGTTACAACATCGACGACATCATCAACGGCAAGTATGGCGAGCCGGGATGTTGTTTGTTGCTGTTCAGAACCTACCCGCGGTCTCCGTTTTGGGAAATGTTCACGGAGTCGAAGCCTTTTTACACCCCGAACGGACGCATCCAGTTCTACAACGACGAGCCGGAAGCGATCGAGTGGGGCGAAAACTTTATTGTTCATCGGGAAGGGCCTGAAGCCACGCCTTACCTGCCGAACGTAATTGTATCTACGAACCCCTACATCCGCCCGGACGATTACGGGATTCCGGAAGACGAGCAGGATCCGGATTTGCGTCACGTACGGAACATCAAGAAACCTTGGTCGAGCGTGCGCACGACGAAGAACTTCTTGTGGGAGAAGGGCTATCGTTTCTATTGTGTTACCCCGAAGTCTCGCCATACGGCGCATTCGTCCTGGGCGACGACGGACTGGAACATGATCTGGAACAACAACTTTGGCGATCCGTATCGCATGGACAAACGTTCTCCGGGAGTTGGAGAATGGCAGGTTCATATGAACCCGTTCCTGTGTAAGGATCTTGGCATCAACGACGGCGACTATGTGTACTGCGACGCGAATCCCGCGGATCGTCCGTACATGGGTTGGAAGCCGTCTGATCCTCGATACAAAGTCGGACGCCTGATGCTTCGCGCGAAGTACAACCCTGCGTATCCGTATCATACGTCGATGATGAAGCATGCGACGTGGATAGCGACGGAGCGTACGGTGAAA
>JAJDBD010000034.1 GCA_029261575.1 Nitrospinaceae bacterium | reverse complement strand
TTGCGTTTGTAGCTCACGAGGTCGCGCAGGGGGAACCCGTCGTGGCAGGCGGCGTAATTTATGCCGGCGGAGGGGTTGCGTCCGGCGGCTTGATACAGGTCGCTACTGCCCGCAATGCGCGTGGCCAGCGGACCGGCGGCGCCGGGGTCGCCGCGCCAGAATTTCCGCACCGTGTCGCGGTACTGGCCGTTCCACTCCCGCCAATCTTCGGGGAAATTTCCCAATTGATAACCGTCCGCGCCCAGGTCCCAGGGTTCGGCGATCCATTTTACCCGCGAGAAGACCGGGTCTTCGCGAATGGCCTCGAACAACGGACAACGCTTGTCGTACCCCTTGGGACCGCGCGCCAGGGCCGTTGCCAGGTCGAAACGAAACCCGTCCACGTGCATCTCCCGGACCCAGTAGCGCAGGGAGTCGACGATCAAATCAAGCGCGGCGGGCTGAAACGCGTCCAACGTGTTGCCGCACCCGGAATAGTCTACATACTCGCCTTTGGCGTTCAGGTGGTAATAGTCGGGATTGTCGAATCCGCACAGGGACAGAGTCGGACCCAGGTGGTTGCCTTCCGCCGTGTGGTTGTACACCACGTCGAGGATCACTTCCAGTCCGGCGCGGTGCAAGCCCTTGACCATCTGTTTGAATTCCCGGACGGGGTCTCCGCCTACGGAACAGAACCGGGAGTCCGGCGCAAAAAAGCACAACGGGTTGTAACCCCAATAATTTTTCAGTCCTTTGAGGTAGAGGTGATGCTCGTCCACGGACTGCATGACCGGCATGAGTTCCACCGTCGTTACGCCGAGGCTTTTAAAATGTTCGAGGACCGGCCCGTGGCAGAGTCCGCCGTACCCGCCCCGGATTGCCTCCGGGATTCTTGGGTAGAGCCGGGTGAGTCCCTTGACGTGGGTTTCATAAATGAATGTTTCGTTCCAGGGGACGTCTGGCGGACGATCGTCCTCCCAGTCGAATTGCGGATCGATCACCCGGGCGCGCGGGGCGAACGGGGCGCTGTCGTGCCGATTGATTTTTGGTTTTCCCGACTTGCCCGGAAGGGAGGAGAACAGGGATTCGTCCCAGACCAGATTTTTGCCCAGGGCTTTGGCGTAAGGGTCCAGCAAAAGTTTGGCGGGATTGAACCACAAACCTTTTTTAGGATCGAAGGGACCGTGAACCCGGTATCCGTAGAGCAGGCCGGGTCTTGCGTCGGGGAGGTAGCCGCGCCAGACCGGGCCGGTCCGTTGAGTCAGCGGAATGGTTTTAAATTCTTTCGGGGCTTCGGGCGAGTCGAACAGGCAAAGCTCCACGGCTTCGGCGCGGCTGGAGTGGACGGCAAAGTTGACGCCGTTGCCGTCCCACGTCGCTCCCAGCGGCGCCGGTATTTTTAAAATGGACGTCATCGGTGTTCATCCAGTTTCATCCGTGGCCGGGGTCGCCCAGAGGCCGGGGTCGCCCCCGGCGGCAGGGTTTGATTTGCAATTGTTCTCAATGCGTATGGTCTCCCGGATACGTTGCGCCTGCTGGGGCCAGCGTCGCGCGGGTCAGTAAACCGGGTTGTGATAGTAATACAACGCGTCGTCGCCGGGCACGATGGTGTAATCCGGCAGGCTGGAACAGTGCTCCTGGATTATTTTCCAAGCGCCGCCTTCTTTATTAAAAACATAAGTGCACACGCTGTGTTGCCTTTCGTCCGTGCTCTGGCGCGACGAAACGCTGATCTGTTCATCCACCAAAATATAGCCCACCTCTTTTCCAACGGAGCTGGAAAGCACGGTGCGGTCCACTTTGCATTTCATGCCCTCAAGTTCGGCGATCATATTCTGGTAGGACTCGATCCGTTGTTTGGGGAGGATGCGCTTGTCGTCGGAAAAAATGACGATGTTTTTGCCGAAGAGCGCGGTCATTTTTTCCGGGGCGGCGCAGATCAGCCCGTCCATCTTTTCCAGAACTCCGGTCAAGGGGTCGGACGCCGCGGACGCGCCGGCGGCGCAAAGAAAAGACGTCGCAAAAAACAGGCTCGCTAAAAACTTGGAATAAGGCATTTAAATATCTCCATAGTACTTGAATGAGTCAATGTGCCGATGGCAAGCAAGAATCGGGAATTTTGGAATCAGGCAATTAAAAATCTCCGGAATGCTTGGATGAATTGTTTCGCCAACGAAAGCGAAATTAAAATTAGGGAAAATTTTGAAAATAGATTTCCACCTGTTCGCCTTCGTGGCCCCAGCCAAAAGTTCCCGATCCCGCGATGGTGGTGATGACGCCGTCGACGTCCACCTTGCGGATCACGCTGTTGCCCATATCGGAAATGTACATGGCGCCCTTGGAGTCAAAGGCGAGGGCGCTGGGAGTTTTCAACATGGCTTTGGTGGCCGGACCGCCGTCGCCAAACAGGCCCTGGACCCCCTTGCGTCCCGCGACGGTTTCAATGATTCCTTCTTTAGTGATTTTGCGGATTATGTGCGAATTGGACTCCACAATATAAAGCTCGCCCGACGGGCTGATCTTCAGATCGTCCATGTAACGGATCCCGGCCTCCGACGCGGGTCCGCCGTCGCCCGAATCCTTGATCGTGCCGTTGCCGGCGTAGGTGGAAACGATCCCATTGGGGTCGATTTTACGAATCATGTTGTTGCCCGCGTCCCCCACGAATAAATTCCCGGCGTCGTCCACCACCAGAGCCAAGGGGTCGTTGAAGCTGGCATTGACGGCCGGCCCTCCGTCTCCCATATGATCCGCGTCTCCCGTCCCGCCAATAGTGGAGACGTTTCCCTGGTTATCGATTTTGCGGATTTGATTGTTGATCCGATCCGAGACGTACAGGTTGTCCTGCTTGTCAAACGCCAGGTCGGAAAACTGCGTCACCATGGAGCGGTTGTCCAGGGCGGCTTGTCCTATATGAGCGTGCCCCTTGACGGCTTTCATGTAGCGCTCGTCCGAGGTTCCCAGAAAATGGTCGATGATTCCATTGTTGTCGATTTTACGGATGATGCTGATGTAGCCGCTTGGGCTGAGGAAAAACATTTCGCCCTTGGAGTTTGGAACCAGCGTGGTGGGTCCCATCAACGAAGCTTCCATGACGGGTCCGCCGTCTCCCAGGGTGCCGCGTTTTCCGGTTCCGGCAATAGAATCGATGGTTCCGTCCTTTTTGATTTTCCGGATCAGGCTGTTGGATTTGTCGGAGAAAATCACCTCGTCGTTTTTGTCGACAAAAATTCCGTGGGGAAAGTTCAGCATGGCGCCCGTGGCGGGTCCACCGTCGCCGTGCATTCTTTTTTCACCGTTACCCGCGACGGTGACGATCTGTCCCGTCTTCGGGTCGATGCGGCGAATGCGGTAATGCGAGCGGTCGATCATCAAAAGTTTTCCTTCGGGATCGAGGGCGACGCCAAAAGGCAGGTACAGGTTGGTTTCACGGGCGACTTCCGCGTCGCCGTTGTAATCCTGTTGCCCGGTGCCGGCGATGGTGCGGATCATTCCCATGGAATCGACTTTGCGGATGCGGTTGTTGTTACGGTCCGCAATATATATGGAACCTTCCGCATCGACGGCCACGCCCGTGGGACCGGCGATGCTGGCGCGATAGGCGGGTCCGTTGTCGCCAATGAAGAAAAACCCGCCGTCTCCGGCGACCGTCGTGATGATCCCGTGCGTATCAACCCTGCGAATGCGGTTGTTGCCCCGGTCGGCGATATACAAGGCGCCCTTTGTGTCCAGGCAAATGCCAAACGGTTTGCTGAGTTTTGCCTTGAGGGCGAGTCCAGCGTCCCCGGAGTAACCGTCCACCCCTATCCCGGCGACGGTGGAAATGACGCCTTTGGAGTTTATCTTGCGAATGCGGTCGTTGGACCGGTCGGAAATATAAACGTTTCCTTTATTATCGACCGCGACGCCCGCAGGGTAATTCAATTGCGCCTTGACGGCGGGTCCACCGTCCCCGCTGAATCCGGTTGTGCCGGTTCCTGCAATCGTTGTGATAACGCCTTTGGAATCGACCTTGCGCACGCGATGGTTTTCCCGGTCGGCAATGTACAGGTTGCCCGCGTCGTCGAACGCCAGCCCGGCGGGGAGTTTGAGCGTGGCCTGTTTGGCCGGGCCGCCGTCGCCGGAAAACCCGGAGGAGCCGCTGCCGGCGTAACGGTAGATTTTCCCGTCGGAACCGATCCGGTCAATGGTGTTGTGGTCCCTTCGCGCAATGTAGACGTTTCCCTTTTTGTCCGCGACCAGTCCGTCCACCAGGGAAATGGAAGCGTCTGTGGCTTTGACGCCCTCGGCGAATTTTGCCGCCAGACCGACGCCGCCGAAGGCGAACAATAGAAGGCCGAAAGACGCCAGGCCTATGGAAAATAATTTTTGGAAGTTCTTGAATAACATGACCACCTCGGTTTTTCGGGAGAGCCGCGGAATAATCGCCGACGGCAAACAGAATTCCCGTTTGGATTTTATTTTCAGGGACAATATAAAAAAATCCCACCAGGCCTGGTTGATAAAGGGCGGACCCGCTCTCGACCGATCATTCAACCCGGAAAGAGAAACCAAAGCCCGCCGCCTGATGGAACTGATTCAACGATTTCTACTTATTGTATCAAAATATAAATAGTCGTATCTCAAAATTATACGTGGCGAGCGGGCCATGTCAAATCGAATTTTTGTATGTTTTGAGAAGGTGTTTACGTCTTGTCGGAGGCGGGATATCTTTGTGGCGCCTTACGGAAAAATGTTATGATGAACCCATCATGAAAACGCTCATCGTCTATCCGCCCCAGTGGTATCCCAGCCAGCCCTATCTGAGCGCGCCCTACCTGTGCTCCTATTTGCAGGCCAAAGGTTGGGACGTCGCGCAGAGGGACTTCAATATAGAATCCTACGACCGTTTCCTGTCGCCCGAGTGGCTGGAAATCGCCGCGGAAAAAATGCGCGGTCGCCTGGAAACCCTTCGCCAGAAGCCTTCGTTCAGCATTCAGGATAAATCCATGATGGACGTGCTTTCGACCGGGCTGAAATTTTCAGGCGCCATCATTTCGCAGATCGAAGACGCCAAGAAGGTGATGCGCACGCCGGATTTGTTTTTCCAACTGGACAGCTACCGGCAGGCGGATATGATCATCAAGTCGGCGCTGAAGCTCACGTCCGACGCCTTTGCGCCTTCGGTGTTGACCCTTTCGACCTTTGAGAGCGGCACGTTCGCCGAGGAGTCCACCCGCTGCGCGCCGGAAGTTTGCCGGGACCGGGCGGCGAATCCCTACATTCAAGTTTACGAGGATTACCTCCTGCCGACCGAGCGCTGGGAGGATTACGACGTTGCGGGAGTTTCCATTGTCGGCATTTCGCAGATCATCCCCGGCCTGACGCTGGCGAGTCTGCTCAAGAAAAAATACCCCCACCTGCACATCGTTCTGGGCGGTCCGATCTTTTCCGTGAACGCCGGTCAACTCGCCGGGCGAACGGAATTTTTTGAGGAGTTCTGCCACAGCATCATAACCTTCGAGGGCGAGGAACCGCTTCACCAGTTGCTGACTTCGCTTAAAGAGGGCAAGAACCTGAGCCAAAATCCCAATTTGATTTATCTCGACGGCGACGAAGTGAAGATCAATACCCAGCGCGTCGAGTTGCGATTCGAAGACGTGCCGGGTCCGACCTTCGACGGCCTGCCGATGGACAAATACCTCTCGCCCTATCCGATTTTGCCCGTCCTGCAAAGCCGGGGGTGCTACTGGGGCAAGTGCACTTTCTGCACGCACAGTTACGTTTACGGCCATCGCTACGGAAAGCAACGCACCGAGGCCATGGTCGACGAGTTGGACGCCTTGTCCAAAAAATACGATACGAAATATTTCACCTGGTCGGACGAAGCGGTCTCGCCGCACTCCTTAAACGACGTTTCGGAGGCGATACTGGAACGCGGACTGGACGTGCGCTCGCTGTGCCTGTTGAAATTTGAAAAGGTGATGGACGGCGACTTGTTCAAAAAAATGAAAGACGCCGGGTTCATCTTCCTGATGTTCGGACTGGAAAGCGCCAACGACCGCATCCTGGCGCTGATCGACAAAGGCGCCACCCAGGAGATCGAACGGCAAGCCCTGCGCCACAGCGCCGACGCGGGAATCTGGAACCACTGTTTTCTGTTCTTTGGATTCCCCACGGAGACGCGCGAGGAAGCGCGGGAAACCATCGACTTTTTGCGCGACAACACCGACGCTATTCATTCCTTCGGACCCGGCGTGTTTTTGTTGAACCGCGATTCCAGTTGCTACCAGTTCCCGGAAAAGTTTTCCATTACCAAAATCATCCAGGACGAAGACGCGGACGTCGCGATGAATCTGGATTTCGAGATCGACGTCGGCATGACGCGGAGCGAAGCCAAGGAAATGAACGCGGCCTGCATCCAGATGGGCGAGGAACTTTTCCCTTCGCTGGATATCTGGGGGACGATGCCGCGTGAACATTTCCTGCTCTACCTGGACAGGTACGGAAAATCCGCCCTGTCCGGGAAAAATCCCGAGTCCTCCGAAAAGGAGCTGTGCAAGGCGTGAATAGAAATCAAAAAGGTAAAGTCATTATGCACCCTCACCCAGCCCGTCGCTCCGTGAGCGCTCGCCCTCAAGGGAGAGGAATTATTAAAGGTTTTTTATTCGGCTCCACATCAATAACCCGCGCCAATACTGGAACAACGACGCTCCTCTTTACTCCTCTCCCCACCGGGGGAGAGGATGAAGGTGAGGGGGATTTAATATCCTTCCAGAATTCTGCGGAGGTTGCGGCATGAAAACCCTCCTGCTGTTTCCCCCGGACTGGTTGCCGTCGGAGCCGTACCTGAGCCTGCCGTCGCTGACGGCGGTGTTGCGTCCCGCCGGACACGAGGTGATCCAGAAAGACGTCAACGTCGAAATGTACGACATGATGTTCGGCGAAAAGTTTTTGCTCCACGTCCATGGGCGGATCGGGTTCGAGATGCGCCACCTCCAACGCGCCGCCGGAGAGCGCGCCTTGAATGAAGAGGAACAAGCGCTCCTGACGCAGCTTGAGGACGTCACCGAAGACCGCATACGCCAACTCATCCGCGACGTCGGCCGCGCCAAGGGAGTTTTACGCGGACCGGAATTTTACTCCATCGACCAGTTGGAGCCGGCGAACGCTGTCCTGCATCAAGCCATGTCGGTCATTTCCCTGGGATACTATCCCGCGCAAATCTGTTTCCCGCCCATCGAAACCGACCTGGTCTACAAACCGTTCATGTCGAGCGAAATTCTCGAAGCGCTGGACGACGAGCAGATCAACGTCTACCGGGACGTGTATCAATTTTTAATCGCCGACTTGATGGAGAAGGAACGCCCTGGACTGGTCGGGATTTCCATCGTCCAGCAAAAGCAATTGATCCCGGCGTTCACCTTTTGCAAATTAATCAAGGAGACGTATCCGGACGTGCACATCACGCTCGGCGGCAACATCGTCACGCGCATCCGCGACGCGCTGGGAAACGTTCCCGCGCTTTGGGACCTGTTCGACACGGCGGTTTTGTACGAAGGGGAAAACGCCTTTCTGCAATTGATCGAGGCGTTGGAAAAGGGCGAGAAGGATTTAAGTTCCCTGCCCAATTTGATGTACCGCGCCGAAGACGGAAGCGTGCGGACCAACAAGGAAGTTTGCTCGGAGGATCTGGCCAAACTTCCGCCGCCCGATTTCGACGGTCTGCCGCTGGACTTGTATTTCGTGCCCAAACTCATCCTGCCCTATCTGGCCACGCGGGGATGCTATTGGGGCAAGTGCACCTTTTGCGATCATTTTCAGGGCTATGTCGAAGGCTACCGCACCAAGCAGGTTCATCAGATCGTCGACGAAATAAAGTTCCTCAAGGAAAAGTACGGCAACCGGCATTTTCACTTCACCGACGAATCCTATCCCCCCGCGCTGTTCCGCAAACTTTCGCGCGAGTTGATCGATCAAAAACTCGATATCGCCTGGACCACCCACATGCGCTTCGAGGAAGTTCTGCTCGACGAGGAGGTTTGGAAAGACGCGGCGGACTCCGGGTGCAAGTACCTGCATTTCGGATACGAATCCGGCAACGAGCGCGTGCTGAAGTTGATGGACAAGGCGACGCGCCCGGACGCCATCCAGACCAATCTGGAGATGTCCGCCAAGTTCGGGATATGGAACCACATCATGGGATTTTTTGGCTTCCCCGGCGAAACCTCCGAAGAGGCCGAGGACAGCAAACGCTTCGTGCATAAAAACCGCGACGCGATTCACTCCCTGGGATTCATGACCTTCGTGCTGGGCAAATTCAGTCCGGTGGCCATGGAGCCGGAGAAGTACGGAATTTCCTGCTACAAAAATCCGGAATGGGATCTCGCGCTGGATTATTATTTTACGCTGGAGAAAGGCGGGCTTAGCATCCGCGAGGCGTTGGAAGTGTTCGATGAGTTTGAGCGCAACCACGACCACAAGTGGGATTTACGCACCTGCGTGCGCGAGTACATCTTCCTGTACATCGACCATTTCGGAACCAACGATTTGAAGATGTTGCAGATGACCCCCGAACAGCGCGCCGCCATGGCGCAAACCGCCCAAAGCTCCGTCGGCATGGTGTGAACCGGCGAAGGCGCCGCCAGGCAAGCGCCTGGAGGCAAATGTTTGCGTTTGGATATTTTTTCTTTAACTGTCAACTGACAACCGACCGCTGGCAGCTTTTTCTCTGTGTCCACCTGTGATTACTTTTCTTTTTCCCCAGGCCGATACAACACCACGTTTTCCATTTCATTGGGATCGTTGCGCGAGACGATGGCCATCGCCGGTTCGGAGTCGCTCAGGTTGAACGGCTGATGCGGCACGCCGGGCGGGATGTACAGAAAATCCCCCTCCTCGGTCAATAGAGATTCCGTCAGGCCCTCCCCGTACTTGGTATCGACCCGTCCCTTGAGCAAATAGATCGCGGTTTCAAAATCCTTGTGAAAATGCGGCTCCGCCGTGCCGCCGGGCGGGATGATCACAAGATTCATGGAAATG
>JAJDBD010000033.1 GCA_029261575.1 Nitrospinaceae bacterium | reverse complement strand
TCCAATGCGCCGAAAAATGCGTGCGCCTGGCGAAGGAAAGAGGCAGAAACCGGGTGATGGCGTCTCTAAAAAGGGACATTTAAACCGGTCAGCGAGGCGCCAGGCAAGCGCCTGGAGGCAATAGTTGGCGATTGAAATTTTGTTCTAAATCCAGATTCCAACCTACCGGTTTCTCTCCACTATTAAAAACCAGGCCAGACGTCGCTCCGTGAGGGTTCCCCCTTCGGAAGGCTCAGCCTGACGTCTTGAGCGTCTATCCTGTTAATCCTGTCTAAAAAATTTTCCATTAAATTTTTAGGGGAAGAATCACCCCAACCCTCTCCTTCGAC
The DNA here is from genome assembly GCA_029261575.1 of Nitrospinaceae bacterium. Lineage (GTDB taxonomy): Bacteria > Nitrospinota > Nitrospinia > Nitrospinales > JACRGP01 > JAJDBB01. Next base: position 5,293 of record JAJDBD010000033.1, on the reverse strand, counting down.
AAGCTCAGGACAAGTTTTGCAAGAGGGAGGCGGGCGACCCCCGCTTGAAGGGTTTGAAATGCAAGCTCACCCCCAGCCTGCAGATTCCCCGCATAAGTTTCATCTATTGGCCCCGGCGCCCCGCCGGTCCGCAATTAAATTGACATATTAGGCATGCTCCCATAAATTGTTTATATGGGCGAAAGCATGTATAAATTTACTATCGATAGGTTGCGGCTTGGTCTTTTCCTGTTGGCGGCCTGTTTAATGGTGACGGGATGCGCCGCTCAATCCAATCCATATCTGGGACAAGATTTGGAGGAGAGTTGCGGAACCGACGATTCCGGTAACCTGGCCTATTGCATAGGATATCTCAGGGGAATGGACAACGCCGTGTCGGCGTTCTTTGAAGAGGGCGGGGTCAACGAATTCTCCGATCTTTATTGCATCGATCAGGATCCCAGCTATTCCGACCAAAGGCAGATCATTCTCGATTGGCTCGCCGCCCATCCGGAGAAGAGGCAGGATTCCGCCTGGAGCGTGATCCATCGCTCCCTTTCCGAGGCGTATCCCTGCCCGGAGATCAGCCTGGAGGATCTGGAAAAAGACCTGGCAACCTCTAATCCTGGCTCCTGACCAGTCGGCGAAGCGCCGGCCGGGCAACGGCCGGAGGTAATATTTTGATGTACAATTGCTTCCAAGCTCGTAGCGTTTTCCGTACAATTTGCGCCCACTGCCTCCGGGCGCCGGCCCGGCCACTCGCCGTGGAGGCAGGGTTTGGGATGCAAACTCACCGTAGTTTACAGGGTAACCAAACAAGTCGCACCATCTGCCTCCGGGCGCCGGCCCGGTGAAAATCTGCCTGACAGTCAATTCATCCCCCTGGTCGCGTTTTAAAGGCGGCGGGCAAATCGCCGTGCATTGCCTGGCCGAAGCTCTATGCAGGCTGGGGCACGAAGTCCACGCGATCTATTCCAAATGCCCCGGCGAAACAGTCGAGCCGCATGCGAGTTACAAAATCCATTGGGCGCGGCATTACAATTTTGCCACGCTGAACCTGAACATATTCTCCTACGCCGCGCTGATTCGCCGATTGGCCCGGCGCGAAAAATTCGACGTCGTGCATTGCAACGCCGAGGAAGGTTTTCTCTTTAAACGGGCCTGCCCCGGAATCGCCAGGGTCTTCACCAACCACGCGCCCTACATTCCCTCAACGGGAATGCTAACCGGACTCCTGCGTCCGGTCCAGTTTTTGAAAACCATTAACCCGTACCTGCTACGAGGAACGGCTCTCGACTCCGCCGCCGTGATCGCCTTCAGCGAGTTTTCCAAAAAGCTTGTGGTCGCCGCTCTGGGTCCGGTATGGGATGGGCGAACGACGACGATCGCGCCGGGCGTAGACGATTCCTGGTTCGATTGCAAAAGAGGGTCGACGAAGGATTGCCGGATTTTGTTCTGGGGACGACTGGAGGACGAAAAGGGAATCCCCGAGTTACTGCAGGCGTTCAAGAAAATTATCCTGTCGTTTCCCGAGGCGCGCTTGACTCTGGTAGGGGAAGGCGCCGGAAGACCGACTTATCGACACAGCGCCTCCGAGATGGGTTTGCTGGATCGAATCGAGTTCGCGGGATGGTTGCCCGCTAAGGAGGTTCAAAAACTGGCCGCCGAAAGCCGCATCGGCGTGTTTCCTTCGCGCATAGAAAGTTTTGGCCTGGCGGTTGCGGAATCCATGGCCGCCGGATTGCCGGTTGTGGCTTGCCGGGCGGGGGCCGTTTCGGAAATCGTCGAGGACGGGGTTACCGGCAGGCTGGTCCCGGTTCAAAATCCGGATTCCCTGGCGGACGCCATTTTGGAAACCCTGCGCGACCCGGAGCTCGCCGGGCAACGCGCCGACGCCGCACGCGACATGGCCCGCCAGCGTTATTCCTGGAAACACGCCGCTCAAAAAACGGCGGAGGTTTATGACCAGGCAAGCGCCTGGAGGCTTTAGGTAGCCCCCGGCCACTCGCCGTGGGGGCAGGGTTTGAGATGCAAGCTCACCTATAGATCGTTGCTTTACCCAAACAAGTCACACTATCTGCCTCCGGGCGCTTGCCCGGCGGGAACAAAATTTTGAATATTCGTCCGGAAAACTGTAAAATCAAAGATTGAAACTTTTGATAAGGAAAAAGAGAACCCCTTAAATCTCATGCCTTTATATCCCACGCCGCCGCCGGCAAAAGACAAAACGCCCGACGCTCCCAAAGAGGCTAAACAAACCGCCCCGAAGGCGGCTCCGCAGGCGGCACAGGCTTCGCCCCCATCGGCTCCGCCAAAAACGCCGCCGCCTAAAGATCAGGAAAAGAAGACTCCGGAAAAAGACGCCCCGGGCGATCAGGCCCGCCGTTTCCAGGATCATTACGTGGCGGAGGACTACCGGGATCCCAAGAAATGGGGCCGCAGGATTGCGGACAAGCTAGGTCCCATTCTGGAACGCATCGTCGGCGTTCTCTCCTCGGGTTCCATTCACGAATCCATGTTGGAGTTATCCAAGGACATTGAAAAAATTGTTGAATGCGAATCCGTGCGCATTTACTCCGTCGATAGAAGAAACAACGAACTCTATTCCCGGACCTTTATTGCCGACGGCGTCGAGTCGATTCGGTGGGCAATATCCAAAAACAATCTGGCGGGTTACGCGGCCAGCACGGGCAACCCCATTTACCTTAAGGACCTGGACAATCCGGAATGTTTTAAAGAGTATCCGGACTTGAAGCACGATCCCAAATGGGACCAGGAACTCAAGAAAAAAACCCGGACGGCCATGGTGGTTCCGCTGTTCCATACCGGCAAATTATTCGGGGTCATCGAATACCTGAACAGGAACGACGAGCTGTTCGATGAGAAGGAATTTGATCTGGTCCAGGAGGCGGCGAGAAAGCTCGGCCAGGTCATGGACAAGTTGGAAAAAGAAGACGCAGAGGTGTTGATCAAAAAAATCGCCATCTCCATCCATCGATCCAACATCACCGCCACATTTCTGGTCGACATCAAAAGACATGTCATGGACCTGTTCAAGTGCGATTTCATGACCCTCTTCCAGGTGGACAGCGCCAAGAACGAAATTTTCTCCAAGGTCAAAGAGCCGGAATCCGCCGTGGTCATCCGGGTGCCTATCGACAACAAAAGCATCGCCGGTTGGGTGGCCAAGGAACGGCGGATGGTGAGCTTCAAGGACGTCGCCGACCAGGCGGCTCTCAAACAGGTTCATCCGGAATTGGAATTCGACAAGGAGTGGGACAGAATAACGGGGAACCAGACTAAATCCATCCTGGTGTGTCCTCTGTTGTACGAAGGAACGGTTTTGGGCGTCTTGCAGTTGATGAACAAAACCAACGAGGAAAGTTTCACCAAGCTGGATGAAAAAAACAGCGTCACCATTTCCGAATTGCTGGGAATCGCCCTGAATAATCAGCAACAGGCGGCCTTCATGAAACCCAGCAGGTTCAGTTATCTGGTCAACAACGGGATCATCTCCCCGGACGAGTTGAATAACGCCATCGTCAAGGCCCGGAGCCTGAAACAGGACGTCGAGGACATAATGCTCGAAGAACTGAAAATCGAGCGTCCGCAGATGGGCGCTTCCATGGAGGAGTTTTACAAGATTCCCTATTTTGGATACAACAGCTCCAATATTCTTCCCAAAGGTTGCCTTGCCGGCATCAATAAAAACTGGCTGATCAAAAACTATATCGTCCCGGTGAGCATGGAAGGCGACAAGGTCGTCATTCTCATCCACAATCCCAACAATCTGGCCCTTCGTAAAAACATCGAAAATATTTTTTCCAAAAAGACGATCGAGTACCGGGTGGGACTGCGCGTGGACATTCTGGATTATTTAAACTATTCCGTCATGGACGGCGGCTCGCCCAGCCAGGAAGAGGCGGACGACGACAACGAGGACATGATCCAGACCGAGGAGGTCTCCTCCCTGCTGAGCGCCTTGCAGGCGGAACAGGGAGAAATGGTGGAAACGTCGACCGACGACGACGACGACGCCAACGCCATCAGCGAAAAAGACAGCACCATCGTCCGGCTGGTCAACAAAATTATTATCGACGCCTACGATCAAGGCGTTTCGGATATCCACATCGAGCCGGGCATCGGCAAAGCCCCAATGCGCGTGCGGTTTAGAAAAGACGGGGAGTGCGACATTTATCAGGATATTCCGCACCAGTACAAACGCGCCATGGCCTCGCGCTTCAAGATCATTTCCAAGCTGGACATCGCCGAAAAACGCCTGCCGCAGGACGGCAAGATCAAAATGAAGTACGGCAAAAAAGAAATCGAACTGCGGGTCGCCACCCTGCCCACCGTGGGCGGCAACGAGGACCTCGTCCTACGCATCCTGGCCGCCAGCAAACCCATTCCCCTGGTCAACATGGGATTTTCCGCGCGCAACCTGGAGCTGTTGAAAAAACAGGTCGCCAAACCTTACGGAATCATTCTCGTCGTGGGACCCACCGGTTCAGGTAAAACCACCACCCTGCATTCGGCGCTGGCCCACATCAACACGCCGGCCCGTAAAATCTGGACCGCGGAGGATCCGGTGGAAATCACCCAGGCCGGGTTGCGGCAAATGCAGATGCATACTCGGATCGGGCTGGATTTTGCGCGGGCCATGCGCGCCTTCTTGCGCGCCGATCCGGACGTCATCATGGTCGGTGAAATGCGCGATCAGGAAACCTGCGCCATCGGCATCGAGGCTTCGTTGACGGGTCACCTCGTGTTCAGCACCCTGCACACCAACTCCGCGCCGGAAACCATCACCCGCCTGCTCGACATGGGCATGAACCCCATCAACTTCGCCGACGCCTTGTTGCTCATCCTGGCGCAACGCCTGGGAAGAACCTTATGCAAGAAATGTAAGGAGGATTACCATCTCACGGAAGAAGAATACAACAACATCGTCGACGAATATGGCCGGGGCCTTTTCATGGAAAAGGTCGGCATAGAATATACCGACGATCTCCTGATCAAAAAAGCGGTGGGTTGCGAAAAGTGCGGCAAAGGCGGGTACGCGGGTCGCATGGGCTTGCACGAGTTGCTGGAAGGCTCGGACGACATGAAACGCATGATCATGAAAAAATCATCGGTAGAAGAAATGCGCGCCCAGGCCATCAAGGAAGGCATGACCACCCTCAAGCAGGACGGCATCGCAAAAATATTCGGCGGCGCCTGCGACCTGCAAAACATCCTCGCCGTCTGCATCGAATAACCGCCAGGCCGGCGCCCGGCCAGCGTGACGCTGGACCCAGTTAAAAAAAGAAACCAC
>JAJDBD010000032.1 GCA_029261575.1 Nitrospinaceae bacterium | reverse complement strand
GAAATAATAAACCGTGTCGATCGCTTCCTGCACGTCGCCCAGGGTTTCCTTTAAAATCTTGCCCATCTCCCGGCACATGTCGCGGGCCAGGGAGTCCTTGTTTTTTATCAACGCCTCTCCGGCGCGATAGAGGATCTCGCCTCGGCGCGGCGCGGGAACTTTTCGCCAGGCTTCGCGGGCGTTCACTGCGGCGTTCACCGCGCGGTTGACGTCTTCGCCCACGGATTGCTGGAACCGCCCCAGGCATTCGCGGGTATTGGCGGGGTTGAGGTTTTCAAAGGTTTCTCCGCTGACGGAGTTCACCCATTTGCCGTCGATATAGTTTTTGAAGGATTTAGCCATGACGCCCTCCTTTTGAATACGAGTCTCTAAATAATATATGGACCGAAGCCACGATTGGCAACCGGCCGGCGAGGCGCCAGTGGTTGGCGATTGAAAAGTTTCCCTCAACTCGAACTTCTGCCTGTCGAACTTTCATTACTGAATTCAAGATGCAAGCGCTCCCAGGCCGGTTGCGCTCCTCATTCCAGATGCGCCTACTGCCCCTGCGGCGAGCAGCGGGAATTGATTTCGTTTGGGGGGGATGTTATGATTTTTACATTCACGGAAAAGCGGAAACGCGGTACTTTTTAAATCCAGTTTTGAGCGAGAGGGTTTTTGTTATGGATCAGGATCAGGCCGACAAACAAGCTTATTTTGAGCAGGTCTATCGCGACATGTTCAAACGATTGAACACGCGCAAAAATTTTGTCATTCATGCAATCGAAGGCGAGAAGGCGACCATTGCCGAGAACGAGGAAATCTGCGGGCAGAAGGAACCGAAGTATATCGAATGCGCCAACCAGAAGGAGTTGGACCAGTTCATCACTAGAGAAAACCAGACGGAACGGGACATCACGAACAATCTGGAAAGCAACGAAATGCCCATGCGCTAACCAGCCAGCGTGACGCTGGACCCAGTAGTTGACAATTGAAAGGTTTCTCCCAACTCGAACTTCAACCTGGCGAACTTTCCTTATTGCATTTGAGACGCAAGCTGACCACAGCGTGTAGCTTCTTAGTACAAGTTACACTAATTGGCCCCGCCGCCTTCGCCGGAAAAATCTGATTACTTAATTTAGTGGATGCAGGGGCGATGGGGGTTTGACGCCGGGAGCGCCGGGGCGTTTGCTTCCCTTGCCAGCGCGGGTTTTGCTTCGAGGCGGGGTTTTCTTGCGCCCAAGTTTGAACTTATGCTCGAACGCGTTCTCGATCACTTCGTCCATATTGGTCACGGGAATGAATTGTATGCTCCGCTTCACCACGGCGGGGATGTCGGTCAGGTCCTTTTCGTTGTCCCTGGGAATCAGGATCACGGAGATTTTCGACCGGTGCGCCGCGAACGCTTTTTCCTTCAGCCCGCCAATCGGCAACACCTTGCCGGTTAACGTGACCTCCCCGGTCATGGAAACGTCTTTGTTGACCGGCCAGCCGGTCAAAGCGGAAACCAGCGCGCAGGCCATGGTGATGCCCGCAGACGGACCGTCCTTGGGTATGGCGCCTTCGGGCAGGTGAATGTGAAAATCCTGTTTCTGGTAAAAATCCTTTTTCAATCCTAAATCGTCGGCCCGGGAGCGGACGTAACTCAACGCCGCGTGCGCGGATTCTTTCATCACGTCGCCCAGCTTTCCAGTGAGCGCGAGTTGTCCCTTGCCGGGAGCGGTCGCCACCTCGATCGTCAACAACTCGCCGCCAAATTCCGTCCAGGCCAGGCCGTTGGCCACTCCGATTTCTTCCTCTTTCTCTTCCCGCCCTTTTTTGTACGGCGGAACTCCAAGATGCTTTTTGACGAACGCGGGGCTGATTTCCGGAATCGATTTCTTTTTGTCCTCCACCACCTGTTTGGCGACCTTGCGGCACAACGCGGCAATTTCCCGATCCAGACTGCGCACGCCGGCTTCGCGGGTGTACTCCTGTATGACCTTGCGGATCGAGGCCTTGGGAAAAACGACTTTGCGTTTGGTCAGACCGTGGTCTTCGAGTTTTTTCGGGATCAGAAATTTTTCGGCGATGACCTGTTTTTCCAGTTCCGTGTAGCCGGGCAGGCGGATGATTTCCATGCGGTCCTGCAGGGGTTGCGGGATGGTGTGCAAGACGTTGGCGGTGGCGACGAACAGCACGTGGGAGAGATCGTAATCCACTTCCATGTAATGGTCGTTGAAGGTGTGGTTTTGTTCCGGGTCTAATACTTCCAGCAGGGCGGACGAGGGGTCGCCGCGAAAGTCCGTGCTCATCTTGTCCACTTCGTCCAGCAGGAACACGGGATTGATGGTCCCCGCCTTTTTCATGCCTTGTATGATTTTCCCCGGCAGAGCGCCGATATACGTTCTGCGATGGCCGCGAATTTCCGCCTCGTCGCGAACGCCGCCCAGCGAAATGCGCACAAATTTTCGGCCCATGGACCGGGCGATGGACTGGCCGAGCGAGGTTTTCCCGACGCCCGGCGGCCCAACCAGACAGAGGATGGGTCCCTTGATCTTGCGGGTCAGCTTCATCACCGCCAGGTATTCAACGATGCGCTCCTTTATTTTTTCCAAGCCGTAATGGTCTTCGTCCAGAATCTTTTGCGCGTCCGTAATGTCGATCTTCTCTCCCTTGGGATCGATCTTCCAAGGCAGGTCGACCAGCCACTCGATATAATTGCGCACCACGGTGGCTTCGGCGGACATCGGTTGCATCATCTCCAGCCGCTTGATCTCCTTTAGAGCCTTGGCGTCGATCTCCTTGGGCATTTTGGCTTTTTTGATTTTCTGGCTCAGCTCGTCGATGTCGGTTTTGAACTCGTCGCGCTTGCCCAATTCTTTCTGGATGGCCTTGATCTGCTCGTTGAGGTAGAACTCTTTTTGACTGCGCTCCATCTGCTTGCGCACCCTGCCGTGTACGCGCTTTTCGATCTTCATGATCTCCAACTCGGACTTCAGGACGCCCAGAAGTTTTTTCAAACGTTCAATGGGATCGTAAATTTCGAGTAAATCCTGTTTCTCCTTGGTCTTGAACACCAGATAGGAAGCGATGGTGTCGGCGTATCTGTTGGGTTCCGCGATGCCGGCCAGGCCGGAGGAGGCTTCGAGCGGAATTTTCTGGTTGAGCTTGACGTACTGATCGAACATGGTCCCCAGACTGCGCATGAGGGCTTTGGAGTCCGGAGTGACGCGGGAGTTCTCTTCAATTTTCAGGACGTCGACTTCGTTGAATTCGGGATTGTCGCGGAACATCTGAATCCGCCCCCTCTGCAATCCTTCCACCAGAACCTTCATGGTGCCGTCGGTGAGCTTGAGGATTTGCAGGATGTTGGCGATGGCGCCGGTCTCGTAAAGATCGGTCGGCGTGGGTTCGTTGGTGTTGGGGTTTTTCTGCGCGACGAGGAAAATATTTTTCTGCTCCGCCATGGCTTTTTCCAAAGCGCGGACGGACTTGTCCCGTCCCACAAACAGGGGCAGGACCATGTAGGGAAATACGATGATGTCCCTGAGCGGCAGGAGGGGAAGCTCGACGGTTTCGGATTCCATCAGCTGGCCTGTTTCTGGTTCTGATATACCAGGAGGGGCGGGTCGCGGCGAGTCACAACTTCTTCGCTGATCACCACTTCCTCGACGTCCTCGCGCGACGGCAACTCGTACATGACCTCGAGCATGGCGTCTTCGAGAATGGAGCGCAGGCCGCGAGCGCCGGTTTTGCGATTGTAGGCCTCTTCGGCGACGGCTTTTACGGCGCCGTCGGTGAATTTCAGTTTCACATTCTCAAACTCGAACAGTTTCTGGAATTGTTTGATCAGGGCGTTCTTAGGTTCCGTCAATACCTTCATCAACGCCGGCACGTCCAACTCGCTCAAGGTAGCCGTCACGGGAAGGCGACCGACGAACTCGGGAATCAGGCCGTACTTCAACAAGTCTTCCGGCTGAACTTTTTCTATGAGGGCGGAAAGGGATTTGCTGTCGCGGCTGACGATCTCCTGGCCAAAGCCCATGGTCTTCTTGCCGATGCGGTTGCGGATGATGCGGTCCAGATCGATAAAAGCGCCGCCGCAGATGAACAGGATGTTCGTGGTGTTGACCTGCAGGAACTCCTGATGCGGGTGCTTGCGTCCGCCTTGCGGTGGCACGCTGGCAACAGTGCCTTCGATGATCTTCAACAGAGCTTGTTGAACGCCCTCTCCCGAAACGTCGCGGGTGATGGAGGGGTTCTCGGATTTGCGGCTGATCTTGTCGATCTCGTCGATATAGATGATGCCGCGCTCGGCTTTTTCAACGTCGTAATCGGCGGCCTGCAGGAGCTTGAGGATGATGTTTTCAACGTCCTCGCCCACATAGCCCGCTTCGGTGAGCGTGGTGGCGTCGACAATGGTGAACGGCACGTCCAGAATGCGCGCCAGCGTTTGCGCCATCAGCGTTTTACCCGACCCGGTGGGTCCGATCAACAGAACGTTGCTCTTTTGCAGTTCCACCTCTTCCAGATCGAGATTGGAATCGACCCGTTTGTAGTGGTTGTGAACGGCCACGGAAAGAATTTTTTTGCAGTTTTCCTGACCGATGATGAACTGGTCGAGGTGTTTATTGAGGTCTTTCGGTTTGAGCAGGTGTTTGAAGTCTTCAGTTTTTTCCTGCGCCCACTCCTCCACCATGATCTCGTTGCACAACTCGATGCACTCGTCGCAGATGTACACGGTGGGACCCGCGATCAGCTTTTTGACTTCTTCCTGACTCTTCCCGCAAAAGGAGCAACGGTAATTCCCTGTGGTCGCGCTTTTTTTCGCCATAGTCTCAATCCCGCCAGACGTCAATTCTCGCCCGGCTCCTGGTTGGTTTTGAGTTTGCGGGTCGCCAAAAAACAACCCGGAACCCGCTTGCCGTTCCTTTTATTTTTTCTTGTCCTTGTCGTCCTTGCCCTCTTTGGTTTCCTGCCTCTCGACGATCACGTTGTCGATCAATCCGTACGCCTTGGCTTCCTCTCCAGTCATGAAGTGATCGCGTTCGGTGTCGCGATTGATATCCTTCTTATCCTTGCCGGAGTGTTTGGCAAGGATTTCGTCCAGGGTCTCGCGGATTTTGGAGATTTCCCTGGCCTGGATTTCAATATCGGAATGTTGCCCCTGAAAGCCGCCGCTGGGTTGATGAATCATGATTCTGGAATTGGGCAGAGCAAAACGTTTGCCCTTGGTTCCCGCAGTCAACAGCAAGGCGCCCATGCTGGCCGCCTGGCCGATGCAGATGGTTTGAATGTCCGGCTTGGTGTATTGCATGGTGTCGTATATCGCGAGTCCGGCGCTGACGTGGCCGCCGGGGCTGTTGACGTACAGGTAGATGTCCTGGTCCGGTTCGTCGGATTCTAAAAACAGCAATTGAGCGATGATCAGGTTGGCGACATGGTCGTCGATCGCCGTCCCTAAAAATATGATCCGGTCTTTCAACAAGCGCGAGTAAATATCGTAAGAGCGCTCCCCGCGGCTGGTTTGTTCCACCACGATGGGAACCAATTGGTTCTGAACTTGGAAGGTCATTGATTAAATCTTTCTATTAGAAATGGAATTTTCGATAGGAGTTGCCGGGCGCGTCAAACGAGTTTTTGGAATCGAAAAAGGCCGGCCGGGCATAAATAAGCTTTTAAAAATCAGGAGTTTCCTTGGAATATTCAATTATCATGGATAATTTCCGGCCTGTCAACCATTTCTTCTTTTAAGGAAATTTTCTCTAAAACGGCGTCCAGGGTCCGTTCGCGTTTCAGCCGTCCCATTAGGCGATCCAGGTTCCCGGATTTTCGCCATTCCTGCTTGAGCGCCGCCGGACTACTCATCCCCGCCATTTGGGAAAAATTTTGCAACTCCTGGTCCAAATCCGCCTCGGTCACCTCGATCTTCAAATCCTCTGAAAGCTTACCGACCACCAGCTCCTGTTGCAACAACTTGATGGATTGCTCGCGGTATTTGGCGTCGTCCTCCGTCGAGATAGGCGTTTCCCGGTCGGGATCCGTTTCGTGCCGATGCTCGCCCTGGGGATGGGCCTTCTTTTCGGCCTCGAGGATCATGAACCGAATCTGCTCTTGAATGAGCGCCTCGGGCACGTCCTGGGAATTCATTTCCGCAAGTTTTTCAGTCAACAGTTTACGGCACCGCTTGCGGGCCTCTTTGCGTTCATACTCCTCTAACTCCCCGCGGATTTTCATTTTCATGTCGAGGAGCGATTCGTAATTTTTATTAGGATCCGCCGTACGCGCAAAATCGTCGTTCAACTCCGGTACGTCGCGGGCAAAAACTTCCTTGAGCGAGATATGAAAGGCGGCGGTCTGGCCCTTCAACGCCTCGACTTTGAAATCCTCGGGGAAGCTCACCGAGACGTCCTTTTCCTCGCCCACTTTCATCCCCTTCACTCCGTCCTCGAAACCGGCGAGCGCGTTGCCCTTGCCCACTTGGAACACGTAGTCCTTGCTCTCGCCGCCCTGAAACGGTTTGCCGTTGATCGTGCCCTCGAAATCGATTTTGATGACGTCTTCCTTCTCCACGCCGCGGTCGGTCACGGGAATATTTTTCGCCGCGCGTTGACGGTAATACTCCACAACATCGTCCATTTCCTTGTCCGAAACCTTATAAGTCTCCATCGGCAATTCGACGCCGGAATAATCCTGTATTTCGATTTCGGGGATCACCTCCACCTGGGCGGAGACCGAAATGTCCGTGCCCTCCTCCGCCTGCACGTCCAGCAGACTGGGAGGAGACACCGCGCGCAGGCCTTTTTCCTGGATCACTTCGGTCATTTTTTCCGAAATCAACTGGGTCAGAGTTTCGCGTTTGACCTCGGCGCCGTACTGCTTTTCAATGATGTTTTTGGGAACCTTGCCCTTGCGAAAGCCTTTGAGCTGGACGCTTTGGGCGACGCGTTTTAGCTGTTCCTCTATTTTAGCCTGAAATTCCTGAAGGGGGATGACGAGGCTGATTTTTTTGGTGCAGTTGTCGACGTCTTGAATTTCGATTTTCATATAGGGAGGTTTTAGAGTTTTATGAATGCGCCATTGCCTGGCGCAATGCACACACGAAAGTTTGAAAACAGAAAAAAGCTACGGCTAGTTGCCCCTGCGGCGAGCAGCCAGGCAAGCGCCTGGAGGCAAGGTTCAATGCGCAATTGCTCCCAAGCATGTAGCGTTTTCCGTACAAGTCGCGCCTACTGCCCCTGCGGCGAGCAGTGCGAAGGGGGGGATTCGAACCCCCACGGTTGCCCACTGGATCCTAAATCCAGCGCGTCTGCCAGTTCCGCCACCCTCGCAAAGACCGGTCAAACAAAGGCCGGTCGGACGCGTTCATTTTTAACACCTTTGGATAGCGATTTAAAGGCAAAACTCGACGGGGGAAAAGGTAAAGTAAACATGGGCAGAGCGCAAAGGAGCAAAAGGTTATTTCATTGGACGATTTGTGCCTTGTGAGGTACAATTGGTTGAGAAGGTTTTGCCGTGATCCATCCAAAGAAACGGATGGGAGTTGTTTTTTATAAAACAGGGAACGTCAACGATGGATAAAAAACATTTAGGATCTTCGCTTGAAGAATTTCTCCGGCAGGAGGGCCGCCTGGAGGAATCGCGAAGAACCGCCGTGAAAAGAGTCTTGGCGTGGCAGATCGAGGAGACCCGGAAGGAGATGAAATTGACCAAGGTCGAAATGGCCCGGCGCATGCACACCAGCCGGACCCAACTGGACCGCCTGCTCGACCCGGAAAACAACAAGGTTCAACTGGATACCCTGGAACGCGCCGCTTCCGTCCTCGGCAAAGAACTCAAACTGGAGTTGGTGTAGGTTAAATTATCGTGACCAGTTGCATCAATAACGGCAACAATGCTAATATGGTACCCTGTACTAATTGCGGTTGAACGTGAAAATAGACTTGAAAATATATTCGGTTCCGGAGTTTGATCGGGTTGCCAATAAAATATGGGCGAGAGATGAAATAGAAACAATCTATACCAGGGTGGCAAAAAATTTTCACAATGCTATTTCGCTTGGAAAAGGGCTTTATAAATTACGA
>JAJDBD010000031.1 GCA_029261575.1 Nitrospinaceae bacterium | reverse complement strand
GGGGCTTCTAAAAAAGATTCCGCCGCCGGTCGCGTTTGGAGCGGGTTTTTTGCTTCTGAAATTTTCGGGCCAGTTGAGGATCGTCTTTCAACGCCTGCGCTTCGGAGTCCTCGAAATCCGTATCCTGCGCGGAAGCCGTCGGTTTGCCGACGCCTTTACGACGCGGCTCGACCCGATACTTTTTTTGTAATTCCGATTCCTTTAACGTGAGGCCCCGTTCCATTTCCAAAACCGCCTTGGCTTGTTTTGGCAATTTTTTATAGAACAGGGCTTCGCCGCGAATTTTCAATTCCCTGGAGTTTGCCAGCCCGGATTTCAGCGGTTCGGGAATTTGGGAATGACCGAGCAAAGCGCCGCCCCAGGCTCCCGCCAGCGCGCCCAGCTTGTCCGCTTCCCTTCCCAGTTTCATGCATTGCGCCATCAACTCCGAAAAATTTCCGCCAAACTTAAGAACCAGCGTCAGAGCCAGGGGAAAGAGCGCGAGCGCATGGCCCTGGGATGGATTATTTATCGGGGCGTCCAATTGACGCGAGACGTATTCGCAGATCCATTTCAAAAGCCCGTCCAGATCGGACTGGAAAAATTGATCCCGCAGTCCGGCCACGGCGGCGCTCAAACGCGGGGCGTTCTTTCCCCCGGTTTCCAGGCCGGGAAAATTTTCCTGTATAAATTCCTCCGCCCGCTCGGCGCCCGCCACCGCCTGTTGTAGAATTTCCTCGGCGGGAAGGTCTTCCTCCGCTAGATTGATTTCGTCTCCGAGTCCGGCGAAAAAGCAAATCAAACCGGCGTGGGCGCATGCGGCTGAAATTTCCAGGGGATGGGAGCCAAACAACAGGCAGGTCTCGACGCACTGGCGCAGGAGGGAGTCGTGGGTCCGTTGGTGGTAAAGCGCAAGAGGAACGGCGAGCGCGGCGTAATTTAAATTGCAGGGTTTTTGCGAGGAAACCAAAGGCGGCGAAAGCGCCGGCCATTCCTCGACGGCTTTGCGAAAAGGCCCGTCGGCGTGGCGGAACAAGCCGAAATAAAACTCCGGCCCGTCGGCGGCCATCTCGCCGATCAAAGCCGTCAAATCGTCCGCTTGCGGTTTTTTGTTTTTCAGCAAAACTTCGGACAGCGCCAAGGCCCTCTGCGTCTGGCAACCGTACAGGCCCGGCATGCGGTACAGCTTGATCCCTTTGCCGACAAACGCGCCGCCGTCGACATAGCCGTCCACCCGGCGGAAATATTGATGCACGGTTTCCTGTTTGAGTCCGCGAACGGCGCTCCCCATGGCGTCGCCGACGGCCATTCCCATCCAGCATCCCAGGGTCTTGTCTTGCAAATCGCTCATCGCGAACGAGACCTTTGCGTATGTATAAACAGATTGTTCATTGAACAAAATAGGAAGGCCTTCGGCCTCATGGAACCCCCTCATCCTCGCCTGTCGCTCCGTGAGCGCTCCCGCTAGGGGAGAAGGGAGAGTTTTCTCCAGGTTTGGCACGGGTTTGAGGCGTGCGCCGAACTTAAAATCTTCAATAATTCCTCTCCCTCGACGGGAGAGGACATAGGTGAGGGTGAATAATATTTTTTATTTTTTCGGCACATGGTCGACTCAGGCAAATCGCTCATCGCGAAAGGCTCACGAAATAGTGAACAGTTCCGTCGGCGCGTCTTGCCGGGCCAATCCCAGGTCGACGGGCGAACCGTTTAAGGCCTGCCGAGCGGTCAACAAGGCGATCTCCGGCAAATTATTAGTCGCGCTCAAATGCATCAGCGTCACCCTTTGCAAATCGTCGTGGATCAAGAACGTTAACAAATCCGCGCAGGCGTCGTTGGACAAATGTCCGACGTCGCTCCGAACCCTTTGCTTCAGGCTCCAGGGGTAGGGACCGGCGTCCAGCATTTCGGGGTCGTGGTTGGCCTCCAGCAACAAGGCCTGGCAGTTTTGCAAACGTTGGCGAACGCGGTCGGGCGCGCAACCCATGTCCGTGGCGTGCCCCAGTTTGCGCGATCCGCATTCCACCACAAACGCCACCGGTTCCACCCCGTCGTGTTCCGTCTCGTAAGGCTGGACGCACAAGTCGCCCAACAGAATTTCATCGTCCGCCTTAAACACGCGCCAGTCGGGAAGCTTGCCGACGACGTGTTTCATTTTCGCGTAAGAACCTTCGGTGGAATAGACCGGCAAACCGTAGCGCCGCGCCAGGGGTCCCGCCCCGCGAATGTGGTCGCCGTGTTCGTGCGTCAAAAACACTGCGTCCAGATCCTCCGGCGAACGGTCAATGGTTTGCATGCGCGCGGCGATCTCGCGGGCGCCCAGTCCGGCGTCGATTAAAATACGGACGTTGTCCGACTCCACGTAGAGAACGTTACCGGAGCTGCCGCTGGATAATATGGAATACTGGAAAATGGGGTTGTCTTTCCGGAGAGGATTCAGGGTTTGGGAACGATCAGAATTTCGTCGCCTTTAAAGCGCGGGGCGCAGTGTTTGGGGTCGGCCTTGACTACGGATTGCTCAAAGGCCTGGTCGATGCGCAGCCATTTCTCCTGCAAGCCGTCGGCCAAGCCCGCTTCCAAAAGGCATTCGGCCAACAGGTCGCGGCGCAGTTTTGATATTTCAGGCGTGATGTATAAATGTTTGTGAGCCGACAGGGGAGCCTTGCCTTCGTAGGTTTTCCCGCCGCCCATCACATGTTCCATGAACTGGTTCAGAAGATTGACGATCGCGTCCTGCTCACTGTTCTTGAATAATTCCTTCAACCAGGGATGCGCGAACAGTTTTCCATAGAGGGAGCGGTGGACGCTGTCCAAAGTCGAAGAGCCTCCCACCTGGTCGAACAGGGAACCTTCCTTGTTTCTGTGGACCAGCTTCAATGCGTCCATCAGATACCCATCGTTGATCTCGATAAAATGAGCCACCACATGAAAGCGGGAAGCGGAAGCGCCCTCTACCGGGTGGCAACGGATCACTTCCGACAACGTCTCGTTTTGATTCAATTCGTCGGAACCGGGAAACATCACAAGAACGGCCGAACCCTCCTCCAGGCTCAATTCTGAATGGAACGCAATCCCCTCCACGGTCAGGTTTTCGATTTCCGCATGGGACTCGGAATCGTCCGACCCCACCGCAATGGAAATGGGTTGTCTAAATTCGATTCGGGGGAATTTTCTTTGATTGTTCACGGGTCTGTTTGGATCAAGAATGGGTGGAAACGGATTTCAATAAACGCGACGCTTTTGACGCTTCAGTTTTACCACAAATTCCGAGACCGGGGTAGCCCCCGGAGGCAGATAGTGGAACGTTTGAGGGAAACGGTTCAATTATTGGTGAGCTTGCAACTCAGACCTTGCCTCCACGGCGAGTGGCGGCAGTGATTTCTTTTCACTCCTCCAATCCCATGAATCCCTTGCGGATGTGGGCGACGACGGCGCGGATTTCTTCCGGGGTCAGACGGGTCTTCCAGGGCGCCATCGCGGTTTTGGGTCGGCCCTGGGTCACGGAGCGGATCATGCGCTCGCGGCTGAGTTCTTTTTTCGACGCGGGGGAGGTGAAGTCGCGCGGCGGCGGGAACAGGACGTTGGCGGCAAAGGTTTGTCCGTCGCCTTTTTCCCCGTGGCAGACTTGACAGGTCTCCCTGTAAATTTTTTTCCCAGGCGCCGACCCGTGGCTGGCGCCAGGAGCGGAAAGAAAAATTATCAAAACCAGGGCGGCGACTGCGGAACTCCCTGCCATCTTCAGCCGACCTCTTCCAGGTTGGGCGCCAGCATGGCGGAGATCAAGTGGTCCTTGAGGTCGAGTAGATAACCGGGACGGACGATTTTTTGGCCGTTTTGCGAAATATAAAAAACATCTATGCCGCGTCCGCCCTGGCTGGAAATTTTCGCCCGGTGCACTTGTATATTGAAGAGGTACATGACTTTGACGATTTTATACAGCATACCTGGGTGGTCCCGCGCTTCGAGTCTCAATACAGTTTGGTCCGGAAGGGCGGTGTTGTCCACGGTCGCTTTCGGCGTCAGCGGCAGTTTGTTTTTTTCGGAACCGCCGTAGCGGCGGCGCGCCTTGAACAGCCGGGCCAGGGATTCCTCGCCGCTTAAAACTTTTTCGAGCAGGGGTTCTATTTTGTCCCAGAAATCCGGACCCGCCTCTACGCCGTTTTCCGGTTTCTCCACCTGGGTGGAAACGATTTTCAGTCCGTCCGTCCGCTGATAAATCTGCGCTCCGAGGATGTTCAGGTTTTTCGCGGTCAAAATTCCGACCAGAATGCGGAACGCTCCGGCTGTCGCGGGGGCGCAAAGGGTCAGATTGTGGAAGCCTCCTTCCTTGCCGGCGGCGTGCCGGAGGACAAAAAGTTTTACGCCCAACGATTCAACCAGGCGAATGTGTTGAGCGGCTTCCTCGGGATAGGCGGCGGTCAGGTAATCCTCAGGCATTTTTCCCAGGTGGTTTTGTATTTCGTTGGCGGGTAATTCGTCGCGAAGAATTTCGAAGACCCGGTTTCGGGTATCGCGCGGTTTTTCGACCAGCGATTCAGGATGTTCCAGGTATTCGCAAGCGCGGCGGTACAATTCGGCGAGCAACATTTTCTTCCAGGGGGTCCAGGTGCCCGGAGCCACGGCGCGCAGTTCGGCGTAGCTTATCAGGTAGAGTAAATCCAGGCGGGAGCGGTCTTGAATGATTTGCGCGAAGTCCTTGATCACGGCGGGCTGGTGGAGGTCGCGATGAAACGCGGTCTCCATCATTTCATGGAAATTATCGATGAGAAAATGCAGGGAGTTTTTTTCTTCGGCGTCGAGTTTCAGGCGGTCGGCGATTTCTCCCAGAGAATCCTGGGGCGGTCCGATGTCCGGGGAATTCTCGATCCGGCAGGTGGAATGCAGAATACAGACCAGTTTGAGAATCGCGCGGCGGGACTCGACCCGTTCATAAATTCCGGGCAGGTCGCCCAGGCCGTTGCCTGCGTGGTTGGGGATTTCTTCCAGAAACCGGACCATGCGCAGTCCGTGTTCGTCCGCAGTGAAGCGGTGGTAAAGGTCGTAGTTGACCGCGCAGTACGAGCTTCCGAATTCAGGAAGGATCTGATCCAGGATTTCCACGTCGTGCATGAGCCGCAGGGTTTGGTGCGATTCGGGTTGCGACAGGATATCGAACAAAAATTCCTTCACCCAGGGTTGGCGGAGAAATTCGGCGTCGATCAACTCCTTGTGCAGGCGGAGTTGACGGCGCAGGTCGGTATCCGGGTCTAGCTTGTGAAGATGACAAATGTTAAAGACGTCCAGCAAAAGTTTTTTGTTGCTGGAAAAAATTTCGTCCGCGTCGCCCTCGAAAATCAGTTCGGATTTTTCGGCATAAAATCCGTTGCCGAAATCCTTCTTTTGCAGGAAGGCGATGGCGCGTTTCAGGATGCGCCGGGTGGTGAGGCATTTCTGAAAAACGTGCTCGGAAAAATTATGAATCTCGGTGGCGTTGAGAAAATAGTCGCGCATGAAAACTTCTACGGCCTGGGAGTCGCCGTCTTTTTGGTAACCCAGGTTGGCGGCCACTTGTTCCTGGACGTCCAGGCTCAGGGCGTCGTGCTTTTTATTCATGAGATAGTGCAATTCGTTGCGCACACGCAGGGAGAAGTCCACGGACTGATACAGCCGCTCCACTTCGTCTCTGGAGACCACGTCCTCGCGCTCGATTTCCCGAAAGGAGAAGCTCCCGAACCGCACGGCCACCGCCCAGAGAGCGGCGTGGTAGTCGCGCAGGCCGCCCGGTCCGTTTTTGACGTCCGGTTCCAGCTGGCGCACCTTGCCCTCTTCCATCCCAAAGCGCGCGTATTTTTCTTTCAGCTTTGAGTTGAGAAATTTTTTGACGTTTTTACGCAGGACTTTGGCCTCGACGGCTTCGTCAAATTTTTTCGCCAGAATCCGGGAGCCTATCAGGTACCGGGTCTCGATCATGGCCGTTTTGACGGTGAGGTCGTTGGCTGCCAGATTGATGGATTCCTTGATGGTCCGGCAACTTTGCCCGATCTCCATACCAATGCCCCAGAAAATCGAAATGACTTCCTGGATGAACTGGTCGGTTTCCGGCTGGATTTTTTCGTTTTGCAGAAACAGAAGATCGACGTCCGAATGCGGGTTGAGTTCCCCGCGTCCGTAACCGCCCACGGCGATCAGGGAAAATTCTTTGAGAGGTTTGCCGTCGCGGTATCTCTCCAGGGCGCGGGCGCTAAGGACGATGTGCCGGATCGCCTCGTCGATCAGGCCGGTGTGGGCCTGGATGACCTCGCGTCCGCCGCCGCCATTTCTGTGCCAGACCTTGATTTTCTCCTGCTCCTGGCGGATGCGTTCGCGAAACCCCGTAAAATACTCCAGGCGGTCCTTGGGGTCTTCCGGCAGGGCGTTTAAGGAACTGAGATCGAGTCCAAACCGGTAGGCGGACCGGGAGCGGACGCCGATTTTTAGGCCTGCGGTATTGGATGAAGATTTTTCGCCCGGTTTGTCCGCCGGTTCATTCTGCGTTTGGTTTGCCTGCTTCATTAGGATCCAATGCTCTGGCTAATCTGAAAAATATTGAAAACAGTAACGTTAAAGCGCTTGCCAACCGTTTACCGGGCGTTATAGATTCTAGCGTTAAACAATGGGGAATTCGTTGGGACTCGCCGGGATTAATGTCGTCCGTTTGGAAAGTAGGTTTCCATTATATAGGATATGGGCCTGAATTCAAACCGGCGAAGGCGCCGGGGCCAGTAGTTGGCGATTGAGAAGCTTTCCAAACTCGAACTCTAACCGGTCGAACTTTCCTCATTGCATCCGATATCCAATTGCTCCCCAGTCCGTAACGTTTCCCAAATAAGATGCGCCTACTGCCTCCGGGGGCGACCCCGGCTACCTCCAGGCGCTTGCCTGGCGGCAAATCGCTTGACATTAACCTGCCGATAATTTAGCTTATTGCCGCACTCCAACATCTGCGATATCAAGGGCGCTTCTAAAAATTAATCATGGCTGTGAGCGGACCGGCGAGGCGCCCAAAGAGAAAACATCCAATTATAGAGGCTTCCTGTTAAATATTCCGTTTTGTCGGCTGAATCGAAACGAACGTATCTTAATAGACATATCAACGAGGGGAAGGGTCCATGCGTAAAAAAATCACCGTAGTGGGAGCGGGGCAGGTTGGGACAACCGTGGCCCAATTGGTCGCCTACAACAATCTGGGCAACGTCGTTCTTATCGACGTTTTGGAAGGCCTTCCTCAGGGGAAAGCCCTGGACCTTCAGCAGGCCGGTTGCCTGCAGGTGTTCGATAGCCAGGTGACGGGAACCAACGATTATAAAGACACGGCGGACTCCGACATTGTCGTTATCACCGCAGGCATTCCCCGGAAACCGGGACAGGACCGCGCGGATCTGGTGGCGACCAACGCAAAAATCGTTAAAGCCGTCACCGAGCAGGTGATGGAA
Organism: Nitrospinaceae bacterium; assembly: GCA_029261575.1. GTDB lineage: Bacteria > Nitrospinota > Nitrospinia > Nitrospinales > JACRGP01 > JAJDBB01. The sequence goes on along the minus strand of JAJDBD010000031.1, from coordinate 554 downwards.
CACTCCAAAAATCCGTTCATTATAGTGGTGTCCAACCCGCTGGACGCCATGGTGTACGCGGCCAAGAAAGTTTCCGGCCTGCCCAAACACCGGATCATTGGCATGGCGGGAGTGTTGGATTCCGCGCGCTTCCGCACCTTTGTTGCGATGGAACTCAAATGTTCGCCGGTGGACGTGGACGCGATGGTGCTTGGCGGCCACGGCGATTCCATGGTGCCGCTCCCCCGTTACACCACAGTTTCCGGCGTGCCCATCACAGACTTAATGACGAAGGAGCAGATCGACCGGCTGGTGGACCGCACCCGCAACGGCGGCGCGGAGATCGTCGGCCTGTTGAAAAAGGGCAGCGCATTCACGGCGCCTGGCGCCTCGGCGGTGAAAATGATCGAAGCCGTACTCCGCGACCGGCAACGTATTCTGCCCTGCACCGCTTATCTGGAGGGGGAATACGGCTGGAAAGATATCTTCTTTGGCGTGCCCGTGAAGTTGGGGAGTCGGGGAATCGAGGGGATCATCGAGCTAAAACTCACTCCAGAGGAAAAAACCGCTCTCGA
>JAJDBD010000030.1 GCA_029261575.1 Nitrospinaceae bacterium | reverse complement strand
ACGGTTTTTCCGATGGCCTCAAACAGGCGGTGGGCGATCTGGATATCCGTTTTGGAGCAATGCTCCGACGCCGCGATCGCGGTGACGCCCGCCTGAACGAGGGCGGGGGTGTTGGGCATGGTGCGGACGATGGACGCTTTTTTGCTCGGTGAATTGTTCAGTATTTCCTCGAAGGCGACGATGGGCGTGCCCGCCGCGATGGAGACCACCAGCTTGGAGTTATCCACCAGGTCCTGGATTTCGTTCAGCAGGGATTGGATCACCTGCGGTTTGACGGCGACGATGAGGACGTCGCATTTTTCGGCCACTTCGCGGTTGTCTCCCGTCGCTTTAATTTTGTACAGCTTGTGCAGGGTTTCCTGGCGGGCGACGACGGGATCGGAGACGTAAATATTTTTGGCTTCGATGAACGACGCCGAAATCAATCCCTTGATCATGGCTTCGGCCATGTTGCCGCCGCCTAAAAATCCAAGCTTTTTACTTCTCAGCACGATGGGTTCTCCCGATGTTAAAAATTTACATTCGTCCCTGATATCAACCGGCGCGCGGACCAAAAATCGTCGTCCCTACCCGCACCAGCGTTGCGCCTTCTTCCACGGCGACCGTGTAATCATGGCTCATGCCCATGGAAAGATCGCTCATTTGAATGTTTTCGATATTCAAGGTTTTCATTTTATCCCGCAATGCGCGCAATTGGGCAAAGTATTTTCGCGCGTCCTTGGGGTCCGAGCTTTGCGGGGGAATGGTCGTCAAGCCTCGGATGTTGATTTTGTCTAGGGGGGACAGGCTGGTCAAAAGGTTTTCCAACGCTTCGGGCGCGACGCCGGATTTGCTTTCCTCGCCTGAGATATTTACCTGAACCAGCGCGGCGATGGAGGCGTCGCGCTTGACGGCTTCTTTCTGAATCGCTTCGGCCAGTTCCAGACTGTCAAGGGAATGCAACAAATCGAATCCCTCGAAAAGGTATTTGACCTTGTTTTTTTGCAAATGGCCGATGAAATGCCATTGGTATCCCTGCGCGCCGAGTTGTGAAATTTTCTCTCGGGCTTCCTGCATTTTGTTTTCGCCGAAACAGGTTTGGCCCGCTTGCCGGGCCTGGACAATCAATTCCGCGGAGACCTGTTTGCTGACGGCGACCAGGGAAACGTCAGTGAGATTTCTCCCGGAGCGTTTGGCCGCTTGGGCGATCCGGTCTTTAACGATCTGAAGGTTGTCTGATATCAAAGGGAGTATTTTTAGCGCGCTTTAATTCCGGGAGGTTTTACAGCGGGGTCAAAATGAGGAATGGTGAAATGGAAGGTCGTCCCGCAGTTTAATTCCGATTCAAACCAGATTTTTCCGAGGTGGAAGTCCTCGATAATTTCCCGGCAGGACATCAGGCCGAACCCGTTGCCGTCCGGCTTGTTGGTGAAGTTTTCCCTTAAAAGAATGGGCTGAATGTGCAGGGGGATTCCAGTGCCGTTGTCTTTGACGTTGATCTGGTTGCCACATTTGCCTTCCGTTATAGTTATTTCAATGATTCCGTCGTTTTCTGTGGCGTACCCGGCGTTGATGAGCAGATTTTGCAACACTCGTTTGATATCCAGAAAATTGAAATGGGCGCTTTTTAAATCCGCGTTTTCCTGGACCACGAGATTCTTTTTCTTCAAAACCTTGTGGCAGGATATTTCGTCAACCGTTTCCTGAATCAACGGCAGCACCTGGGCTTCGGCCTTCACATATTCGGATTTTGTTTTTTTAACGCAAGCCAGACTCTGATCGATCAGAGTGATGAGGTTTTTACGGACGGAAATCATGGTGTTGAAACTTTTTTCGACCATATCCCAGCCCTCGCGCTTTTTATGCCGGGGGTCGGTGCCTTTAAGGATATCCACCGCCTTGGCTAAATAAACGTCGGCGTATCCCAAGGGGACCAAACAGTTTCTCATATCGTGGGTGAAATTACTGACTTTCTGCATGTCCCCGGCCATCACGTCCAGATCGCTCCGCATTCGATGGGAAAATACCTTGACCATTTCCAGCAGGGCGCCGTGATCGGATGCAATATGTTTTTCGAACAAATCCTGGGGGATGACCATGAGGATGGATTCGTCGAGGGCCACCGCGCTTGCGGAATGCGCCTGGGCGTCCACCAGCGTCATCTCCCCGAGATATTCGCCCGAACCCAATATTGCGATTCGTTTGCGAAATGTATCGCCCTTGTAAATCAGCAGGTGACCGGAAAGAATAACGTAAAAATTTATTTCCTCGTCCTGTTCGCCTTCTTTAAGCAAAATGTCATCTTTTTCCAAAACCAATTCGCTGGATTTTTCCACCAGGTCTTTTTGGGTTTCTTCGGGAAGAAATTTAAAAAGGTCGATCCGTTTTAATAATTCCAGCTTTAAAAGGTTATGGCCCTTGGATGGGGCGAGGCGGCTTGGATCGCCGGAGGAGGACGTCTTATTTTCTGTGGAGGGCGCTTTCTTGCTCATGACTTAAAACCCTTTCAACTGGTTTCAAGTTGCGGCGGAAATTAACTTAAAACGTTTGAGTTTTACAGTTCCAAAATAGAACTACCCCATTTGGATGTCAACCCTTATTAAAGCCGACATGTAGCCAAGATATCCATACGTCTTCTTTTTAAAACCCCTCGAATGCGCCGGATTCCGACTTGTTTAAGCGATGGATAAATTCTAAGATAAAGGGGTCCACAGAAATAACAACCCTCGGACGTTTGTTTTCTGTCTGGGGCGTTTGCGGAATTCATCGGCGCTTTTATTTTTTGTCGTGCATGAGGAGGAATGTTTTGGAGGAACTCCTTAAAAGAATCTTGATGAACGTGCCGGACGTTATTTTCGTATTTGACGAGAATTTGCGGATCGAATTTGTGAACACCGCTTTTGGCTGTTTGATGAAACAGCGAACCAGGGATTTTTTTGGAGCGTCTCTGGTTGATATCGATACGGTTTTTCACGATAACCTGACCCCCCTTCTCCAAAGAATCCAAAAAAACCCGCAAGATCCTCTCATGAGAACGTTTCGCGAAAAACGCGAAGTCGCGTCGGGAGGGTACAGAGCGCGAGACCCTCTGGCTCCGGCGCGTTCCAACGAAAATGCGGACGAGGCGCCCCGAGTGTTGACGCTGAATGGGAATATTTTTACTTACCAGTTTTTCGACGCGGGACCGGGCGACGGCAACTTAAAAATTGCTTTGGTCCTGAGCAAGTTGACGGATGAAAAAAAACTGCTGGAGCGGCTGACCCAGACCGAAAGCGTGTCCGGGCTGGACACGCTGGCCGCAGGCCTCGCGCACGAAATGAACAATCCGCTGTTTTCGATCACCGGACATGCGGAGGCCATTCTGGACGAAAAAGAAGTGAATAAAATCCAGGCGCACGCCGAAAAAATCCGAGGGAGTTCGCGACGCATCGCCAAAATCGTTTCGGATTTGTCCGGATATGCGCGCGGCAA
>JAJDBD010000029.1 GCA_029261575.1 Nitrospinaceae bacterium | reverse complement strand
AATTGCTCGCCCCCGCTATCAGATCGTCCGCAAAACTCAGCTGGCCCAGTCGCTTTTGCATGTCCCGTCTCCTGTTAGAATTGATCAACGTCAAGCGATATTATACACTCCATCCAACAAGACTTATGCAAAGCTCTCCTTGTAAAGAGGGTTGGGGTGATTCTTCCTCTAAAAATTTAAATGATCGGTTTTTGCGCTGGTGAAACTTTTAGAATCCCACCAACCCCCTTTGCAAGGGGGAGCAAACGGAATCAAACGGCGACGATGTTGACCAGCTTTTTAGGAACCACCACGACCTTCTTGATAGTTTTTCCCTCGAGCCATTCGCGGATTTTTGGATCGTCCTGAACGCGGGCTTTCAAGTCGTCCTCGCCGATCTCCGCGTCGACCTCGATCTTCTGTCTCACTTTACCATTGACCTGAACGACGATCAATATTTCCTCGGTGCGGATCAGCTCTTCGTGAAAACGCGGCCAGGCCTGTTGGCCGGCGGTTCCCTCGCGGCCCAGCGCCGCCCACAATTCCTCCGCAATGTGCGGGGCAAATACGGACAGCAGGAGGACGAGCGAATCGAGCGCTTCCTTCACGGCGGCGCGTTGGGCGGCGTCGGCGTTTCCCAATCCTAATTCCCCTTGCGCTTCCTTGAAATCGTAAAGGTGGTTGACAAATTCCATGCAGGCGGCGATGGCGGTATTGAATTGCAGGCGCGTTTCGACGTCTTCCGTCACGCGCTTGATAACGATCTGCGTTTGCCGCCGCAATTCGCGAAAGGCTTTCGGCAGATCGGCGTCGGCGTCCAGGGATTCCGCCGCGCCCCGCGCCGTGGCCATGAGTTCATGCACGATTCTCCAGGTCCTTTTGAGAAATCGGAAACAGCCCTCGACTCCGCTGTCGTTCCATTCCAGGTCCTTGACCGGCGGGGCGGCGAACAAAATGAACAGGCGCGCCGTGTCCGCTCCGTAGCGGTCGACGATCCGGTCCGGGTCCACCACGTTGCCCTTGGACTTCGACATCTTCGCGCCGTCCTTGATCACCATGCCCTGCGTGAGCAGGTGGGTGAAGGGTTCCGGCGCGTCGATCATTCCCAGGTCGTGAAACGCCTTGTGGAAAAACCGCGAGTATAAAAGGTGAAGGATGGCGTGTTCGACGCCGCCGATGTACTGGTCTACTGGACTCCAGTAGCGCGCGCTCTCTTTGTTAAAGGGCGCGTCTTCGCATCGCGGGGAGGTGTAGCGGTGAAAATACCAGGACGAACAAACGAAAGTGTCCAGCGTGTCGGTTTCCCTGCGCGCGGGTTTTCCGCATTTAGGGCAATCGACGTCGACGAAGGCGGACATGGTTTTTAACGGCGACTGGCCCTTGGCGCCCAACTGTGCGTCCAGCGGAAGTTCCACCGGAAGTTGATCGTAGGGAACGGGAACGGTTCCGCAGGCGTCGCAAAAAATGATCGGCACCGGAGTTCCCCAGTACCGCTGCCGGGAAACGCCCCAGTCGCGCAGGCGATAGTTCACCGTCGCTTTTCCGATTCCCTGCGCCTCCAGCCAGGCGCAAACTTTTTTGCGTCCTTCGTCGCCGACTAGGCCGTCGAACTGGCCGGACCCTATCATCGCGCCGTCGTCCTTGTAGGCTTCGGTCATGGCGTCCGCGTCCAATTCGCGGTTGGGCGGCTGGATCACGACCTTGACGGACAGTTGGTATTTGCGCGCGAAATCCAGGTCGCGCTGGTCGTGCGCGGGAACGGACATGATGGCTCCGGTTCCGTAGTCCATCAACACGAAGTTGGCGGTCCAGACGGGAACGGGTTTGCCGGTCATGGGATTGATCGCGTGGGCGCCGGTGAAGACGCCGAGTTTTTCGCCGGTTTCGCTGGTGCGGCTGATTTTATCCTGATTGCGGACGCTTTCGATGAACGCGTCGACGGCGCTCTCTTGAGACGTGTTGCGGGAGAGCGCGCGGGTCAGTGGATGTTCCGGCGCCAGAACCATGAAGGTGGCGCCGAAGAGGGTGTCCGGTCGCGTGGTGAACACGCGGATGGTTTCGTCGCGACCCTCGACGGCGAAGTCGACTTCCGCGCCGCGGCTTTTGCCGATCCAGTTGGTTTGCATGGCGAGCACCTGCTCCGGCCAGGCGCCGGCCAGTTCCCGGCACCCTTCAAGCAAGCGGTCGGCGTAGTCGGTGATTTTAAAAAACCATCCGGGTTGCTGTTTTTGCTCGACCGGAGAATCGCAACGCCAGCATTTGCCGTCGACCACCTGCTCGTTGGCCAGGACCGTGTTGCAGGGTTCGCACCAGTTGACGGTGGCGTTTTTTTGATAGACCAGGCCCTTCTCGAAAAATTTCAGGAAGCACCACTGGTTCCAACGGTAATAACCGGGATGGCAAGTGGCGATCTCGCGGTCCCAGTCGTAACTGAACCCGAGCTTTTTAAACTGTTCGCGCATGGAGCGGATGTTGCTGAAGGTCCATTCCGCCGGATGCGTTTTGTTCTGAATGGCGGCGTTTTCCGCGGGCATGCCAAACGCGTCCCAGCCGATGGGATGCAGGACGTTGAAGCCTTTCATTTTTTTGAAGCGCGCCAGGGCGTCGCCGATGGAATAGTTGCGGACGTGCCCCATGTGGATTTTTCCCGAGGGATAGGGAAACATTTCCAGCAGATAATATTTTTCGCGCGACGGATCTTCCTCGACCGTGAAGGTTTTATTTTCCTCCCAATACTTTTGCCAGCGGGCTTCTATGTTTTTAAAATCGTATTCCTGCATGAGTGATTTTTTGTGATGGTTAAGGTAGCGGATTTATTCTTCGACGTCGGGACGCGCTAAGGCGTTGGATAAAATCAGGACCATCAATTTAACATAACCAAATGGCCATTTCCCGTTTTTTAGATTAGGCGGGGAGACCTTAAGAAATTCCGGCTTTTTGCAGGACGCCGGGTCACAAAAAGTTTTTGAGCGTGAACGCCAGGTAGCCGAGACAGGCGACAGCGACGACGGGGCCGCCGATCATTTTCAGGGTTGAGGTCATGGCGATGGATTTGACCAGGTTTTCCTCGTGCATGTTGCTGACGATGAAGGGGTGGGGTTTCTTGCGCTTGAAAATCATTTTGGTTTTGGAGACCAATTCTTTCGTTTGTTTCTGGTCGTATTTGGCCGAAAGTTGTTCGCCGACGACCTTGGCGCCCCACTCCAATTCCTCCGGGCTTAACACGCCGTCCTTATTGGAGTCGAACCGTTTTTTCAATTTCGGATCGGCGGCGACCAATTTTTTCGCCTTGAGAAACGTCTGAAACTTCAGCTTGCGCCGTTTGGGAACTTTCAGTCCGGACTCGGCAAAGCCCAGAACATAAATGAAATCGCCGGGCTTGAAATACCATTCCAGGAAGCGGTACTTGTCTGAAAACAGCCAGGAGGTGGACTTCATTTTGAAGTGTTTCAGCTTGGCGGCATTTTGCGTCAACGCCTGGGAGAGCAGGGGCGGCATGGATGAAAAATTGTTCGAGGCGAGTTGAAACTCCGCCGGTTTGCCCTTACGCTTGACGGTCGCGCCCTCGATGTACACCAGGGCGTCGGCGCCGCTTCCGTCGTCCACAAAGAACCCTTTGTCGGAATAGAAGTTGTCGATGGTTTTCCAGTAGCTGGAATTTTTGGTGCGCACCAGTTTTTGAATTTCGATGGAATAAAAAACGCTGGGCGTTTCGCTGATGGGGGCGGGAACCACTTTGTCGTCGTCGCAGATCACCTGGCCCTTGATCTCGACGTTGGTCCCCACGGCGCCGGTGGAAATTTTACTGGTGGGAATATCCTGAATCGTGCGTTTTTGTTTCAGCTCGCGGAAACCGGTGACGAACCAGTAAATCCCCGCGCCCAGGCCGATGACGCAATAGATCGTCATCTCGTTGATGGAGTTCGCGGAGTCCATGGTTTTCGGAACGGACGAACGTTAGAATTCTGGGAGTTTGATTTTGACGTCCACGTCCTTGCGTTCCTCCTCGCTCACCTCGAACATCTCTTCCTGACGGTAATTCAGAATATTTGCGACGATCACGTCCGGGATTTGCTGGATGCGGATGTTGTAGTTGTTGACGCTGTCGTTGTAGAACTCGCGCCGGTCGGCCAGGGACTCTTCCAGATGGCTGATGCGGCCTTGCAATTGCATGAAGTTTTCGTTGGCCTTCAGTTCCGGGAAATTTTCGGACAGGGCGAAAAGGCTTTTCAGTCCGGCGCTGATATCGCCGCTGGCCTGGGCTTTTTGCGCGACGGTGTTGGCGCGGAAATAATTTTCGCGCGCTTTCATCACCCGGTCCAGGACGCCTTTTTCAAACGCGGCGTAGCTCTCGCAAACCGAAATCAGCTTGGGCAATTCGTCGTGGCGCTGTTTCAGGATCACGTCGATATTGCTCCAGGATTTTTTGATGTTTTCCTTGAGCGAGATCAGACCGTTGTAGATGGAAACGGCATAAAATACGAGTCCTAAAATGACGAACAGAAAAAATCCCAACACGATAATAGCTAATGTACCCATAACGCCCCCCGGAAATTTTTAGCTGAAATTTTATTTTGCAACACCGCGCCCAATTTGTCCAATCCGAAACAAGGGATTGAATAAAAGATTGCTAGCCCTGGGCGCCTCCTATGAGGTACAATTTTATTTTAGCGCTCGAATGATAGGCT
>JAJDBD010000028.1 GCA_029261575.1 Nitrospinaceae bacterium | reverse complement strand
TCCATGGTCTCGGTCATCCCGTTGGCCACGCCGCCGCAGGCGGTGCTGATCCCTTGCTGGATCGTGTCGTCGCGTTCCACGCCTTGAACTTTCTGGCAGGATTTCTTGTTGTTGTACATCATGCAAATATCGCATTCGTATTTGGCGCCGGTCAAAATCAACGTCCAGGACAGGTAGACGAGCGCTCCAAAAAATACGAGGGTGACGACGGTTCCTTTGTTCACAAGGCGGAGGGCGTTGCGGGAGCGCTTATCTGCTCTGGAATAAAATAATGCTCGCGGTAAAAAATAAGCTCTTCCACCGATTCGTGAATATCGATCAGGGCTTGATGCGCGTCGCTTTTCTTCGGCGGTTTGGGTCCGTCCGGATACCAGCGCGTCACCAACTCCTTGATCGACGTCACGTCGATGTTGCGATAATGCAGGTACTCCGCCAACTCGGGCATGTATTTGTCGATGAACTTGCGGTCCTGTCCCACGGAGTTGCCGCACAGCGGCGACTTGTTTTTCGGGCAATACTTTTTGATCAACGCCAGCGTTTGCCGCTCGGCCTCGGCCACGGTGATTTTCGATTCCTTAACCCGGTCGACCAGCCCGGAGGCGGTGTGGTGTTTGGTATTCCATTCGTCCATCTTTTCGAGGATGCTGTTGCCCTGGCGAACGGCCAGACAAAGTCCCTCTTCCAGAATATTTAAATCCCCGTCGGTGATCAGGGCGGCGACTTCCAGGATGACTTCCTTGCCGACGTCCAGTCCGGACATTTCCAGATCGATCCAGACCAGGTTTTTGGAGGACTGTCGGTTTCTCCTAACAGGGTTCATAAGGTCTTATATTTCATTTTCGATTTTTCATTTTTCGTTTTTTCATTAGCGCCGGGGCAGAGGTCATTGCGTCCGGTCCAAAAGTTCTTCCAGTTTTTTACTATTCATCAGGGATTTGATTTTCGGGTCTTGAGAAACGCGACCGAGGTCGCCCTTGTTCACCGCGTCCATCAAATCCTTATCCTTCAAAATTTTTTGCATGGCCGGATCGGTTTGCAGGTCCTGGAGTATTTTTACGGATTTCGGATCGCTCAAAAGCTTTTCTTCCATTTGCTTCAAGTCGTTCTGCGACATACCCAGGCTTTCCAGGGTCAGGTTTTCAAACGAGCCGTCTGCGGAATTGCTTCGTGAAGACCGTCGGGACGCGCCGAACTGGATTTGGTTGATCTTGTCGTCGGTCAGTTCGAAGGATCCCAGGGCGTCGGATTTCAATTTGTAGACGCCGTTGGCGTAGGACTGGATTTCCGCCTGGATAACGCTGCCGTCCTTGAGTTGAAACTTTTTAGCTCCGCCCGCGAAAGCGGGAAACGCCGTCCCCATCAGGAGGAGGATCAAACAGGCCAGAGCGCGGTAAAAACCAGGAGGCCGAAATATATTTTTTAGCATGGTGATTTCCAAAAAATTGAATCGCTAAAATTGTAACGCACTTTTCCTCAAAGATAAACCGGACCGTCGCTGGAAAAATTTTATCCAGGTTTTGTTTTCGCCGGGGAGGTTGGAATCAGGCGGCGCGACCCCATCCGGACCCCAAAAGCGATTCCGAGTCGTCGATCGCCATGGTCAGACATTTGTTGGCGCCGCCGGCTTTGATGAATTCATCCACGGAAACAATCTCGACCCGGTACCCGGCGTCCATCAGCGCGCGTTGCAATCCGGCGCCAGCCTGATTCATGACCAGCGTTTTGCCGATCAATACCGCGTTACAGGCGAATCCGCGTGCGTCCTCTTCGGAGAGAATGATTCGTTTCTCCGGCGGGATATGGGCTTCCAGAAGACGTTGGGATTCCGCGTCGAACGCCGGGGGATAGTACATGGCCCATCCATCCAGTAGCGGACAAAAGCAGACGTCCAGATGGTAAAAGCGCGGGTCGACGAGGCGAAGAGGAAGGACCCGAAGCGGCAAACGGTCTTCCAGAAAGGCGCGCGCTTTGAGGTCGGTGCGGAATCCATAACCCATCCAAAGTAAGTCGGTTCCCGGTTGTAAAAGCGCGTCTCCGGAGCCTTCGAAGAAAATTTCCTCCGCAATGGGGACCGCTTCAAATTTATGGGATTCAAACCACGAGAGAAACCAGGGTTCTTCCAGTCGTCTTTGCCGATGGCGAAAACGGCTGGGGATAAAAATATTTTTATGCAACAAACCGGCGTTGGCGGTGAACACCTGATCTGGGAGGTTGGGACGCGGGTCGATGAGTTCCACCCGCGCCATTTGGTTCAAGGTTTGGTACAGGTCGGTCCACTGCTTTCTCGCCAAGGCGGGTAGAGTTTTGCCAATCAGCCCCGTCATCCAGGGATTGATGACATAGTCGACGCTAAAATATTCTGCGGAACACATTAAAAATCGGGTGGACATGGAATCCTCCAAATCCGGAGTTTGCTCTACGTATTTTTAGATGTTTTCAGGCGGCGTTGTGATTGCAAAAAAAACAGGGAGCAAAAGTAGGCTGGGGAAACCTACCTCTGCTCCCCAAAGGAGGAGAAAAGTCTAGGTAACAGTCTACATAGGGAATATTAATATTGGGTTAATATTACATTAAAAAATTTTAATGTAAGGGTGGCCAAGGCGACCTAAAATTGCCGCCGGGAGGGTTGGTCTGTCCGGGGTAGACTTGGTTGGCTCATTGATTAATAAGGTCTTTCTCGTAGTTCTCCCGGACTATCTGTAAATTGTTGGTCAGCCACAGGTCGGAAAAGTTTGGGGGATAGCGATCGAAATGTTTAATCTGGGCGATCATCAACTGGGCGTTGCGGTGCCAGGAAATATTTTTTTGCGCTTTAAATATTTTTTTCACTTTCCATAATTCTTCCCGGGCCTTTTCCTTTTCTCCCTGTCCAAACAAGCTCAGGGCCAGCCCGATGTAGGCCAGCCCTTCCTCCGGTTTCAGCTTGACCGCGCTTTCATAAGCGGAAGCGCTCTGGGAATATTTCCTCATTGCGGAGGTCAGGTTTCCGAAATTGAACTGCGCGTGATAATTTTCGGGTTTGGATTGCGTCAGGTCCTCCGCCGTTTTGAGGGCTTGGTCGAATTCGCTGAGTTTGAAATAGGCGATGGACAATTGAACCCGCGCGACGGTTTTTTTGTTTTCGTTCAGATCGGATGCGGCGGCTTTTTTCCAGGCGACAACGGCGTCTTCGTAGAATCCGTTGTCGTGCAATTTTTGGGCTTCCTGGAAAAGGTCCGCCCCCCAGGCGGTCCCGTGAATTAATAGCAAAAATAACGCGGATACAATGAGCTTCATATTTTGTCCTTTGCCGACCGGGCAACGCCCGGCGGAAGGGTTCGAGATGCAAGCCCACCCAAGCTCGCAACATTACCCAGATGAGTTACGCTCACTGCCTCCACGGCGAGTGGCGGCGACGGGGCCAGTGGTTGGCGAATGGACAATTTTTTCCAAATCGACAACGACGCCTATCGATTTTTATCCTGTCAATCCTGTCCAAAGTTTTTCCTCTTGGTTTACTACTGCCTCCGGGCGCTTGCCCGGCGGGTCCGGCGCGTCTTCGAGAAAAATCGAGCCGGGTTGGAACAGGCTTCCCAAGGCCTCCTGCATCCGGATTTCAAACGTTTCCTGATGTTGCATGATCCACTCCACGTCTTTGGGACGCACATAAAATACATTGCTGGCGGAGCCGTGCTGGGCGTGGAGAACCGCCCGTTGAATTTCCATATTGAATTCGCTGAACACGTGAGTCTGCATCATGAAGTTTCCCAGTATGTCCTGGCTCTCCAGTTTGACCGCGCGGCCAATGATCCCCAGCTTGAACTTGATATCGTTGTAACTTCCCGGAATTTTCCCGGTGGCCAGCGTGTTGCCCCTGTAGACGTCGGCTAAAGACTTCCCCTGCGCGAACAATCGGTCCAAATCCTCCCGCACTTTTTTCTTCAGGAAAAACAGGTTGGAAAAATCCAGAGGCTTGCCGTCCTGGTCGAAAATCTTGAATACGTCAAACGCCTTGGAACCCAGAGTGTGAATTTCCGCTTCCAGAATGTGTAATTGATTGAACGCCAGTACGGCGGCCATTTTATAAAGCAGGCTCCGGGAGTCGCGCGTACACACCGCCAACTCGGAGGGTCCGTCCGGTTCGAAAAAAATATCCATGACAACGTTTTGCCCGCCTCTGGCAAAGTTGTTGAACACCTCCAGTTGAAACTGGAGGTTCCGGGGCAGACGCGCCATTTTGATAAACTCGGATTTAACCGCGAGCGGCACCTTGGAGCGTTTCCGCCGGTGGAGGGTTTGCTGGTAAAACAGTTTCAACTGGTCGATCTGGCTGGCGGACATTTTCATTTTAGTGCCGCCGCGGTCCGCGAACGTGAGCAGGATCAGCATCTTCAGCCGCTCGGGATCCTGGTTCACCAGGTCCCAGATCATTTCGTAGGTTTCGTCCTCTTCCGGATCGAGCATCATCAGGTCGCGCATCTGCAGATGTTTTTGCACCAGAAACGCAACGTCGTCGACCCGCTTTCTTTTATCCGCCAAGCCCAGTTGATCGAGGATCGACGGAATCAGGCGCGACCCGACCAGTTCCTCGTTCTCGCCCGCCTTCTTCATGCCCTTGCCGATATCGTGAAGCAGGACGGAAAGTTTCATCGCGGTTTTGTCCTTGACCGACTGGTAGAGCTGGGACAAAAAAGGATTGGCGTCAGGGTCGAGGTCCAGTCCATTCAATTGATCCAGCGCGGCGAGAATATGCACGTCCGTCGGAAACACGTGGACGTAGATATCCTGCAACAGTCCGCAAAGGTTTTTGAATTCGGGAATGTAAAAATTGGAGAGCAGTCCGAACTCGTGCAGAAGGCGCAGGGCGCGGGCAAAAAATTTGCCTCTGATGATGTTGTGGAAGTGAGTTTCAATTTCCTTTTTCTCGACCGGATTCATGAACACGGGACAGACCTGATCCACGTTGCGCTCAATGGCGCGAATCACCGGATAGGAAAGGTAGCATCCCCGCTCCGCCACCCAGACGAAGATTTTGAAAAGGAACACCGGGCGCTCCTCCAGAACTTTTCCCGGATCAGTTTTGCAGATGATCTGATTTCCCTTATTGACGGCGAAAGGTTCCGCGAGCGTTCTCGTTGGCTTGTTATCGTAGACCATGCTTTCCCAAAACAGGTTGCGGCTGTAGCGCTTCAGCGGGTAGGCGACGTTGTAAAAATATTCCCGGTAGAAGGCGAACAATTCAAAGCCCATGCTTTGGGCGATCTTTTCGCGCACCTCGTAGCTCAGCAAATCCTTTTGGGCGACGGGTTGGTGGCCGTGCAGAAACAGGCGCATGCGGCACAGAAAGTTGAGGGACTTTTGCAGGTGTTTGAACGCCGCGCCGCTGATGATTTCGTCTTGGTAAAGTTCATAGAGCAGTTCAAACTGGTTCAGGGTATCCCGGCCCTGGCGCAGGCGCGTTAGCGACAAGGCCCAGTAAAGCCGCCGCAGTTCTTCCTTGATGTTCGGTTCCTGCTGGAAAACGGTGTTGGCTACGTCGAAGTAAAGCCGGTTTTCCAGGCAATGGGAAAGGATCTTTTCCTTGTGCATGAGGCTCGCGGTTTTCACCGCGCTTTTGAACTGGTTGAATATCCCCAGGTCCCCCGCGACATAGCGGCCTTCCATCATTCCGTAAAACCGGGCCATGTCGCCGACGTCGATCGTTTCCTCCATTCCCACTTCGCAAAACCCCGCGGCGCTCGCCGTGGGAAAGATATCCTGATACGTGAACAGGTAATTAAAATGGTCCATGATTTGCCGGACGCAGTCCAGGGAGCCGTCCTCGGGCAGGGGCGGGGCGAGCAGTTGCAGATCGACGTCCGAGCTAAAAAAAGTTTCCTCGCGTCCGTACCCGCCGCGCGCGGCAATGCACAGCGGGACCTCGCTTTCCTTAAGCGCAGCGCTGTGGGCGCGATTGTAAAACCAGACGGCAACGGAAAAACTGTGTTGCACGACCACGTCGACCAATCCCGTTTGCTTTAGCAGGATCAGGTGCGTGTTGTCGGACTCTTCCAGTTCCTTTTTGTGAGCCAGAACGCGCTGGTCGATGAAATCTTTAATCCGGGATTTGTATTCGAGGCAAAAGTTTTTTGCCGAGGCGCCGGGGCTGGAGTCGGAGTCGGAGAATTCGGCGAACTCTTCGGGGAGGATGGAATTTTGAATCTGTTCTAATAATTCTTTTTTATAACTTTCCGCGCGAGTTCTATTCCACTGGTACAGTTCGTTCATCGGGGCCTCTGGGCGCCACGGGTCGAAAAACAAATCTGCCGGTCGGGCAGGGATGTCGGTTGTAAAAAGAAAAATTGGTCATTCTCATAATAAGCCTATTTCCCAAAAGTTTCAACACTTTAGCCAGCGTGACGCTGGACCCGGTAAAAAACAAGAACCCCCGATGAACTCAGATGAACACGGATGGCGTCCATCTGTCAGGCTGAGCTTGTCGAAGCCCGAACTTTAATAATTCCTCTCCCCTGGCGGGAGCGCTCACGGAGCGACGGGCTGGGCGAGGGTGTATAATGATTTTACCTTTTAGCCTCGTCGTCAAAAAAAATGAAATCACTCCAATCCATAATAATTATTTTGGGGCTGTCCTAGATAACTGAAAAATGTTATCAGTATGGACATGCGAAAAAGCCGGTTGAGTAAGGAAAAACAAGAGCGCTTGATGGAGTATTTTGTTTCTGGTTCTACAGCGAGATGCGCAAGCGAACTGATCAG
>JAJDBD010000027.1 GCA_029261575.1 Nitrospinaceae bacterium | reverse complement strand
CCGTGCACCCGGTTGCGGTTAAAGGCGGACTGCATTTAAAAAGCTCCGTGTCTTATCTGGGCCGGGGCCTTCTGCTGATCGCGCCGGACAACGTCGACGTCGAACCGTTCCAGGAGTTTGAGTGGATCGAAGCCAGAGCGGACGAGAGCGCAAATTGTGTGACCCTGGGCGACCGGGTGATTTTCCCCGAGGGCTATCCGCGCCTGGCGGATGCGATTCGGAGTTGCGGATACGAAGTTGACTCTGTGGATATCGGCGAGTTCGAAAAAGCCGACGCCGGCGTCACCTGCCTAAGTATCATTCTTCCTTGATTTTTACCGGATTACTTGCTATTCACTCTATTCTATAAGAAGGTACCCCGGCAAAACCCGTCCTTGACAGGCTTGAACTGTTTCGCCGTTGTCGCCCCCGGGTTTTTATCTACTCGCAAAAAGTTGTTCGCGACGGTTAGCGAACGACATCACCCGTTCTAAAAGAATTCCGGTCCCATGTTTCAAAAAATCAAAGCTCGTTTGAAGGGCTGCTATTTGCAATTCTTGAATTTTTTGCACTCCCAATTGTCGCAAAAAACCAAAAATCGCTTGACGGGTCCCTATTTGAAATTCTTGAATTTTTTACATTCGCCTTTTGTCAAGCGCGGCGTCAAGGATCCTTATCATGCGGTTTTCGATGAATTTTTTGCTTTGGGGGAAAGCCTGCCTTCTCCTTCCATGCTGGAACTCGGGTCAAGAAACCGTTCCGGCGTCTTGCGCAGAGGAATGTTTCCTTTTTGTGAAGATTATATTGGCTTCGACGTGTTGGAGGGCGAGGGAGTGGATGTAGTGGGCGACGCCCATAATCTTTCGAAATACTTTCCCCGCGATCGTTTCGACCTGTGCTATTCAGTGTCCGTATTCGAACACCTTATGTTTCCCTGGAAAATCGCTTTGGAAATGAACCGCGTCCTGAAAACGGGCGGCTATGTTCTTGTACTAACCCATCCCGTATGGCCCGCGCACGAGTTGCCTTGGGATTTCTGGCGCTTTCCGGAAAACAGTTTTCGCGCCTTGTTCAATAAACCAACGGGTTTTGAAATCGTCTCAATAACCGAAGGCCTTCCCGGCAAAATTTACTCCCTGGTGGAGGACCCGGCCACCCAACTTTTTTACACCTATCCGCTCAATATTGGCGCGGCCGTGATCGCCAGAAAAACCGGTGATTATCGGGAAGATTTGTTGAAATGGGATATCGACGTCTCGGACGTTGTCGGCACCATGTACCCTAAACACTGAGTCCGCCGAAAAATCCGACCTGCTTCCAATGACGGAAACAAAGAAAAAGATTTTGGTCGTCTCTCACGAACCGATTCAACCCAACATGGCCGGTCCGCCCATCCGCATGCTGGAAATCGCCCGCGCGCTGGGAGCGGAATTTCCAACGACCCTGGCCGTTCCGGGAGGGATGGAGCTGGAAAACGAACCCTTTCAATTCGCACAATACAACCCCGCCATCTTGAAACAGCTTTGCCTCTCTCACGACGTTGTGATCCTGGCGGGGTTCCTTCTGCCGTGTTACCCCTTTTTGAAAAATATGTCCGCCGCGCTGGTTCTGGATATTTATGATCCCGTAATTTTTGAGTACCTGGAACTTAATCTGGGTCAAAAACCGGAGAAGCAAAAGGAAATCTTCGACGAATTGATAGATTCCTTTGCCTTGCAAATGAGTTGGGGCGATTTCTTCATTTGCGCCGACGATTTCCAAAGAGCTATGTGGGTGGGAATGCTTATCTCCGGAAACCGGATCAATCCTCTCACTTTTTCCGAAGACCGGACCCTTCGGTCCCTCATCGACCTGGTTCCCTTCGGTCTTCCCTCACAAGAACCGGAAAAAAGAAAGAACGTTCTCAAGGGCGCGTATCCGGGAATTGAAAAAGACGATTTCGTCGTCCTCTGGGGCGGAGGGATCTACGACTGGCTGGACCCCTTAACCGCCGTCCGCGCCATGGATCTTGTTTCCAGAAAAAACCCAAAGGTGAAATTGTTTTTCATGGGATGCAAGTATCCCAATCCGGTGGTCGTTATGAGTTCCATAGCCCAGACCATCAACCTGTCAGATTCCCTTGAGCTTTCCGGCAAATCCGTTTTTTTTAACGATTGGGTTCCTTACGCCGAACGGGCCGACTACCTGTTGGAAGCCGACATAGGACTCAACACCCATCCCAGGTCGATCGAAACGGATTTCGCCTACCGTAGCCGGATCCTGGATTATATCTGGGCGGAACTGCCCATCCTCACCACCCGCGGAGGCGCCTTGAGCGATATTGTGGCGGAAAAACAATTCGGACTGACCGTCGATTACGGCGATCCGGAAGACCTGGCTGATAAAATCCTGAAAATGGCCGATGGCGAAATTCCCCTCAATGCGTTTAAAGAGAATATCAGAAAACACCGTTACGAATTTTCCTGGGCCGAGGCGGTGGAACCTCTAAAGGGTTTTTGTCGCGAGGCGAAAAAACGTTTGGACAAAGCCTTTCTAATAGAAAAAATATCCGTGGCCCATCCTGCCTATTTCCTCAAACGCTTTCGCGCCGTTCTGGCCGAAAAAGGCGGCGCTTATCTGGTCCGGCATTCAGCCATATTTCTGCTCCGAAGGTGCTTCTTGGCCGCGCGCGATACGCGCAAATTGTTGGAATCCAATCTGACCCTGATTCAGCTACACGAGGGATCGCTGTCGGGAGGAAAAACTATTTTGAAGAAAATAATTTGTCGATTGATGAATTTAACCATCCGGGTTTTTCATAAAATTGAGCGGACTTTCGGAATTTGGGCCTATCATCTGACGCCGCCCTCGGAGCGATGACACTCAACCAACAATTTCCTTCTATCAGCGTGATCATCCCGGCTTATAACGGGCGCGACCTTTTGAAATCCTGCCTGGGTTCGTTATTTGGTCAAACTGAAAATAATTTTGAGGCGATTGTGATCGACAACGGCTCGACCGACGGGACCCGCGAATTTCTGGAAGCCGATTTCCCCCAGGTTCGGGCCAGCTACTATCAGGACAAATTGGGTTTCGCACGCGCCGCAAATATTGGCCTGAGCCAGGCGCGCGCTACGGATTATATCGCCCTGCTCAATCAAGATACCGTCGTAGATCGCAACTGGTTGGCGGCTTTGAAGGCCCGTTTAGAGGAAGATCCCACTTTGGGGTCCTGCGCTTCCAAAATGATGGACTACGACTATCAAGACATTCTGGACGGAGCGGGGGATGTGTATTTGAGCAACGGCTACGCCTACCGCTTGGGCTGGTCCTTAAGAGACGCCCCGGAATTTCAAAAAAGCTTCCGCGTCTTCGGCGCTTGCGGGGGAGCCGCCTTGTATCGAAAAAAAATGCTCGACGAAATCGGATGGTTCGACGAAGACCTGATGATGTATTACGAGGACGTCGACCTCAATTTTCGCGCCCAGATTTGCGGCTACGCCTGCGAATTTGTCCCCGAAGCCCTGGTCTACCACAAAGGCTCCGCCCCCAAGGAAGGGGAAAACAGCGAGAACAATCCCAAGACCCTGTTTCTTCTCGCCCGCAACAGTCTGTTCGTGATTATAAAAAATTATCCCTTAATCGCCTTGATCCGCAACGCGCACCGCATCGTCGGGTCCCGGGTTCGATACACCCGCGCTTATTACAAAATCAATCCTGCGCTGGGCCGGGCTTGCCTTAAGGGAATCCTTTTTGCGTTTCTTAACATGGGTTCCATGCTATTGAAGCGATGGTCTATCCAAAGAAAAAGAAAGGTTGATTATCGGGAGGTGATTCGCATGTTCCAGGTCTCGGAAAAATTAATGACTCTCCACCAGAAATACGAGACGTGGGTGCGTAGCGAGGAGGATTTAAAAAAGGAGGAACCAGCCCAATTAAAAATCGACAAATCCCTTTCTGAAACCTTTAAAAATGCGATAAAAGAATATGCCGCGCCCGTTAAAAATCCTCTCGACCACCAAAGGATTTTGGAAACTCATTTAGATCCCAGCCGATTTTATTATTGGGCGGATGAAATTGAACAATATCATCCCCTCTCTGGAAGCGCGGTTCTCAGTTCCGGATGCAGTTCCGGCGGGTGCGTTCAGATATTTTCCGAACGCGGAGCGTCCAAGTGCATCGGCGTCGAGGTCGACCCGGCTTTAAGCGAACTGAGCAAACTGCGTTTTCAGGAACGTCCAGGCGACGAGGTTCAAATCAATCTCTACGACGGTTTGTCCCTGCCTTACGAGGATCAATCCGTCGACGTCGTTTCCAGTCTGCACGTGCTGGAGCATACAAAAGATAATCCGCAATATTTGAGGGAGCTTTTTCGCGTATTAAAACCAGGAGGAATTCTTTTTCTCGATCTTCCCAACCGTTACTTCAAAATGGAACAGCACACAATGTACAACTACGTTCACTACGTTCCAAAAGGGATGCGGGACGTTTTGATCGGCTTCTTTTTAAAACTTAAAATTTCGCATAAGCTTTCCGAGGATACGCGGCACCGACTCAACATTCTTCTGGATTATCATTTCCCTTCTCCCGCCCAAATAATCAAAATGGTTGAAAGTTTGAGCGCTGAATATGGACTTAAAATCGAGGACGCCTTGTACAATTTTCCCGAGAAGCATAGTTATCAGCCACGCCTCGCTCCTTATTTTTCGCGCCTGGACCGGCGTTATCAATCCTTTCGCATTGTAGTCCGAAAACATCCAGCATAACCAATGACGCATTGGTTCCAAATTTTTTCGCCCTTACAATTTTTTAGGAGCCGCTAATGACCGCGCCCCAGATTTCCATCGTCATTGTCAACTGGAACGGGGCCGATTGTCTGCCCGCCTGCCTGGAATCCGTGCGCAAACAAACCTGGACGGATTACGAAAGCGTCTTGATCGACAACGCCTCGACGGACGGCTCCCTCGCTACGGCGGAAAAAAATTTTCCCGACCTTAAAATCATCCGCAATCGCGAAAACCTGGGCTTCGCCCGCGCCGCCAACCAGGGAATAGAACAAGGCCGCGGCGAATTTGTTTTTCTGCTCAACCCGGACGTTGTCTTGGAACCGGATTACCTGGAACGCTTGATGGAACGCGCCCTGAAAAATGAAACCCTGGGAGCGCTGGGCGGTAAATTACTGCGTCCTATAAAGGATGGGATCACAACTTCCATGATCGATTCCGCCGGTCTGACCCTGCTGGCCCAAAAGCGTCGGCCTTGGGACCGGGGGTCTGATCAACCCGACGCGGGACAGTACGACGACGCGGAAGACGTCATGGGGATCAACGGCGCCGCCGTCCTTTACCGGCGCGCCATGCTGGAGGACGTCAAACTGGACGGCGAATATTTCGACGTCGGTTTTTTCATTTATTTTGAGGACGTCGATCTGGCCTTACGGGCCTTGCTTCGCGGATGGAAAAATTTTTACGTCCCTAGGGCCCGCGCCCGCCATGCCCGCGGCGGCACGGGTGGGTCCCGCCCTCCGGGCGTTAAAGTCCACGCCGCTAAAAACCGTTACCTGGTTTATTTGAAAAACGAACCCTTCGAGGCTTTTTCTAAAAACTGGATTCGGACGCTGGGAGTGGAGTTAATGCGATTGGGCGCCTACGCGGTCCGGGAGCCGCTGTCCCTGTTGGGATTTCTGGCGTTTCTACGTTGCCTGCCGACGTATTGTAAAAAAAGGAACCGGATTCAGGAAACGGCGAACATCGGGGCGGACGAATATCTGCGTTGGTATCGGGACTAAAATTTTCCCCCATTTGTTTCGTGGAGGGCCTAAGTTTTGTGGAGAATGAAAATACCTTCCTAATTGACAACGCCCTACTTTTCGCCGTAAACGCAGAAGGCCGGACCGTTGGGATGGTCCTTATCGTCGAAACCCACCTGCAATTTAGCGAACCCGAAATACTTCAGGCAGGACAAGATATCTTCGCGGGGGATCCAATGACTGTACGGAGCCGTTCCGCCGCAAAAATTTGCGTTGGTCACCGCAGTGTAATAATTTTGTTTATGTCCCGTGTACTTGAAACCCGCATGCTCCAAAGAATTCGTATCGGAAAAATGTCCCGCGATCCCGGGACTTTTTCCAATGATCTCCCCGTCGTAATAATGCGTCCATAAAAGCGCCTTGTCCGCCACTTTGGAAATAAGTTCAATCAACTCTGCCGGATTGCGCATGTGGTATAGCACACCGCTGGCCAGGCAAAAATCGAATTTCTCCTGCCGAGCTTTCAAATATTCCACGAAATCCCCGAGCAAAAACCGCGTCCGCTTCAATTCAAAAATTTCCTTCACGACCAGGCAACGCAAATAAGCGGTGGTATGGGATTCCACGGCGAGGATCGATTCGGCCCCGGCTTGCTCCATCATATAAGAATGCCCGGCTTCCAAGGGACCCAGCTCCAGAACGCGAAGACCTTTAAACCCGCCCAACAATTCTTCCGCCCACTGGATACGCGCGTCCTCAAATAAATTGATAGGTCCAGCCTGCAGGTCGGACCGGCAGGAGGGCATGGCCGAGGACCACTCTCCCTTGAACAAATCGAGCGCGATCTGATCGGCGGGGGCTTGATGAATATACTCGGGGTTTTTTTCAGGAGAGATTTCCTCGCCGCCGAGTTTGTTTTTAATTTTTTTTAAGACACTCCAGATTCCAGCCAAGTAAATTTCCTCCAGAAAAATTTATATGGGACGATTTCAGTTTCCACCCGTTGGGTCGCGCTTCAAAAAACCAGGGAAACGCCTTGCGAACGCTTGGAACCAGCTCCACGGCTGTAGCGTCGTTTTGGATATTGTCAAAATCCCTTATTCGCCATTCGATGAAACTTCGCCGACCGAACCCGGTTGCGGCTTCGATAAAGCGATGAACGTCAGGTCCCCGGGAATCGGTTGATGATTGGCGTACATCCCGCCATCCGGGTAGCGGTCCTGCTGGGTGTACCACAGGCTCAGGTTTTTAGCGTCCACCGGCCGGGACGATTCCAGATAAAAATAAAACTGTTCCCCCGAGGAATCCGGCAAGGCCGGAAAATCAAACGAGAGCCACTCGTTAACGACCGTATCGGCGACTCGGGCGGTCGCCCGCGCAAGTTCCTTGCCATTTTTAGATCCGTCCATCAGATGCAGAACAAAGTCTCCGCTCCCGGCGCCCGTTAAATCAATGGTCCGCACCAGGATGCGATGCAGGTTGTCTTTCCGCGCCACAAAATCCTGCCCCAGGGAAATGGCCCCTTTGACCTCGCCGCTGAAGGCGTCCATTATCGTCTGCATGGCGGCAATGTTTCCCCCTCCCTTCCGGAGCATCATGAAATTGCCGATCATTCGATCCAGATAATAGCGGTCGAAAAGATAGTTGTAAAATTCCGGGAAGAAATTTTTCAACCGCCGGTCCTCCATATTATCCAAAGCAAACTCAAAATAAACGATCACGTCGACGCCCGAAGTTTCCAGCGATTTCGCCAGTCGATCAAACGTGTTGGGATACATCAATGGGGTGGTGAGAAGAATCCATTCGAAGAAACCCGGATTGGACCTTTCGGACAAAAAGTAAAGCGGGTGGCCAATGAACGGCGTGACGTAAATGGGATCGTCTTTTTCCGTATGGGTCTGAATGTAGCGAACGACTTCCCGGTAAACCGTCGCCTGATTTTTGGCGGGGTAAATGCCTCCTCGGTCGACGTCCAGCCGTTTGTAATTTTCTCCCGCGACCCCGGCGCTGCCCAGATAAAACTTGTACTTGGTCAACATCGTATGACCAAACAAAACAGGAAGCGTCAAAATCAAAATTCCCCAGGTTGCCTTCAGTTTCAGGGTCGGGAGTCCGGCGTATACCCGGTGGCCCAGCAGGGCGAATAAAATTTCCGCCGGAATCATGACCTTCACGATGTTTTCTGGTTGAGTGCGCCAAATCGCCTGATTGAACGTGACCACTCCCAGCGCCAGAACGTATAGTATGAAAAAATCCCAGCCGCCGATTTTTTTTTTGAGTCCGGCGTAAAGCAGCGCCGCAAAGGCGACGGCATAAACGAAAAGGGGGACGTAAAATATCAACCATTCGTCCCAGGGACTTTCGTTAAACCGGGGAAACGGCAAGGCGATTTTCTGGTAGCCGCCCAACAGCAACTTTAAATTTAAAGCAATAAAATCCCAAAGATAACCTTCAACCGCCATCGCCAACACGACCGGACCCAGAACAACGACGACGCCCAGGGCCAGGCTCAAGCCTTCCCTGAAAACGTTTCTCCAGCGGCCCTCGTGGAAGTTTTTCAGCGCCAGCACAAAAAATGCGGCGCACAACAAAAACGCGCCGACGTCGTAACGAAACAAACAGGTCAATCCGCCGACGAATCCCAACCCCTGAAGCGCGTATTTGCGGCCGGCAAAATATTGCGCGAAAACCAGAATACTGAACGCGGTGAAAAACGGAATGTATCGGGCGTAATAGGTGCCGGGTCCGACCAAAAAAATCATGGCGGCCAAAAGGGCAAAAGGCCTGGACATGATATTTCCGGAGGCGATAAAAATCATCAGCGCTGCGGCGGCGGTGAAAAACGAGACGACCAGACGCACCGCCAGCATGTTGGCGCCGAAAATCTTATAGATCAAAACGTATAAATAAAACCTGCCGGGAGGATAGCTCTGAAAATCCACCATCGGCGTGTCTCCGTTCAAGACCCGGATCGCCCCGCTCAAGGGCAGGCCTTCGTCCGCAACGTTGAGACCGTACTTGCAAAACCAGGCGAGATAAAAAAAGGCCAGGAGAAAAAACGCCGCGTAGGCCTTCAGGTCCTTGGATGGATTGGGTCCCATGAAATCGCCTTCGCGAAAAAAGAAACCGCGCGCGCCATTTCCGATGGGCTGGACGGAAGGAGCTTCCGTCATACCGCTTCCGCCAGGCAAAAGAGGGAAGTGCCCATGGGCAGAGCGGGAAGATACCGCTCCAAAGATCCGGCGGCGATCAACAACCCGTTCAGCGTGGGCGAGACCTGCGGCACCTTCGGCTCCCCTCGCGCGATCACCCGGCTGACAAAGGCGATGGGCGCCAGGAACGAAAAGAAATGAAACATCCGGCGAATACGCCATCCGTTGGGCGTCAGAATCCTTCGCAAGCGCGCCCGCGTGTAGCGCCGGTAATGGCCGCTGTCCCGATCCCACGGCGAATATAAAAACGGATGCGCGGGAACCGTGATCGTCAAAAACGCCCCCGGATCGCTGGCCTTACGAATGTTTTTAACGACGCCCGCGTCGTCCTCGACGTGCTCCAGCATGTCCAGGCAAAACCATAAATTGGGTCGCTCGTCGAGTTCAAAGTCCTGATCAAAGTCGTGGCGTCGAACCGGCAGGTTCTTTTCCCGCGCCAGTTTCAGCAGACGCTCGTCGCCGTCGAGTCCCAGAACGAAATCGAACTTGTGCCTGCGGCACATGCTTTGTAACACGCCGCCGGGACCGCACCCCACGTCCACCAGCTTGAGCGATGCGTGCCGGGTCCGGGCCTCGCGGACGGCGCCGTCCAGCCACAGGTTGCGCACCACGTACCACCAGTAATTTTCCTGGTCCCAGCCTTCGATTTCGGAAACGTTGTCGGAAGAAAGATGATCCATTAAAGGGGAGTCGGCGGAGCGTTGTCAGGCCAGCGCCTGAAGACGGTTAAAGAACGGCAACCGCCGATGGACACGGATTAACACAAAGGGTTTCCATTTCAAACCATCGGTTCCGGCGCCTCGCCGGCCTGGCGCCGGTTATTTGGCGAGAATGTTGGTGTAGCCCGGCGTTTCGTGTCCCTGGAACTCCATGGTCCGCCACACCTCGCATTTCGCGCAATTGGCGATCTTGGCGTAATCGCCGGCGACGTGCAGTTCGCGGTAGGCGCGGTACTTTTCACCGTTAAAAATTTCTTCCAGGCTTTGCTCCATCACGTTGCCCATGATATCCGTCCCATCGTAATCGCTGGCGCAAAGAGCCACGTCGCCGTTCCACAACACCACGCAGTATTTCCACAACCAGTTGCACGGCGTGCGTTCGTAAATCGTCTGGGTCGGCAAGCGGCGGTCGAAATCCACAAAATCCATTTCGTTGATGAACATGATAAAATCGTCGCCCTGCAACCGCGGCTCCCAGGCGGCGGAGATTTCTCCCCGACGGGCCTGATTCTCCGGGGTGCTCATGAACTGGATGGACGTCCTCGGTATGGATCTCTTTTGTTCGTATTTGAGTTGCAAAAACTTTTCGACGTTGGCCTTCACATGATGGTATTCGTCGATCCCGCGCATGTGATGAAAATATTCGGCGTCCAGGGCGTCGATGGAAAACTCCAGCCGGTCCAGCGGCGAGTCCAGAATCTCCTGCGCCAGGCGGTCGTCGAGAAACGAAGCGTTGGTGGAAAAACCCACCTCGCTCATCCCCAGTCCCTTGGCATAGCGCACCATGTCGAACAGGGATTTGTTCAACAAAGGTTCGCCCATGAAATGGAGCCAGAGTTTAGGATCATGGCCCTGGCAATCGTCCGCGATTTTTTGAAAGACCTCCAGGCTCATGTTGCCTTCCGCGCGTTCCATTTCGTTGCGCGGACACAAGTGGCATTTCTGGTTGCAGAAATTGGAAGGCTCTATATGGATGCGGCTGGGGAACAGGATTTCGCTCATGTCGGAGCCAGTAAAAAATTTTAGACAGGATTAACGGGATAAAAACTGCAACTACGGATGAACACGGACCGACAAGGCGCCGGTAAAACTAAAGTTGTCAAACAATATCGCATAAATTAAACTCACATTCCAGGCATTTATAGCGTCCGCAAAGGGGATTCAACACATGACATTGGCAGGAGTACAGCCCAGCTATCTGCCCTGGCTGGGATATTTCGAACAGATACATCGAGCCGACCTTTTTATTTTTTTCGACGAACTCCAGTACGAAAAAAAATCCTGGCGAAATCGGAACAAGATAAAAATCAACAACCGCTGGTCCTGGCTGTTCGTCCCCGTCGTCTCCCAAAACCTGTTCGGCAAGGCCATCCACGAAGTAGAGATAGACAACCATCAAGACTGGCAGAGCAAACACTGGCGATCATTTTTCCACCACTACACCGGCGCGCCCTACTTCAAGGAATACCGCGACCGACTCGAACCCTTCTACCGCAAACGCTGGACCCGCCTGTCCGAACTCAACATCGCGCTCACCCGGGAGCTGTGCGCCATTCTGGGAATCGAAACGCCGACCGTGGTTTCCTCCGAGATAGAACTGGAACGAAAATTCCACGCCGCCCATCCTCAGGGCGACGCCACGGACCGGATCGTATTCGTCTGCGAAGAGTTGAAAGCCGACGCGTTTTATGAAGGCCTGGCGGGAAAGAATTATATCGACGAGAAAAAATTAGCCGACCGCTCGATCCGTCTGGAATATCAGACCTACGACCACCCCGTCTACAAACAACGCGGCGAACCGTTCATCTCGCACCTTTCCATCGTCGACCTGCTGTTCAATAAAGGACCCGAAAGCCTGGACATTTTGCTCAACCGCAACGCGTCGGCGAGTGGCCGGGCAACGCCCGGTGGAAAAGTTTGAGTTGCAGGCTCACCAAAACTTGAAGCGCTTCCCTTAAACGTTACATTAATCTGCCCCCACGGCGAGTGGCCGGTTAATTTACGCCGGAGAAATTTTCGGAACTGAAAGCGCGGCTGTCCTGCATGTCGCCGATAAATTCCATCGCAAAGCCGGTCGACGAATTTACGATCACAATCGCTCCCCAGAAACTCAAACTGCGAATATCCGGAAACCCGCCGCCGGGAATTCCCGCGCCGCCCAGCCGGGTCAACGGGTCGCTCGCGACGTCGATGAACCCCAGCCGTCCCGCCCGCTCCACGGTGGAATCCGTGATCAAAAACAGGTCGTCCGGGTTGGTGACCGAGTTGAAGAAAAAGTTTGTGGTCGTGATGAACACCTTCTGCGTGCTCCCCGACAAAATCGTAAACGCCAGCGTCGCTTGCAGGGATCCATCCTTGTTCAAGGCCGTCATCCTCAAACCGATTTGCGAGTTCATGCCGGAAAGCGAAGGATGGCTCACCGCGACGAAGGTATATATCCCGCTCTCGGCCTGCCAATAGGGAGACGCTACCTTGGGAACTTCGACCACAACGCTGGGGTTGTCCGTATTCACGATCACGCTATCCGTTCCGGTTTGAAGCGGCCCTGATCCGTTCGAGACGTCCACTTGCAAGGTGCAGGCTCTCAACGACGGGGTGGCATTGGGCGGAGCGGTCCAGGTGGGATTTTGCGCCGCCGCGTTGCTGAAGGTTCCACTACTTCCCAAACCGGGGCAACTGGCGGACCAGGCGTAAACCGGCGTCTCGTTCAGGAGGTTGTTGACCGTCAGGCTCAAAGTAACGACGCTTCCGGGATCGACGGGATTGGGCGTCCCGGTGGGTCCCGTCTTGACGGTGATCGGCGTCTCCACCAGGGTCCCCCCCGCGAGGAATTTATTATATGCGGCGACGGCCTCGGCGCTCTCGGTTTGCGTGGTGAATTCCCCGGCGCCCTGATCGAACCCAAAAATGTTCACAAGCGTGGCGCCTTTGTTGAACAACTTGCCCAAATAAGTTTCCCAATTGATCGTGTCGATACCTGCCATACCAATAGTGCTCAGTTCTACATTGGTTCCCTCCGCCGAGGCCCAGGGGACGTCCCCAAAGTTTTGAATCTCGGTATTGACGTCGTTGAAGACGTCGCCTGCGGGATACGTGCTAAAACCCGGATTGGAAAACTGATTGAACGCTACCCAGAACGCGCGGAACACCGTCGAACTGGTCATGGCGCGAATCTGTGCGGTGGTGTTCAGAAGTTTTAAATCGTCGAACTGTTTTTTCGGGATGGGACCGATGTGGGTGTAAATTTTGTCGCGGGTGATTCCGGCGTCAAACACGCCCTTGGTCCAAAGCTGGATGTATTCGTAAACGATGCGCTCCCGCTCTATGTCGAAATCCACCGGCGGGACGGTCGCGCTGAACCCGCGCAGGCCCAGGGAACAAAATCCGTCGGTGAGGTTGGATTCCCAACCCACAATCACGCCGCCGAACAGGTGTTTTTTATTTGCCGCCAACGCGTCGAATCGGGTTTTGATTTTTGCGCCAATAACGTCCTTGGCCAGGCGCAGGGATTCCGTTTTAATGGCCGGGCTTTCGTAGCACATTTGCGGGGCCAGCGGCGGCGCGACGCCCCCGGACTTTAAATAGTCGATATCCAGGGAAGCGCTTTCCGTCCCTGCAAAATCCTTGTTCTCGGTGTTGGCAAGGTCGGCCACGAATTTGTTCCCCGTGCCGTCGCCGTTATCGTCTGCGTCTTTCCAGAACAGAAAATCGTGAAGGTGAAACACCACCGCCATGTCTTTTAAAATGGCGGTATCGAACGCCGCGTCGATGGTGTCGTTGATCAGTTGGTCGGTTTGATCATGCGCCAGGGGTCCTATGGAGAACCCGAGCGTGGGCGCGGTGGTATCGACGTCCCCCCCGTAGCCCAGTTTGGCGATGAGCTTGTCCAGAGTGGTTTCCATCAGGGTTTTAAGCGCAAGAGTCGTGACGGGTCCTCCCAGAATTCCCGTGGTGATATTGGGCGCCGAAGTGAAGACCTGGAACACAAGATATTTTTTCGGAGTGGATACAGTGGGACTGTCCCCTTGGATGGTGAGGGTGTGATAAATTTTCCTGCCCAACCCCGCAGTCGGGTAACTCGGCGTGCTGAGGATCAACACCACCGTTTCATCTTCGGCGTCGGCGTCGTTGGTAATGGTCACGTCGATATTTTTGGTGGTTTGGCCGGCGGTGAAGGTCAAGGTCCCGTCCGCCAGAGTGTAGTCCGTGCCGCCGCCTGTCGCCGTTCCGCCCGAGACGGAATAATGCACCGAACCCAGAAAATCCGACGCCTCGGCCAGGGAAACCGGAACGCTAAACGTTCCCACGCTGTCCGGCGTTTTGGAAAACGACTGGTCGAATTCCACCAGCGGACCCAGATCGTTGTCGTTGATCGTATAGGTGTGCGTGGTCTGGCTTCCTAAAGTTGCGCCGAAGGCGGGATTTAAAATTTGCAGGTTGATGGTTTCGTTGACCTCGTCCCTCGTATCGTCGACGACGTCGATATTAATATTTAGAGTGGACGCCCCGCCGTCGGTGAACGCCAGCGTGCCGCTCGCCAGGGTGAAATCCGTTCCGCTCCCCGTCGCCGTTCCCCCGGTGACCTGAAAGTCCACGGTAACATTCGACCCGTTGAGCGCCGCGCTGAGGGAAACGGGAATGGACGCCGGAGTGGTTCCCTCGTCGCCGTTGGACGTGGCCGCGTCGAAGGAAATTTGCGGATCGTTATCGTTGATGGTGAAGGTGTGCGAGACCGGCGCGCCGAGCGTTCCCCGCGAAGGATTCGATAAATCGATCACCACCGTTTCCGCCCCTTCGTCCGGCAAGTCGTCGACAATCGCCAGGGCAATGTTTTTTGTGGTCTCCCCGTTGTTGAAGGTCAGCGTTCCGTTCGCAAGCGTGTAATCCGACCCGCCGCCAGTCGCCGTGCTGGACCCGAGGTTGACGGCGTAATCCACGGTGATGGCGGCTCCCGTGTTGTTCGTCGGCGTCAGGGTAACCGGGATGTTCACCGTGCCGTCGCCTTCCGCGCCGCTGGAGGGCGCGCCGCCGTCGAATGCGATCAGCGGATCGTTGTCGTTGATGGTGTAAGTGTGCGTCGAAGTCGACCCGATGATGATGTTGCTGTTGACCGACAGCGTCACAATAATGGTTTCCGCGCTTTCAATGAGGGCGTCGTCGACGATATTGATGTTCAACGTTTTGGAAGTTTCGCCGGTGAGGAACGCCAGCGTACCGTCCGCCAGGGTAAAATCCGTTCCCCCGCCCGTCGCGGTCCCCGTCACCGTGTAATCGACGATGTAGGGAGGCAGCGTCGGGTCGCCCCCCAGGACAATGGAAACCGCGACCGAAGCGGGCGAGACGCTCTCGGCGCCGTTGGCTGTTGCGACGTCGAAGTTGACCGTAGGCGCCGTCGCCGAATGGGCGAACGAGGCCATTAACAGGGTCGTTGCGGAAACGACCCAGGCGATCAATAAAAGCGATGGGAATTTGAGGGCTTTGGGCAAGATCAACTTAAACCAAAAAGTGGTTTCACTGGGGAATTTACGGAAGACCAGCAAAAAAGAGTTATACAAACAGGTTCAAGGAAAAGTGGAACCTTGTCAATGGCAGTGTGAAGCGGCCAAACGCCTCCCCGGAGTTTGTCTTGTCCGCGGTCCGGGGGTATACTTTCGGGCATGGACATTTTACAACTCAGTAATTATCTCGATCAGCTTCTGGATATCGATTTCATTCCGGACGCCAAAACGGCGGTGAACGGTTTGCAGGTGCAAAACCGGGGCGAGATCCAAAAAGTCGGGCTGGCGGTGGACCTGTGCCAGGCCACCATCGACCGGGCGGCGGCAAGCGGATGCAACATGCTGTTTGTGCATCACGGCATGTTCTGGGACGGACTCCAACCCGTTCGCGGCCTGCTTTACGAAAAACTTTCGGCCATGATGCGCGCCAACCTGGGCCTGTACTCCGCCCACCTTCCGCTGGACATGCATCCCGTGCTGGGCAACAACCGCGCGCTGGCGGATCAGGCGGGCCTGGAGCATCTGGAAGCTTTCGGAGAATACAACGGAATCAAAATCGGCTTAAAGGGCCGGGTTTTAAAAATTTCAGCCGGGGAATTCGGCAAGGCGCTGGAGGAAAAACTCGGGTCGCCGGTCCGCGTGATCGGCGAAGGCGAAGTGGAAACCGTCGGAATGGTCACCGGAGGCGCCGGGGAGATATTGCATCAAGCGGTGGCCGAGCGGCTGGACTGCTACGTCACCGGCGAGGCGGCGCACCCATTTTACCATGCGGCGATTGAAGGGGGATGCGTCCTGATCCTTGCGGGACACTACGCCACGGAAACCGGCGGCGTGAAGGCGGTGGGCAAGCGCCTGGCGGAACAGTTCGGCGTCGAAACCGAATTCATCGACTACCCCACCGGGTTGTAAGAATTTTTAAATTTGTATGCTGACCGGCGAGGCGCCGGGGTCGGCGTTCATATGTCAGGCTGAGCCTGTCGAAGCATGAACGCCGCTAGCGGGATTTCTTGCGCGCGTCTTTGGATTTCGCGGCGGCGGGTTGTTTCCTGGGAAGAAATTGCCAGGCCAGCGAGCCTAGCAGGCCGAGTCCAATGGCCAGGTCGATCCAGTTGGGGGGCGTCATAAAAATTCTCCTGATCTAAAAAAGTCTAAAAGAGGTTAAAAGGTGAACCGGTATTTGTCGAACAACTCCATCGTCACTTTTTCCTCGCCTTCCTTAACGACCTGTTCCTCGATGCGTTTGATTGCCATGTTGCGGATGAAAGGAATCGGAATGCGCATGACTTTTTGCACGGCGTCTTCTCCCCAGTCCATGCCAAATTCCGGGCGTTCCTCTTTTTGCTTTTCGTAATCGACGTCGCGTTGTTGATCTTCCTCGGTGACTTCCATGCCCATGGCGGCCTTGGCCGAGGCGGGCATGATGTTGGTGAACACTTCCTCGATGCCGTCGGCGGTCACCATCTTGTCGCCGCGTTCACGGGCGCGGGCCTCGATGGTCTGCTTCGCCATGCCGCGCACAAAGGCCGGCACCTTTTCCATCTTGGCCAGGGCTTCCTTGTTCCACGGCATGCCCATGGTGGGGGCCACTTCCATGTAATTTTTAAACTTGTCGACGATGTCCTCTTTCTTCTCCGTGCGTTGGCCCAGAAAATCCTCGATCTCTTCGATCACTTCAATCTTGCGCGGCGACTGGGACATTTTTTTCTTGGCTTCGTCGAAGGCGCCCATGGAAAGCTCTTCGAATCCGAATTGACGCACGCGCTTGGAGACCAGCATCATCGACTCGTTGCGGATATCGGTTAAAAAATCCGAAGCGATGAACTTGAAACCGCGTTTGAGCGCGCGTTGCACCATGAGCTTGCGGATGCCGGGGCGCACAAACTCCGGCGCGTGCTTCACGCGTTCCCAGGCTTCCGCCGTCCATTCCACGCTGTTTTCCTCGGCGTAGGGATGGTCGATGAGTTCTCCGTTAATATCTGTTCCTGCCGACATAAAAATTTCCTCGAATCTATCGATTCAAAAGAGTTTGAGCTTTTATTAAGTAATTATGAGCTAATTTTTAAAATTACTTGAACCGCACGGCCATGTCAATTATTTTAGATACCCTTTTCCCATACTGAGACTTAACGCGATGACTCGATCCCCCATAGCCTATTTCCTGTTTTTTATCTCGGGCGCCGCCGCCCTGGTGTACGAGATCGTCTGGACCCGGATGCTCACGCTGACGTTCGGACACACGGTGTATTCGGTTTCCGTGGTGTTGGCGGCGTTCATGGCCGGGTTGGGGCTGGGGAGTTATGTGTTCGGCCATATCATCGACAAGGTCGTCGACGCTTCGGACAACGCGGAGCAAGGCTCCCAGCGCGCGCTTTTGATTTACGGGTCGATCGAGGTTTTGATTTTCGTCGTCTGCGCGGGGGTCTCCCTGATCCTGTCGAAATTTTCGACGGTCTATTCCATGATACATCTGGGCCTGCCGGACTGGCCGATTCTGGACGCCGCGCTCAAGGCGGCATTGGCCTTTTGTCTCATGGTCGTCCCCGCCGGCCTGATGGGCGCCACGCTTCCCATCATCGGCAAATATTACGTGACCGACGACGCCAAGGTGGGGAGCCAGCTCGGCCTGCTTTATTTCGTCAACACTCTCGGCGCGGCGGCGGGCTGTTTACTGACGGGATTTTTTCTGATCTCCATTTTCGGCGTTTTGCAGACGGCGCTGTACGCGACGTTGATCAATCTATTCGCCGGAGCCGGGGCGATCCGGATTTATCAGGAGGCCACGGGCGAGTCGTCCAAATGGTTTTACTGGCCCCGGCTTTCTTTTCCGCAAAGGAGTTCGGTCTCGGGGTGGCAAATCTGGATGGCGACGAGCTTCGTCGTCGGCTTCGCCGCCCTGGCTTATGAAACGCTGTGGACGCGCCTTCTGGTCTTCAGCATTTCCAGCACCGCGTATTCCTTCAGCATGATGCTGGCGGTTTTTTTATTGGGCCTTGCCCTCGGCGGTCTGGCGGCGGCGCCGCTGGCCCGACGGAGCGCCGATCCGCGAACTGCGTTGATCGTGATTCAGGTCCTGATCGGCCTGTACGTAATTTTTTCCCTGTACGGCATGGAGTCTTTGCTCTCGCCGCCGTGGAACAGTTACAACCTGCAAAACCCCCTGCGGTCCTTTGGAATTTATTTCAAGGACTCTATGGCGCTGATGCTGTTCCCGGCGATTTTAATGGGCATGAATTTTCCTTTGCTGGTGGGGCTGGCTTCCAAGGGACGCGAACAAGTGGGACAAGGCACAGGCCGGATTTACGCCGCCAACACGTTGGGCGGCATTTTTGGATCGCTGGTTGCGGGCTTTGTTCTCCTGCCCTATTTAGGAAGCGCGCGAGGTTTCGCCGTCGTGGCGGGAATTAATTTCCTGCTGGCCGCCTCCCTGTTTGCGTCTGGCGAATACCTGCGCCCCGGCGTTCGCAAGGGATTGGGCGCGGCGCTGGCAGTTCTCGCCGTCGCCGTCGTTGTCGCCTTGCCGGCGGATTTGCTGGATTCCTTTTTCATGCGCGACAGCGCCGGAAAGCGCAATCCGAAACAACTCCTGTATTTCGAGGAGGGATTGACGGACACGGTCGCGGTGTTCCAGGACAACTACGGTCCGCTGGACCCCACGGCCAAACGCCTGATCACCAACGGAATTTCCATGTCGGCCTCCAACAAAACGGCGACGCGCTATATGAAACTGTTCGCCCATGTGCCCATCCTTTTAACGGACAATCCGAAGGACGTTCTCGTGATCTGTTTCGGGACCGGGCAGACCACGGGCGCAGCGGCCATGCACCCCGGCGTTCAGCGGGTGGACGCGGTCGACTTGTCCGCAGGCGTGGTGCGCGCGGGAAAGGTTTTTGCGGCGGAAAACCACGACGTTTTGAACAATCCGAAGGTGAATTACATTTTGCAGGACGGGCGCAACCACCTGCTGACCACTTCCCGAACCTACGACGTGATCACCGGCGAGCCGCCGCCGCCGCGCACCGCCTTCACCGTCAACCTGTACACGCGCGACTATTACGCCGCCGCCCAAAAGCGTTTGAAGCCGGGAGGGATTTTCGCGCAATGGGTTCCGCTCCACAGCCAAAGCATGAAGGAAGTGGAAATGCATTTTCGCACGTTCCTTTCGGCGTTTCCGCACGCCATGGCCTGGCTTTCGGTGGCCAACGAAATATTGATCATCGGGTCGGACGAACCGATTGAGATCGACATGGACAAATTGAAGCGCCGAATGGCTGACCCGGTCGTCGCGAAATTTATGAAAGATATCCAGATCGAAAACGTCTATTCCCTGCTGGGCAACGTCTGGTTTGTCGAGGAGCAGTTGCGCAAACATGCGACGGGACGAAAGATCATCACCGACAACCGGCCTTACATCGAGTTTTATCTGGACCTGCCGAACGTGATCGGGTCTTCGGAAATGGAAGAGCTGGTGTTCAGCCGCGTTTCCATGGACGAGTTGGCACCGCGCATTTCCAACATGTCGGCGGAAGACCGCAAGCGGCTGGACGATTATTACCGAGCCATGGACCTGTACCAACGGGGCGTGATGTACGGCAACCGGCGGCAGTTGCTGGAGGCCGCGCGCCTGGTGGACGACGACAGTTTGCTCCGTTACCACCTCCAGGCAGGGGAAGGACAGATACAGGCGTTGCTGGACCAGTTGGAGGAGGATTCCGAAAACGTGGAAGCCCTGCTCAACCTCGGCCACGCTTATTTTCAACTGGGTCAATACGAGCGCAGTCTGGATTACCTCGACCGCGCCCTGGCCAAAAATCCCAGGCAGGACCTGGGACTTCTTTACCGCGCTTACGATCTGATGGAACTCGGCAGGCGGGAGGAGGCGAAGGAATCATTCCAGGCGGCGGTGAAGCTGAATCCCGGCCACATGAGCGGCGTCATGCAGGAGTTTGGCTTGATCGGCTTATTGAACGAGTTGGAAAAAAATCCGGGCAGTCAGAATTTGATCAACGCGGCGGCGCAAATTTACAACGTGAAAAACGATTACGGCAAGTCGCTGGAGTATTCCCTGCGGGCGTTTGAGAACAATCCGCTGGACCTGCGCGCCCTGCAAAGCATCGTGTTCAGCTACCGGGGACTGGGGGACGCGCGCGAGGTATTCGACTACGGCCGACGGTACGGGATATTGAATCCGGACGAGTTGCATATCCAGTACATTCTGGCGGAGGTTTATATGAAGACCCTGCGCTACGAGAAAGCCAAGCCCTATCTTGAAAAGATTTTGCGCGCGGACGACGGCTACCGCGACGCGCAAAAATTGCTGGACCGGTGCAAAGCAAAGCTATCCGCCGAGTCGACGTAATTGCCGGAGCGGTAAAAAAAATTAGACAGGATTAACAGGATAGAGGCTCGCGGAGCGACGGACATAAGCGACGTTTTTTAAACCCGCGCTTTTTCTTCGTTCTGGATGGTTATTTTTGGGTTGGGATTTTTCGGCGGATGCGGCAGGTTTTTTTCCTCCAACAACGCCAGGTGTTCTTTCATTCCATGCGTCGCCTTGTAAAGGCAATCTTCAACCGAAGAACCGGTTCCCGAAAATCCTTCCAGCTCCGGGGAAAAAAATCCGAAAAACGAGGGGTCTTCCGTCGCCTCTATTACCAAAGAATACTCCAGATCAATCATTGGTTTTCCCCTTAATTCTTGCCGCTTTCAGAATAGCGCTACAGGTTCCTTTTGGAACCTCTTTGGCGCCGTGATAATCCAGCCGGATGAGTTTGTCGCAATGTTCCTTGCCATAATACCGGATGGAACCTTTTTCCTTGATCAATTGAAATCCATTTTTCTGTAAAACCCGGACAAGTTCGCTGAATTTCATCAATCCAAAAATTGGAATTATTATTGGATTTATTATAAATCAAATGCAGTCATTGCCCGCAAATTTTATTTTTCAATAATTCCGATCCCAGCAACGCAT
Source organism: Nitrospinaceae bacterium (assembly GCA_029261575.1). Classification (GTDB taxonomy): domain Bacteria; phylum Nitrospinota; class Nitrospinia; order Nitrospinales; family JACRGP01; genus JAJDBB01. The sequence continues at coordinate 18,034 of JAJDBD010000027.1, read as the reverse complement.
TGGTCGGCGAGGCGCCGCCGGGCAAGCGCCCGGTGGCAAATATGTCAGGCTGAGCCTGTCGAAGCCCCCCCAACCCCCCTTTGCAAGGGAGAGCCCATAGGCGGGATAACCAGAGCGCAAAAAAAACTCCCGGACCGAAGTCCGGGAGTCAGTAGGCGGTATTTTAAAATGGAACCCGTTTAGTTCTCTCCGCGGTCATCCGTGGTTCCAATCATTTCAATTTACCTCACCAGGTTCACGGCTTCTGTCAGAAGATCGTTCGACGAGGTGATCACCCGGGCGTTGGCTTGAAAAGCCTGCTGGGTCTGGATCAACGTCACGAACTCGGTGGCGATGTCCACGTTGGACAATTCGAGCGAGCTTCCCAGGATCGATCCGAATCCGCCGGTTTGCGCGGTGCCGATAACCGGCTGGCCCGACTGCGCGGACACGGCGAACAGGTTTTGCCCCACTCGCGTCAAGCCCGTCGGCGACAGGAAATCCGCCACCGCCAACTGGAACAGTTCGTCGGTCTGGCCGTTGTTGAACAGGCCGGATATCTTGCCGTCAGCGTCGACGGCCAGGCCGGTCAACACTCCGGTGCCGAACCCGTCTTGCACGACCGAGTTGTTGTTCGACGGCGCCGCGAATCCGGTCATTTTGCCGTTGGTGGCGCCTGCCGCGCCGACCAGGTTCCAAACCAGCGATTGCGTGTTCGCCGGAACCGCCGCCGCTGAGTAGTCGATGGTCATGGTGATATCCGACGCGCCGGTTAACTGTCCGGTGGTATCGAAACTTATCAGTCCGGAGGCCGCGGCGGTGACCGCTCCCGTCGAGGGAGTAGCGGCGTAGACCCAGGAATTGGCCCCGGCTTGTTTGGTAAAAGTTACGCTCAGGATCACCTCGGTGCCCACGGAGTTGTAAAGCGTGATGGGCGAGGTGAAGGTGGTCCCCGCAGAGGCCGCAGCGTCCAGGTTCGCGCCCAGCGTAAACGTAGTGGACGCCTGGGGCGCCGACTGGGCGCCGGTCAAGTCGATATCGCTCAAGGTCGATCCAACGATGTTGTTGTTGATCTGAAACCCTTGAACGGTTTCCCCGGTCGGCGTTTGGACCAGACCCTGATCGTTGATGCGGAATTCGCCGGCGCGGGTATAAAAGTTTCCCGTGCCGTCGTTCACAATGAAAAATCCGTTGCCGTCGATCGCGACGTCCAACGCATTGCCAGTGGATTCGAAAGCGCCCTGCTCGAAGTTTTGCAACACGCTTTGCAACTGGGAACCGCGGCCCACTTCAAACGCGGTCGATCCGTTGTTCAACACAACGCTGAAGATGTCGCTGAACACCGCCTTACTGCCTTTGAAACCGACGGTGTTGGTGTTGGCGATGTTGTCGCCGATAACGTTGAGCGCTTCCGCGTTCCCGGTCAAGCCGGAGACTCCCGTGAATAATGCGCTTATCAAACCCATGACTTTCTCCTTTATCGCTTACGAGTTAGCAACGACCCGCGTGATTTCGCCGGCGTCGATTTTTTCTCCGTTCACCACCGCAAAGGCGGTCCCGTTTTCAAACTGGATTTCGTCCACCGTGCCGCTGATAAATTCTTTCGAGCCGATGGATTCGCCCGCGTCGTCCAGGGCGGTGACTTTGAAGGTGTAGAGTCCGTCTTTCACCTCGTTGCCTTTGCTGTCCTTGCCGTTCCAGACAACCTTGTTGCTTCCTTCGATGGCCGCAGAGTCGGTCAAAGTGGCAACCAGCGTTCCCAGATTGTCAAAAATCTCGACGCTCGTGGAGGCCGGTTTGGCGTCCAGAGTGTAATCCAAATCCACGGATTCTCCGGAAGCGTAATCCACGGTGTTGCCTTCAAGATCAATGTCCTTGCCGATGAGGTTCAATAAAGACGAGTTGTACAGGGACTCTTGAAAATCCGTCAGTTCCGCCAGGTTGTCGTTCACGTTTGTCAATTGTTCGAGACTGCTGAACTGCGCCAGTTGCGCCGTGAAGTCCGCGCCTTCCATGGGAGACAGCGGGTCCTGGGCTTTCAATTGAGAGACCAGCAGAGAGAGAAAATCCTCCTTGCCGAGGGCGGCGGCGTCGTTGCTCGTTCCTTTCGTATCGGTCGTATCGGTCGTCGTCGCGGAATTGCCCGTCGAACTTAGATTGCTGAATATCGGATCAAGTGTGGCGATCATTTTTGAAAATCCTCCCTAAAAATTAAATCTGCTTTATTCAAGTCGTTCAAAATTATTTGTTCAGGCAAACACGCTCATGGTTTGCGAGTCGTGAAAATAGTCTATGGACCGGGGCGCGAAATCGTCGCCCTCCTCCGCCTCGCTGCTTGCGGATTCCAGGTCGCCGAAGAAAGAGGCGAGGGAGTCTCCGTTTTGCGCCTGGCCGTTGCCCTTTTGTCCGGGATTGCCGCCGACCATCACGGTGAAGCTTTCCACTTTAAGTCCTTGGTCGGAGATCGAGTCGCGCAGTTGGCTCAGGTTATTTTCGATCGCCTGTTTCACCGCGTGCGTTTCCGTGATAACGGTGGCTCGCACGTTGTCGCCTTGCGTCGAAATATTCATGCGCACCGAACCCAGCGACGGGGGATCGAGTCTGATAAAAACTTCGTTTTTGCCGCCGGCTCCGCGCAGGGAAAACTTTTCCACCATCTGATCCATGACCGACTTTTCCACTCCGCTCCGCGCAGTCAGGGTATCGGCGAACACGGATTTCATGGATTCAGCGCTCCGCGTCGACCCCGTAGATTGAACGTTCAAATTGTTCAACAACGTGTCGATGGAAGTTTTTGGCGTCGCGTCGGTTCCGGCTTTCCCTGTAGCTATCGTCTTGACGGAATTCTGTACGGAAAGGTTTTGCAGGCTGGCTAGTTTGTTAAGGTTGTCCAGTAAATTATTCTGGGAAACCGTAGCCTCGCCGTTGGCCGGAGGCGCAGTATTCGCCGTCGGGCTTGCGGTATCGCCGGCAAACTCGCGCGGCGATGGATTGCCGCTCAATTTGAACTGCGAAAGAAAGTCGGACTTGACCGGTTCTTTGGTCGCCGATTGTCCGTCGTTTTTGCCTGCCGTCAAATTGACTTTGTCCGCGGGTTCCACGACGGGGGCTTTAACGTTTTTATCGATCGTCTTGGGATCGGTCGCGCTTTTGACCGCGTCTGTAGCGGCTGGGACAGATTTATCCTGCGCCGGTAAAATCGTTTCCGTTTTTACTTTTGCGTCCAGCTTAGTGGATTCCAAAACCTGCGCGGCGGTATTGGAGTCCTGCCCGGACTGGGCAAAGAGTTTGAAATCTGTATTGAGGGATTGTTTCAGGTTACTGACTAACGACTGAGCCTCTTCCAGATTCAATCCGGCTTCCTGCAGAACGTCCAGGGCGCGGCTTTCATTATTTTGCAGGAAATTAAAAAGTTGTTTGGCGTCGACGGTTCCCGCTCCATTCACCGCGCCGCCTTCAGATTGCAGGAGGCTGAGAATATGTTCTTGAACGTCTTTCCCACCGGTCTGCGAAGCCTCTTGCAAGAACGTCGCGATTTCTTCTATAGAAGCGTTTTCGACAACCACGCCAGCGGGCGGAACATTTTCAGATCCCGTTACCGTTTGACTGGCGGATTCATTGTCCTCAGTTTTGTTTTGCGCGGATTCGTTCGGAGTCGCTACCTTCGATTCGGCGACGGGTTCCGTGGATTTGGAAACCGGCTCCGCTTCATTTGCTGGAGCGGCAGCGGGAGTCTCGGCGTTGTTACTGGCCGGTACTTTTCGTTCCGTATGTTCAATCCGTTCCGGCGCTTCGGTGGTTTCCTGTCTAATGGGCGGCTTCGAACTTGTCCGGGTTTCATTATTATCGACGCGGGTTTTTTCTTTTTCCTGATAGTCCGGATTTACGTATTTTCCCCGTTCGATGATGGGGCTTAAGGTATTTTGCTTGGGGGCTTCTTCCTGGAATTTGGGCGCCGGAGTTTTGGAGCTTTCCAACAGTACGCTTTGGAAGAGCGTGTCCCCGGACAGTTTCTCCAGGGGAGAAACCGCGGTCGCCTTTGGGAAGACGGGGAGGACGTCAAATATGTTGGTTTTAGTTTCCACGAAATAAGAGCCTTTAAAGTGATGGAGCTTTCAATTTAACTTTTTTAGAGCAAAACATATGCCAAAACGAAAATAGCCGCACAAGCCCTTTTGAATAAACGGTTTTAAGTTTTTCGCTCCGATTGATTTGCCCTTGGAATGGAGGCAAAAACTGCCGCTTCGAGGGGAAATTTCCCCTTGGGTGGGAATAAAATTTTACACGGCGCCCTTTTAAAGTTCGCCGCTTGGAGCTACAATGGAAAGGTTTGGGTAATGCGTATTAAAACAAATATTTTTGAGAACGTTTGGTATGGCAATTCGACAAAAAGCCCGCCTCGGCGACGTCCTGGTCCAGGCCGGGGCAATCACTCAAGGCCAATTGGACCAAGCCCTGCTTTTGCACCGGCAGAAGGGGATCCAGATTGGCCAGGCCTTGCTCGAACTCAAATTCGTTACCGAAGAAAAGCTCACCGCCAGTTTGTCGAAGCAAATAGGGGTGCCTTATGTCGACCTGACGGAAATCCGGCTCGACTCCAACGCCGTTAAAAAGGTGCAAGAAAAAGTCGCCCGCATGCACAAGCTGATCCCCATTAAGATCAAGGACGGGAAATTGCAAGTCGCCATGGCCAACCCGCTGGACCTGTTGGCGGTCGACGAGGCTATCATACAGGCGGGAATGGACGTCGAGTTGTTCATCGCCACCGAAAGGGACGTGGACCACGCCATCCAGGAATATTACGGGGTGGCGGCCTCCATCCAGGCCGCGGTGAAAAGCATCGGCGCGGAGGACAGGAAAAAAGATCAGGTCCGCGCCAGCGTTCAGTCCAGAGGCTCCAACGCGCTGGACGCCTCGGACGCTCCGGTGGCGCGCCTGGTGGAGATGATCCTCAAACAGGCGTTGGACGACAACGCCAGCGATATCCATATCGAACCCACGGAAACGGAAGTCAGCATTCGCTACCGGATCGACGGCGTTTTGTTCCAGGCCACCTCCTCGCCCAAAAGCGTGGAGTCGGCCTTGATCTCCCGCGTCAAGGTCCTTGCGAATCTGGACATCGCGGAATCGCGCTCCCCGCAGGACGGCGCGTTCTCCGCCAAGTTTGAAGAAAGAGAGATCGAGTTTCGCGTCTCCACCTGCCCCACAGTTTACGGCGAGAACATGGTCCTCAGAATCCTGGACCGCAGTAAAATCATGCTGAGCCTGGAGGACCTGGGTCTGGTCGGTCCTTACTTGAAAAAGCTCGAGGGCTTGTTGCGCAAACCCTACGGGGTCATCCTGGTCACCGGTCCGACGGGCAGCGGGAAAACGACCACGCTGTATGCGGCGATGAGCCTGCTCAACACTCCGGAAAAAAATATCAAGACGATTGAAGATCCCGTGGAATACCGCCTGCCGGGCGTCCGCCAGACGCAGGTGAACCCCAAGGCCAACATCACCTTCGCCAACGGGTTGCGCTCGTTGATGCGGCAGGACCCGGACATTATAATGGTGGGGGAAATCCGGGATTCCGAGACCGGCGAAATCGCCGTGCAAGCGGCGTTGACGGGTCACCTGGTTTTCAGCACCCTGCACACGAACGACGCGGCGGGGGCCATCACCCGTCTGGACGATCTGGGGATCGAGCCTTTCCTGCTGGCGTCGTCCATCGTCGGCATTCTGGCCCAGCGGCTGGTGCGGAAAATTTGTCCGCACTGCAAGACCCAGCACGAACCCAGCGAGGCGGAGTTGAACACCCTGTTTCCCCGGGGAAACGCCCCGACTTTTTCTCTGTATAAAGGAGAGGGATGCAAGTCCTGCAAAAAAAGCGGTTACAGCGGGCGCATGGGGATTTTTGAAATATTGGAAATCACCGATCCCATTCGCGAATTGATACTAAAAAAATCGCCGCCCATGGTTCTTCGAGACGCCGCCCGGAAAACGCAAAAGATGAAAGTCCTGAGGCAGGACGGTTTCTCGAAAGTTTTGTCGGGGCAAACGACCCTGGCGGAAATCGACCGGGTGACCACGGCCTAGCCAGGCAAGCGCCTGGAGGCAATTGGCGCAGCTTGCATGAGAAACGCTACGCGCTTGGGAGCCATTGCCAACTATTGCCCCCACGGCGAGTGGCCGACTGTAAACTTTTTTAGAAACAAATTAAATGGAGGCCGAGAGTGTTCTCAAAGATAGTTAAAAAAGGCGATTTCAGTTTGAAGAGCGGCGTGCGCTCGAAGTACGACTACGATTACTCTTTGCTGTCCGATACCATGAACGAAGCCTATTGCGCGGCGCTGAAACACAAACTGGACAAATGGCAACAAAAACACGGCGCGTTCAACGTGGTCGTCGGGATAGCGACCGAGGGCATACGCATAGGCTATACCTTGTCCAAAATGATGAACCTCCCGTTCCATCTCATGCCGCACAAGATCACCGACATGCAGGAACTGGACGTTCCCAAATATTCCGCCGACTCGCATTGGTTGATCGTGGACGACATCGTGAGCACGGGGATGGAGTTCATGCGTGCGGTCAATTTTCTTGGCGTGGAGGAGAAGCCGGAAACCTTCACCTTCGCCTGCATGATCCGCAGAAATCCCGCAAACCTGGACTACTCGCAGTTGAAGAAAGCCTCTCACCAGGAACAATTCTTTGTTTCCGAAGAACGCAGCGAGGTGGTGGACCGCCGCCTTGTCTACCTCTACCCCGAACCGGAATAGCCGGGCTGGCGCCGGTTGGCAGGAACTTTGAATCCTTTTTTTACATTTCACTTTGCAGTTGAATTAAGAATCGCGACCAATGGTTTTTCATAGTTTAACTTTTTTAAATTTTTTCATTATTTTTTATGTCGTTTCCTTTCTGCTGAACGCGATTGCCCGCAGGTTTCAAACCTCTTCACTTCCCTTCAAAATTAACAAGCTTTTTTTGCTGGCGGCCAGCTATTATTTTTACTCCTTTTGGGACGCCCGTTTTTTGTCGCTGATCGTTTTTTCAACGCTTGTGGATTTTTGGGCGGGTTCCCGGATTTTCAAAGCCGAAGACAAAAAAAATAAACGCTTTTATCTTGCCATGAGTCTCCTGGTTAATCTTGGGGTTCTGGGATTTTTCAAATATTGCAATTTTTTCATTGAATCCGCCAATCTGGTTCTCGGGGACTTTGGTTTAACGGTCGCGCATTTGAATGTGATTTTGCCTGTTGGAATATCTTTCTATACGTTCCAATCCATGAGCTATTCATTGGATATTTATTTTGGCAAGCTGAAACCGGTGAACGACCCGATCGATTTTGCTCTTTATGTGGCTTTTTTCCCTCAACTTGTCGCGGGACCTATTGTCCGCGCCAGCCATTTTTTACCTCAACTGCTTCGCCCCACAAAATTTTCCAGCGAAAACTTTTTTAAAGGGTTGCAGATTTTCCTCTACGGCCTGTTTCTAAAAGTGGTCGTCGCGGACAATGTCGCCATTATTATCGATCCCATTTTCGCCAATCCCGAAAGATACGACAGCCTGGCTGTTTGGATAGGAGTGGTAGGTTATTCCATTCAAATTTTTTGCGATTTTTGCGGATACTCTGAAATGGCCATCGGCCTGGCTCTCAGTCTGGGATATAATTTGCCTGTCAATTTCAGAACGCCCTACCTGGCAACGGACCTGTTCGATTTTTGGCGCCGGTGGCATATTTCGCTCACCTCCTGGCTTCGTGATTACCTGTACATTCCTCTGGGAGGAAATCGACGGGGACCCAAGCGGACGGCGATCAATGTTTTCATCACCATGTTTTTGGGCGGCCTTTGGCACGGGGCGAATTGGACGTTCGTATTGTGGGGAATGTTCCACGGACTGGGACTGGTTATCAACCGGGCCATGATTGTTTTGCTGGGAGAAAGAGTCGCGCCCAACCGGGCTTTGACCTTGTGCAAGTGGGCGGCGACTTATTTATTTGTTTGCCTGGGGTGGGTATTGTTCCGCGCCCAAAATTTAGACGTCGCGGGCCAGATTTACGAAAAATTATTTTTTCAAGGCCCGTACCCCGTGAATTGGGCGGTCCTTACTTTGGAAAATCTGTTTTTCATTCCCTGCATGCTGGTTGTCCATTTATTGCTATATAAAACCAAACGGGACAGCTTGTTTTTCAAACAAGGAACGTTTGCTTCCCACTTTTATATCGCGTTAATGGCATTGGCGGTTCTTGTTTTTGCCCCGATGGACCACAAAGGTTTCATCTACTTTCAATTCTGAGGACTCTTTTGAACAAGCTTTGGAAAATCCTAAAGCCGCCATTTTATTTCTTCGCCGCTTTTTTGTGCGCCGCTTTAATTTCAGAACTGGTTGTCAGAACCTTCCTTCCCCAGAAAATTTACCCTGTTTACAATGAAAGCGCTTTTGGCCTTTTGAGCGTTTATAAAGCTGACTTCAATGGAGAAGTAGAGTCGGGATTCCCCGCCTATAGTTTTAAGCTTACCGTAAACAGCCGTCACCTCCGGGATTTGGAAGAAATAGAATATGCAAAAGACCCTTCTATTTTCAGGGTCATGCTGATTGGGGATTCTCGAACTTACGGCGTTTATGTAAACGACGATGAAACGTTTCCCTACTATTTGGAAAAGTTATTAAATAAAAAAATAGAGGGCCGCCTGTTTGAAGTTATAAATCCCGGGCCGTTGGGGGGATTAGGCGAAATTTATTGGTATCTAAAAAATGAGGGCTACAAATATTCTCCCGACCTGGTGGTTTTATTCTCGCCGCAGGAATACGTTAAAGGCTTAAATCCGGCGATGACTAAAAATGTTAAGTATAAAAAAATACGCATCGACCGCGGGTCCGGAAAAGACGTAACGGTGGACTTGGAAGATTTGGAAATTAATCTTAATTATCAACCTTCCGCCCTTTTGACGGCGTGGATTATACGTTATTTTCCTTTTTGGGACGAACTAAGCGCGCGGTCTCAATTACTGACTTTGATGCGGACGAAATTAAATACCTTGTTTGCCAGTGAAAACCGAGAGGTCGAGGACGCGGAAAAGAGCGTCCATTTATATTTGAAATCTTTGGGAATAAAACTCGACGATGAAATAACTTGGAAGATCAACGATGCCGTTAGTTTCAGGGATTCCCCGAATGCCAAAGTAGCTGGATTGGAAAAGGCCTTTTACTTTTCCTTCTTAAATGATTTTTCTAACCTGACCCAAAAGATTGGCTCCGAGTTTTTAGTCGTCAACCTGCCGACTCATGAAAAAGTTTATGCGTATGGAAATTCAAAAGAAGAAAGCGATTTGGCGCCTTTTAAAGCGATTCGGTATTTCAAGCTAAACCCAAAAATATATTCCGAAGTTTTAATCGGAAATTTGGTCCCAATGTTTTTTCCCGAGGATATGCACTTTACCCCTGCGGGAAATCAATTGACGGCTATTTTACTTTTTAATTATTTGGCGCAAAATGATTTGATTCCAACGAACATGGAACCGGGGGTTTTAGCGGATCCGTTTGACGCGGCTACGCTTGACGAACTTAAAAATATTAACGCCAGATTGAACCGATTTTTCAGCACGATTCCAAAGAACCTCATTAATACCGAGAGGGCAACAAGCAAAGAATATAAAGAAATATACATCCGCTCAATAATCCCATATATCCGCGCCCACCTGGAAAACAATCCAGGAGATTTTTTGGGCCATTATCAAGCGGGTTTGATCTATTTGAATGAACAAAACCTGTTGGATGAAAGTGATTACAACAAAGCGCTGGAACATTTTCTTAGCGCGCTAAAACTCGCACAAGACATTCCGTGGCTTTCCGCCGAATTAAGTCACCATATTTCTTTCATATACTATAAATTGGGCAATTGGTTGTTTGCAGAGAAGTATGCATTGCAAGCTATCGAAACAAACCCTGGTTATCCTTTTTATCACCAGGCTATCGGGGAACTTTACTTGTATGCTGGTCGGTATGAAAATGCGATTACGGCGTTTAAGAGGTCATTGGAATTAAATCCCAACAATCCCAACGCGTTTTTGTTTAGCGGCCAAGCCTATTTGCGGTTAAACGACCCGGAAAAAGCCAAGGACATGTTTCAGCGGGTCCTGCGTATACAACCGGAAAATAAATCGGCACAATTAGCGTTGGAGCAATTCACCCGGCCATAAAAAACTGGATCAAAAATGATCTTAAAGGGATCATTAAACAAAATTGGAAGGCCTTTCGTCTCATTAAATCCTCCTCACCTTTGTCCGTCGCTCCGTGAGAACTCTCCAAGCGGAGAGAGTAGTAGAGAGGCGGCTTGGCTCCCGTATTGGCGCGGATTTTCTACGCGGCTCCGACTAAAAAACCTTAAATAAGTCCTCTCTCCCTTGGGGGGAGAGGAATTATTTAAAATGCCCTTGCCTGAATGCAGGATTTGATTTGCAATTGCGCCCAAACCTGTTGCATCAACCGAAAAAGATTCGCCTAATGGTCCGCGCCTCGCCGAGGCGCTTGCCTGGCGGCGGCCCCGCCCTTCTTCCTATAGGGATTTCCCGACTCGGAATCAATAAGCTTTTGTTTATTAGACTTTAATTGTTCTATTCCGCAAAAAACCGCTTGCTATTTTTGTTTTTGTTTCTATAATTATTACATTCAAAATAAAGGTGAATAAGCCTCTCTTGACGGGTCATTTGCCGCCGGTCTTTTTATAAGGTCCGGCCCATGAAATTTATATCCGGCGCGTTTTGGGCGCATATTTTTTTTAATCAGGCTGGGGGATGAAAAATGCAAAATTTTAACGAAACGCCAGGCGGCTATTTGGAAAACCGGGAATCGGCTTCCTTTTTTGGAAACCTTTCCATCAAACAAAAAGTTTTCGGCAGTCTGACCTTTTTGATTCTGGTTCTGGTCCTGTCGTCGGGCGTGATAATTTATTCCCTGCAAGAAGCCCGTAACGACACCGATATAACCGACGCCTTCGGACGCCAGAGAATGCTGAGCCAGGCCATGGGGAAATCCTCCCTGGGCTACGCAATTGCCAAGAGTAGAAAAAAGGTGATCGAAAAGGAAATCTTTAACCTTGACCGCTACATCACCCAAATGCGCGGAACGTTTGCGCAAACGATTGTCACGCCGGCAAAAAAAGTCGGCCTGGCCATCAGCATGAACCCGGCCAAGGAAGAGCATCCAGCTATCCCTTATCCCGCCACCTTCACGCGCCTGGTCAACGCCAAATTCGGCGGTAGCGATTTTAATATCGATATCATCGCCGAGGAACCCATCAATCCCAGGCAAAGTCTGCAAAGCTCCCTGGACCGCGAGGCCAACGAATTTTTAAAACAATATCCGGACAAACTTTTTTCCAACGTTTATGAAGGCAACGGCAAGCTTTACTTCAGCCTGTACTCTGCGGACAAAGCCACGGTTGCCTCCTGCTCCAATTGCCATTCAGCCATGACGAACAAAAAATTTAAAATCGGCGACACGCTGGGTATCCGGCATTACAAACTGGTGTTTTCCGAGGACGTGGCATTAGGTCGCGCCGAACTGAAAGCCAGCCTGGACGAATATAAAAAGGCCAAGGCCGTATTCGCAAAAACCCTGCAAGCCATGAAATCCGGCGGGCAGTATCCGGCGGATCTGGACATGCTCAATTATAAATTGGTAAAGGCTATTGACGACTCCGCGATCCAGGGAAAGATCGTTGAAACCCAAGAGAATTTCAAAAATCTTACCAGTGTGGTCGACTCCCTACTCAGTTCCGAAGTCAATTCCCCTCCCTATCGCCAGGCGCAACAATCCATTCTGATCGAATCCAACAGGTTGAGAGACAAGAGCCACGAACTGGTTGTTTTGTTTTCGGCCCTGGCCAACCGGAATCAGGAGGCCATTCGCAACGCTTCAATATTTTCTGGCCTGATCGTTCTCGCGGTGGTGTTGGCGATCGGATACTTTCTGGCGCGCTCGGTGATTCAACCCATGATCCTGATCTCTCGAGCGCTGGAAGGCTCTGCAAGCGGAAACCTGCAACAGGAAAAACTGCCCGCAAAATACAACGACGAGGTGGGCGCCCTGTGCCGTTCTTTCAACCATTTGATGGGCGGACTCAAAACCTACATGGGCCAGGCGCAGGAAATTTTATCCGGCAATCTCCAGGGAGCGGAAGACGAGTTGGAAGGCGAGTTTCAATCCTCGCTGGAGCAAATGACCGAACAGGCCGTCGAGAAAAAGAAATCGGACAACGAAGCGGCGCGTGTGTTGTGCATGATGGAGAACAACCCGACGAACATCATCTTCGCCGACCGCGATCTCAACATCCAGTACCTGAATCCGGCGTCCCGGAAGACGCTGAAGAAACTCGAAAGCCTGCTGTCGGTATCCGCGGACGAGTTGATCGGAAAATCCATCGACGTGTTCCACAAGGATCCCGGGCGGGTGCGCAAAATCGTGTCCGATCCCAACAACCTGCCGCACGAGGCGGATATTCAACTGGGTCCGGAGACGCTACATCTAAATGTGTCCGCGATTTATGATCAGGACCAGAACTACATCGGCCCGATGACCACCTGGGAGATCATCACCGAGAAACTGGCGACGGAGCAGAAGGCGCGGGAGATGGCCGAACGCGAGCACGACCAGGCAGAGGAGTTGAAGCGCAAGGTGGACAGCATGCTGGAAGTGGTGCAGGCGGCCTCCGAAGGCGACCTGACGCGCGAGGTGACGGTCGAAGGGGACGACGCCATCGGCCAGATGGGGAACGGATTGAAGCGCTTGCTGGACAATCTTAGGTCCAGCATTTCGCAGATCGACATGAACGCGCAGAACCTGGCGAGCGCGTCCCAGCAGTTGACCTCGGTGAGCCACGAGCTGGCGAGCAACTCGGAGGAGACCTCGGCGCAGGCGGACGTGGTGTCCTCTGCGGCGCGGGAGGTGAGCAGGAACGTGGACACGGTGGCGACGGGGGCGGAGGAAATCAACGCCAGCATCATGGAGATCGCCAAGAACTCGCACGACGCGGCGCGCATCGCTTCCAACGCGGTGGCGGTGGCGGAGTCCACCAACCAAACGGTGGCAAAGCTGGGCGAGAGTTCGGCAGAGATCGGCGAGGTGATCAAGGTGATCAACTCGATAGCGGAACAGACCAACCTACTGGCGTTGAACGCGACGATCGAGGCGGCGCGCGCGGGCGAAGCGGGCAAGGGGTTTGCCGTGGTGGCCAACGAGGTCAAGGAACTGGCGAAGGAGACCGGCAAGGCGACGGAGGACATCGGCAAAAAGATTCAGGCGATTCAGGGCAACACGCACAGCGCGGTGGCGGCGATCCGGGAGATCGCCGAGGTGATCAACAAGATCAGCGAGATCTCGACGACCATCGCCAGCGCGGTGGAGGAGCAGACGGCGACGACGGCGGAGATCGGGCGGAACATTGCGGAGGCGGCGCGCGGAAGCGGCGAGATCAGCCACAACATCAATTCGGTGGCGGAGGCGGCGCAAAGCGGAGCGGCGGGAGCCGGCGAGGCGCAGGGCGCGTCGGCGCAACTTTCCACCATGGCCCAGGAACTCAAAACCCTCGTCGGGCAGTTTAAATGCTAGGAAACGTCCGCCGGGACCAGTAGGCGCAACTTATACCGAGCTTGGGTGAGAAAGTTTGCATCCCGAATTTTCCACCGGGCGTTGCCCGGGGCGCGCTAGAGCTAAAACTGGCGCAGGAAGCGCAGGTCGTTTTCGAAGAACAGGCGGATGTCGTTGACGCCGTATTTGAGCATGGCGATGCGCTCGATTCCCAATCCAAACGCCAGCCCCGTCCATTCTTCCGGATCGTAGTCCACGTGTTGAAACACCGCCGGGTCCACCATGCCCGCGCCGAGAATTTCCAACCACCCGCTTTGCGAGCACACCCGGCACCCCTTTCCCACGCACATCACGCATTGGATATCCACCTCCGCGCTGGGACAGGTGAAGGGGAAAAAACTGGGGCGGAATCGAATTTTGGTTTTCTTGCCGAACACCTCGTGCAGAAAAATATCCATGATCCCTTTTAAATGCGCGAAGCTGACGTCCTTGTCCACCATCAATCCTTCGATCTGGTGGAACATCGGCGTGTGCGTCAGGTCGGAGTCCGACCGGTAAACCCGGCCGGGGGCGATGATGCGCAGGGGCGGTTTCTGTTTTTCCATGACGCGGATCTGCACCGGCGAGGTGTGGGTGCGAAGCACTCGCCCGTCTTCGATATAAAACGTGTCCTGCATGTCGCGCGCGGGGTGGTCTGCGGGAATGTTGAGGGCCTCGAAGTTATAGTAATCGCTTTCGATCTCCGGCCCCTCTTCGACGTTGAATCCGAGGCTGATAAAGATCGAAATAATTTCATCCATCGTCCGGGTGACGGGATGCAAGGCGCCGGGCGATTCTTTCCTTCCCGGCAGGGTGGGGTCGAACGTGGACTGGCTCCCCGGCCTGGGAGCGGTTGTCTGCAAGGCCCCGGCTATTTCTTCCAGGCGGCTTTCAACCTGGGTTTTAAAATCGTTGATGAGTTTTCCGCAGGCGCGTTTTTCATCGGGCGAAAGTTCGCGCAACTGTTTCATGGCCTGGGGGATGAATCCCTTTTTGCCCAGGTACTCGGCGCGTAACGTTTTGAGTTGGTCGGGGGTGGCGGCTTGTCCGGCGGCGGCGGCGAAGGCCGCCTGTTTCTGTTCGATGTCCGCGATCATAAAGGGGGAAGGGATTGAGGGAAAGCCGCGGCGGCGTCCCCTATCAAAAAATCGAAAAATCGAAAAATCAGAAAATCAAAAAATTCAACTGGCGGCGAGTTGACCCTTGGCGGTTTCCATCAGAGACAGGAAGGAGGACTCGTGGTGAATGGCCATCTCGGACAGAACCTTCCGGTTGACCTGCACGTTGGCTTTTTTGAGTCCGAACATGAACTTGCTGTAGGTCATGCCCTTGGCGCGAACGGCGGCGTTGATTCGGGCGATCCAGAGCTTGCGGAAATCGCGTTTTCGCGCCTTGCGGTCGCGGTAGGCGTAGCACAGGCCGTGCTCCACCGCTTCGCGGGCTTTTTGAAAAGCGCGACTGCGGGCGCTTCGATAGCCCTTGGCCATCTTCAATACTTTTTTTCTGCGCCTTCTGCTCAGCGCTCCGTTGATTGCTCTGGACATTCTTTTGCTCCTGGATTTTTATGATCAATAAGGGATAAGCGCTTTGATACGTTTGGCGTCGCCGGGAGCCATGATGCTGGATTTTCTCAAATTGCGTTTCCGTTTCGTGGTTTTGCTGGTCAGGATATGGCTGGTGAAAGCGGAATTGCGTCTGATTTTCCCCGACCCTGTTCTTTTGAACCGCTTGGCCGCCCCGCGGTGGGTTTTCATTTTGGGCATGGCGTTTGTCCCTGTTTCGTGTTTCGTAAAATTTGATTTTTTGGATGAAAGCGCGAAATTCTACAGTATTTTATCCGGTTTGGAAAGTCTTTTTTGAATCCGCCTCAACCTCAGGCCTTTTTCCTGCTGTTTTTCGGCGCCAGAATCATGATCAAAGCCCGGCCTTCCTGCTTGGGCGGCTGTTCGATGACCGCGATTTCCTCCGTGTCCTTGGCAACCCGATCCAATATTTTCATGCCGCCTTCCCGATGCACGATTTCCCGGCCTTTGAAGAAAATATGAACCTTGGCCTTGTCGCCGGCTTCCAAAAACCGCACCACGTGCTTTAGTTTGAAGTCGTAATCATGCAGGTCCGTTCCGGGACGGAACTTGACCTCTTTCAGGTGAACGACCTTTTGATTCTTTTTCGCTTCATGGGCTTTCTTGCTTTGCTTGTACTTGAACTTTCCATAGTCCATGAGGCGGCAGACCGGCGGATTTGAATTTGGAGCCACCTCCACCAGGTCCATGTCTCTTTCCTGAGCAACTTCCAGCGCTTCCTGAATCGGAAAAGTACCCAATGATTCTCCCTCCGCGTCGATTATGCTGACCTCGTTGACCCGGATCTGACGATTGATTCTTTGTTTTTTTATGTTCCAGCCCTCCTCTTTAGGGGTTGTTAAATCGAAGGAACACTCCGTTCGCTTTCTCCGGATTTTAATTCCAGAACGAGCGTTTCCAGGTCCATGACCCGGGTTTCCTTGGAGTTCCTTAGTCGTACGGCCACCGTCTTGTCGGTAGCCTCCTTTTCTCCCAAAATTATCATGTATGGGATTTTTTGTAACTGAGCTTCCCTTATCTTGAATCCAATCTTTTCATTGCGCAAGTCTTTTTCCAATCGGATATCCGCTTCGCCCAGGCGAGCGGCGATTTCCTCGGCATAAGCGTTCTGATTGTCGGTGATGGGCATTAAAATCGCCTGCACCGGAGCGAGCCACAAGGGAAACGCCCCGCCGTAATGTTCCACCAGGCAACCGAAAAAGCGCTCCACCGATCCCATCAACGCACGATGCAACATGATCGGCTGGCATTTTTGCCCGTCTTCTTCAATATAGCTGATCTTGAACCTCTCCGGGAGATTGAAATCCACCTGCACCGTGGACACCTGCCAGAACCGGTTGAGACTGTCTTTTATTTTAATGTCGATTTTCGGTCCGTAAAAAACGCCTTCGCCGGGGTCGACTTCGTATTCCAGGCCCGACTCGTCCAGCGAAGTTTGCAGGGCGCCCGTTGCCGTTTCCCAATCTTCTTCGGAGCCGACAAATTTGTCCGGCCGCGTGCTGAGATACACTTTGTATTCGCTAAAGCCGAAGGATTTAAGGATGAACAATATGAAGCGGAGGACTTCGCTGATCTCGTCCTTGATCTGGCTGGGCCGGCAAAACAAATGCGCGTCGTCCTGCGTGAACCCGCGCACGCGCAACAAGCCGTGCAGAACCCCGGAGCGTTCGTAGCGATACACCGTGCCGAACTCGCCGTAGCGGATCGGCAGGTCGCGGTAACTGCGCATGCGGTTGTTGAAAATCTGGATGTGGAACGGACAGTTCATCGGTTTCATGATGTAGTCCTGGCCTTCGATCTCCATCGGAGAAAAAATATTGTCCTTATAGAAATCCATGTGCCCGCTGGTTTTCCACAAATCCACCTTCGCCGCGTGCGGCGTGTAGACCAGCTCGTAGCCGTTTTTGTAATGCTCCTTTTTCCAGAAATCCTCGATGATCGAGCGGATGCGGGCGCCCTTGGGATGCCAGAGGATGAGGCCCGGTCCGACGGCGTCCGACACGCTGTACAGGTCCAACTCCTTGCCGAGTTTTCGGTGGTCCCGTTTTTTCGCCTCCTCCAGGCGCTTGAGGTAGAGCTTCAATTCCTTGGGCGTTTGCCAGGCGGTGCCGTAGATGCGCTGGAGCATGGGGTTGCGCTCGTCGCCGCGCCAGTAGGCGCCGGACGTGGTCAGCAGTTTGAACGCCTTGAGGCGCGAGGTCGCGTCCACGTGCGGACCCCGGCACAAATCCGTGAACTCGCCCTGCGTGTAAATCGAAAGGGGTTCGGTGGAATCGATAGACTCGATGATCTCGACCTTGAATCCCTCGCCCATGTCGCGGAACATTTTCACCGCCTCGTCGCGCGGCAACTCGCGGCGCGCGATAGTCAGGTTCTCCTTGACGATCTCCCGCATGGTCTCTTCGATTTTTTCCAGGTCTTCGGGGCGGAAGGGTTCTTTGCGGTCGAAGTCGTAGTAAAACCCGTCTTCGATGACCGGACCGATGGTGACTTTGGTTTCGGGATACAGACGTTGGACCGCCTGCGCCATGAGGTGAGCGGCGCTGTGGCGGAGCGTTTCGAGATCGAACTTGAGGGCGGCGCCGGGGCCAGGCAAGCGCCTGGAGGCATTGTCTTTAATCTCTTCTTGCGGAACTTGTCCTGAGCTTGTCGAAGGAGAGGGTTGGGGCGATTCTTCCATTAAAAAATCCCAATAGTTATTATTTAATTTGACGAAACTTGTGGAGTCCTCTCGCCCCCTCTTGCAAAGAGGGCTGGGGTGATTCTTCCTCTAAAAGTTTAATGAAAAATCTTTTTGACAGGATTTACAGGATAGGGAAAGAAGATTGAATAAATCTTTTAGCCGTTTGAATTATTGATCC
>JAJDBD010000026.1 GCA_029261575.1 Nitrospinaceae bacterium | reverse complement strand
TTGATTCGCTTGGCCCGTTCATCGGCCTGGGCCACGTCATATTGGAACTGCAATCCCATCCAGCCGCCGGGCGTCGACCCAAAGGCTTTGGACAGCCGAATCGCCATGTCCCAGGACAAGGAAGTCCTTTCATTGACCAACAGGCTCAATGTCTGCCGCGTGACGCCCAGTATTTTCGCGCCTTCCGTAACGCTCAATCCATAAGGTTCCAGGCAATCGATTTTTACTCCCAATCCAGGATGGGGCGGGTTTTTCATTTGTGCTTTCTTCACAGCCATGTCCGTCTCCTAATGATAGTCCTCAAAATTTACGTCGAAAGCGTTGCCGCCCTCAAACCGGAAAGTGATCCGCCAATTGGCCCGAACGGTAACGCTCCAGGTTCTTTTGCGATTCCCTTTGAGTTCATGTAGATGATAGGAATGCACATTCATCGCCTCAAGAGTGGGCGCCGCGTTCAGACGAGCCAATATTAAACGGATCCGATCCAGCAGGTCGCCGGGCAACCGCCGGGCGTCGTCGTCTTCAAAAAACCGTTTCAGTCCCCGATGCCGGAAGCTTTCGATCATTTGTCTATCGTAAGCCGTCAAATGACGTTTGTCAACTGGAGGAATCCAGAAGGAGTGAATATTTTTACTGCTGTTTATTTCCATCCCGTTAATCCTATCTACCGGCGAGGCGCCGGGGCCAGGAAGTGTAATTTTTTTAGTGAACGCTACAAACTACGGTGAGTTTGCATCTCAAACTCCTGCCTCCACGGCGAGTGGCGGCGTGCCATCCACCCGTTTTTGTTTGTCTTATCCTATTGAAATTGCTATACTTATTTGAAGTCACGCAAACCGCATTGGATGGCAACCATGAAACTCACCTTGAACACCAAGAGAATCGTTTTTCTGGGGTTCGCCTTTTTTGTATTGGGCGCGCTCTTATTTCTTTCCGGCATGGTCGTCGGCTCCGGCGTCACGCCGGACATGCCGGACGCTCAGGTCGCCCGCGCCAGTAACGCCATAAACCCGGCGCTCCCGGTAGAAAATATCAAGGAACCGGACCTCCTTCTCAAAGTTCCGGAAATGACATCCGAACAGGAGCCGACGGAGGCGGAAAAATCCCCGGCGCCGAAATCTGATTCCGCTGAAACAAAACCGCCGGAGTCCCCGGAAAAACCGGCTTCCAAACAGAACGAAAAGAACGAAAAAGCCGAAACCGCCGAGACGGAATCGCCTCAACCGTCGGATCCAAAACCAGGAGACACAACGGAAACCGCCCAGGCGGAGCCGCCCGTTTCAGCCGCTCCTGAAGCGGAAAAACCCGCCGCCGAGGATTCCAAAAAAGATCCCGCGTCGGCGCCGGCGCCAGCGCCAGCGCCAGAAAACTCTGTCGCCGCCTCGCCTAAAGTTCCCGACCGTCCTTCTTTCACGATTCAAGTGGGAGCGTTCCTCGATAAGAAAAACGCTGAAATATTAGCCGGGACCTTGAAAGAGAGGGGCTATTCACCTTATATTCTAACCATGTGGGATATGATGAAGCGTCAATGGCATATCGTTCGCCTTGGCGATTACCCCACCCAGGACGCCGCGGAAACTACCGCCCGGGATTTTATGATGAAGGAGCGGATGGTGGCGGCGGTTCGGGGAGTGGGTTTGCTTTAAGTGGTTGAGCCACACATGCGTTCCCTTAAAAAAATAGACGCGCTTTTAAGCGTCGTCGGCTTGCTACGGTCCAGAATCAGCGTGGTCCGAAAATGGACCTGCGACCGGCAGGCGGGGTATCGGAATAATTTTCTACCCATCCCCGAAGCCTTGAACCAGCTCATGGCGGACACCCAGAATAATTTTGTCGAGCTGTTAAAAGCCTCCGACATTTTGCTCACCGCTTCAGAAAACATTCGGACCAGCCGGGACAGCGAAGAATTCTTCGGCGCCTGCATGGAAGATTGGGCGTTGGCCCAGGCCGGGGAAAAATTGAAAACCGTTCGGGTTTATTTTGAAAACCTCTCCCACTTTCAATTCGACAACGAATGCTTTGAACCGCGGATTTACGAGGACGGCCTGTTTTTGATCGAGGACGCTCTGAACGCCCGGGAATTGACATGAGTCCCGAAGAAAAAATAGAAGAAGCTCTTTGTAAAGTCGGTTTGCTTCGCGGCTGTCTCAGCCGACTGATGCAGTCCATCAACGATCATCGCGACGAAATGAAAAAAGATTTTCTGGAGCCTCCCGCGGAACTTGGAAATTTAATGGCGCAATGCCAGGAACATTTTGCGGGGCTTTTAAAGTCCGGGCGAACGTTGCTGGCCGGACAAAATGATTTGCGCGCGGATCCGTCGGGTGAATGTGCGAACCAGGCGTGTTTCCAAATCCTGCCTAACCTGACCCCGCTTCCAAACTTTTTCGACGAATTGTCCAAGCGCGACATTGAGGATTTCAAAATGGATCGCTCCATAATAGAGGACGGCAAAGCTCTTTCTCAGGCCGCCCTGACGGCCATCGCCGACGGCTCCGCGAAATCCTTATCTCTGGAAAACCATGAATAAAAAAATCAGGGTGTTGATCGTGGACGACTCGCCGTTGATCCGCGACATCCTCACCGAAGGCCTGTCCCAGGATCCAGAAATCGAGGTGGTGGGCGGCGCGGGCGACCCTTTCGCCGCTACCGAAAAAATCAAGGAATTAAAACCCGACGTCCTGACGCTGGACGTCGAAATGCCGAAAATGAACGGTCTGGAATTTCTCAAACGGTTCATGCCTCAGCATCCCTTGCCCGTCGTGATGGTCAGTTCCTACACCGAGAAGGGCAAAACCATCACCATGGAAGCCCTGGAGGCGGGCGCGGTGGACTTTGTGCCGAAACGGAATTTGAATTCCGATACGGGCATGGGAACCATCATCGAGGAAATAACGGAAAAAGTAAAAGCCGCCGCTCTGGCCGACGTGTCTCATTGGAAAAACAAAAAAAACCTCGTCGAAGACCGGCTGGAGAACTCTCGCGCCCTGGACGTCGCCTCCAAAAAAGTAGTGGCCATCGGCGCCTCCACCGGCGGACCCGAAGCGATTCGCCGCGTCCTGTTCCGGTTGCCCGCCAATATGCCCGGCGTTCTTGTGGTTGTCCACATGCCGGAAGACTACACCCAAATGTTCGCCGAACGTTTGAACGAATATTGCGCCCTGGAAGTCCGCGAAGCCCGGACCGGCGACGTCATCAAGCGGGGCGTCGCCCTCATCGCTCCCGGAGGCCGACAACTGGCCGTTTCCAAAACCCGCACCGACTACCAGGTGTATTGCCTCAAAGGCGAAAAAGTTTCCGGCCATTGTCCGTCGGTGGATTTTATGATGAACTCCGTGGCGGAAAATTTTGGCGCCGCCGCCGTAGGGGTCATGCTCACCGGCATGGGCAACGACGGAGCGAAGGGCATGCTGGCCATGCGGAACGCGGGCGCGCGCACCATCGCCCAGGACCAGGAGACGTCCGTTGTGTTTGGAATGCCAAAAATCGCCTACGATACCGGGGCCGCCGAAAAGCTGGTCGCCATCGACGACATCCCGCCTACCGTGATCCAGTTGCTGACCCATCCCACCGCTCACTTGTAAATTTACAAATAATGAAACGGTTTTTTATTCTACTTGCGATTTGCCTCCAGACAGGATGTTTTCACCAGATCCCCGTTCCGTCTCCAAAAGTGGACGGCGTGAAATCGACCATCGTCTCGCAAACCCTGGCCGACCCGGCTTGGAAGCAGGCTCTGAAAACGGCGGCGACGGAGGAGGGCGCCGTTGATTTTGCCGGGCTGGGAGAAAATCCCGGAGACCTCTACGCTTATGTGGCCTATGTTTCCGAGGTTGCGCCGATCAATCATCCCGCGTTCTTTCCCGACCGCGAATCGCAACTGGCATACTACATCAACGCCTACAACGCCCTGGCGCTGTACGGCGTGATCCGCGTCGGCTATCCGGCGGATTTTTCTAAAAGCTCCGAGCATATGCGGTTTTATGAACACAACCGCTTCCGCGTCGGCCAGAAAAACTTTTCCTTGTACCAACTCAAGGATAAAATCATCCGTCCCTTGGGCGATCCCCGGATCCATTTCGCGTTGACCGACATGGTGAAATCCTCGCCTCGCCTGGGCCGCGAGCCGTTTCGTGCTGAAGCCCTCGATCAACAGTTGGAGCAGGCCGCCGCTTTGTTTATCAACTCGGAGGAACACGTGCAAGTGGACGCGGAACAAAAAACCGTCCGCCTGGCGGAAATTTTTAAAACCTACGCGCAGGATTTTGCCGACCCTGCCAAATCCCCCGCCGCCCTGATCGCCTACCTCAACCGTTATCGAAATGAAAAAATCGACGAGAGCTTTCAGGTAAGTTATTTGCCCGGCGACTGGACAGTCCCTTACGCCCGCCCGGCGCAAAAAGAGCCGCCGGTCGACGAAGCCGTTCCAGAAGGCTGAAATTTCAACGACAGAAATTTAACTTCAGCATGTAAAATTTCCTGTAAGGTCCTCCCTGATAACCCGACTCAATAATATTCATTTACCAAGCAACAGGGGGATAAACATGAACACGGTTACAAACGATATTTTTCAGGACGCTCAAAATAAATTTGGCTTCGTTCCCAATGTCATCAAGGAAATGTCCAAAAATCCCGCAGTGGCCCGCTTATATCTGAAGGCCCAGGAATATCTGGGGGAGGGCGTTCTCAGCCCGCAGGAACAGCAAGCCGTCCAGTTGGCCGTTTCTACTAAAAACGATTGCCATTACTGCTCTGCAGCCCACACGGCGGGCGGTTCCATGACGGGACTGGACGCGTGCGACCTGAAGGCGGTGGGCGACGGACTGACTCCTTCCAACGAGGACATTCAACCCGCCGTCGAGGCGGCGCGAATAATTTTCGACAAACAGGGCTGGATCACCCCGGAGGACCTGCAGGAAATGGAGAGCCAGGGAATCGACCGGGCCAGGTTGTACGAAATTATCATGTTGATCGGACTCAAAACCGTCACCAACTACATCAACCATATCGCGCAAACCGTAGTGGACGATGAATTGCAACCCCAGACCTAAAGCGTCGTGTTCAACTCTATGACACTGCCGTTTCAGGTGGGCAAGCGCGTCATCGAACCGCGCCGGATATTTTGCATCGGGCGGAACTATCGCGATCATGTCCGGGAGCTTGAAAACGAAACGCCCGCCGAGCCGGTGGTTTTCATGAAACCCACCGGCTGCCTGGTATCCAAGGGCCAAACCCTGCGTCGTCCGCCCTACGGAGAGGACCTGCAACACGAGGCCGAAGCGGTCGTCCTCATCGGCAAGGAAGGCGCGGTCATCGACGAGGCCGCCGCGCCCTCGTATATCGCCGGGATCAGCCTGGGTCTCGACCTCACCCTGCGCGACGTCCAGAAACAACTCAAGGAAAAGGGGCTTCCCTGGGAGATGGCGAAAGCCTTCGACCAAAGCGCTCCCATCGGGCAATTCATTCCGTTCGACAATTCCGTCGACCTGGAAAATATTTTGTTCAAATGTTTTGTGAACGGACGTCTTCGCCAGGAAGGCAACACGAAGGACCTGATTTTCCCCATTAAAAGCCTGATCCGTTTTTTGAGCCTGCATTGGCGGCTCATGCCCGGCGACCTAATCTATACCGGAACGCCCGCCGGGGTAGGTCCTTTAATTTCCGGAAACAAGATCACATTGGAAAGCGACCTGATAGGCCGGTTCTCCTGGGAGATGGCCGGGGTAGCCCCCGGAGGCATATAGCTCCAAGCAAGAGCTCTTGGGGGGAGGTCTTGGGGAAGGTCACATCCGCTACACCCTGAACAACCGCCGCGCCTCCCCCCGCCAAAAATCTGAACGCCTCATTTCAAACGTTTAGGCCGTGGGCGACACCCCTAACGCAAGCACCGTGCCGCCTCTCTCCTGCTCCCCGCACCGTTATCCCAAACTGGATGCAATAAAATCCCAATCTAGGTGAGCGGTTATACTTGCATCTTGAATCCTGCCTCCGGGCGCCTGCCCGGTCACGCTGGATCTTTATAGGGATGGGTGGGGGACAGGGTGCCCATGCGGATGCCGCCCAGGCGCAACCCCAACAGAATATCCAGCGAAGGTATGAAGAAATACCCCTTGGATTTCATTTCCACGCCCTCGACATCCTCCGGATCGGCCAACCTTGAAAAGCTCGCCGCGTCCCTGCTCAACGCCATTTGAAAACAATCCTTCCCGTCATCCTTTTCGCAGACAAAGGTATAACCTTCGCCGGACGCCTCAGAGGCCGAAAATACCAGCGGGGGA
>JAJDBD010000025.1 GCA_029261575.1 Nitrospinaceae bacterium | reverse complement strand
TCGGTCTTCAAACGCGTGACGATGTTCCCGCCGACGGTCACGTGGACGTCCGGATATTTTTGCCGGATGAGAGTGGCGAAGGTGGTTCCGGACATGAACTGCAACGGCGTGCCCAGGGAGATTCCCACGATATCCGGTTTTTCTTCTTCAATGGCGGGGAACACCAACTGCTCGCAGATATCGGCGTAAATGTTTACCTTGCGATCGAAGGGCGCCTTGAGAACCTCGTCCGAGACCCAGGGGCGGTAGGCGTTCAGGTTGCTTTCCACGGGATAAAAATTGATGCTGGCGGGGTAGTAGGCCACGGAGAGCAGTTCCGTTACCTCGCGAAAGGCGTTGAGCGCCCACTCGGCCTTGTCCACTTCGTAGAATTCGGGCGAGCGCATGATGGCTTTGGCCCGCGTTACTTTATGTATATGGTGTTCCAGGTCGATGAGTTTGTATTGCTCCAGAATTTCAATCTGCTGGGTTTGCTCTTCGTCCAGAGTTCCACTGGCGGCTTGCCGCTTCAAATCTTTCAGGTTGGTTTTGATCCGGGCCAGGACGAACTCCAGAAACTTTTTGGAAAATATGTAGTCGAACATTTCGACGTTGACGTCCTTTTGCACCGTCTCGACGCCGTGCTGGCGCAAAACCGCCGTGAGGCTGGGCAAGGCCAGATAGGGCGCGGTGGGCACCCATTCAGGAGGAAACAGGAGCAATACTTTTTTCATGGCAAAGGCTCGGTACGGTGATTGACCTGCAAGTTTATTAGCTTTAATGAAGCCTATGTTAACATAATTGAAATTGGTAAATAAACCGGCGCGACCCCGGTAATCGGGTAACCGCCATTTATTTCCTCTGGGGCGGGCGACAATCGAATTCCCTCGAAAGTTCCAGGGCGCCTGGACAATGGTTTTCGATTGGGAACCGGGGTCCGTTAATGGTAAAATCAAGGTTTCCAAAACCAGACAGCCCGGCAAGGCCCAAGCAAGGCCCGGCGCAGGCGCGTTTAATAATCATGCGGAATACTTTTCCGCCTGGAAAACCATAAATCAGGAGATATAACCCGACATGGCCGTAGAAGAAATCAGCGCCGAAATCAAGGCAAAGATATTTCTGGATGAAGCAAATTTAGCATTCTGTGAAATCACCGAACGTAAGGACAGTCCGGGCGAAAGAACTGTGGACGGCTCGGCCTGGGATTCCGGGAAAATGGACGGCGAGTTCGACGAAGAGGATTATCATAAAATCCTGGAGTTGCAAATGGAGCAGGCCAGTATCTGCGACGATCATCCGGAGTTGGAAGGCAAAACGGAAGAATTGTTCAAGAAAATCACCCCGGAAAATGCGGAGGAGGTTTTAAAGGAAGTTTTAGCGGACCGAAACATCCGCGATCTGGCCCGAATCAGCGTGGTCATTTTCCTGCTCCGTTTTCCCAGCGTGCAGTCTTTTGTGAACAAGGGGCATCCCCTGGTATTGGCCACGGACGAGTACATGCTGGAAAACGCGGACAGCCAGAACTGGCAAGCTTATAAGAACATCTCTGATGAAATGGGATGGATGTGAAAAGAGAGGTCGTTGAGGAATATCCTGCATGGGTTTAAGGTACAAACTTTCCAAGGACGCCTTTAAAGGCAAAAAAGTCCCGCCCAAGATACGCGCCAACGAAGACCATATCAGCGCGGACCAGCGAGGCGACGACTCGTATGTTGGCAAGCCCAAAAACCGTCTGCTCAGCCTGGACAAAAACGCGACGAGCGCGGGGTCCGGGGCCGGGGTTAAAAGCCCGCCGCCGGAAGAAGCGTCGAGGAGAAACCTCTTCTCCAGCCTGTTTGGTAAATACAAGGACGAGGAAGCGGAAAAAATCAACCTTGAAAAACAGGCAAAAAAGAAAAGGCGCAAGGTAAAAAAGAAAAAAACTTCCAGGAAAGCGGACGCCGGTTTGGATGTGGCGCTGGACCCTGCCTTGGTGGAATGGGAACTCGAGAACCTGCCTCAACCCAAGATCGGAATTTTTAGGAAAATCTGGAAGGCCCTGCGCGCCTGGTTTGGCGATCCTATCGCGGTGGAACTGGAGGAGATGGAGGAGCAGGAAGCCCGGTTGCGCGAGGCGCGGGAGGCCGCGCTGGCCAAATTGAATCCCGCTTCCGATTCCGAAAGCGCCGAGGCCCCGGATCGGCAACCTTCGATGGAACCCGGCATTGCCGCGCAAACCAACCGCGAATTGCTGGACAACCTGAAAGCGGAGAGAAACGCCCCCGCCCTGGAAGAAGAGGAGGAGCCGGGGAAGGAAGTCAACCGCCGTCAAATGTTGCGCGAGGGAATTCATTTTTTCGCCAAACCGGCGGTGGACGGGGTCCAGCGGAAGGTCGACAGGGTCAACGAAACGGTCAACAAGATCACCAAGCGCCTGCCGATGCTTCGTCCGCCGGGCGCCATCACGGAGCGGCAATTTTTACAGGCCTGCACCCGTTGCGATAAATGCATCCACGCCTGTCCGCCGGACGCCTTGCGCAAGGCGCCGAAATCGTTCGGGCTTCTGGTGGTGGGCACGCCCTACATCGACCCGGTCAAAAATCCCTGCGTGATGTGCACCGACCTTCCCTGTATCACGGCCTGTCCGGAAGGCGCGCTCCTTCCCGTGGCCGAACCCGCCGACGTCAAGATGGGCTATGCGATTTTGGACAAGGAGAAATGCACGGCCTACAGCGACATGTTTTGCCAGCAATGCGTGATCGATTGCCCGATCCCCGGCGCCATCGTTCAGGACCAGGAGCAACGTCCCTCCATAATCAGAAGCGCGTGCACCGGGTGCGGCGTTTGCGTGCGCTCCTGTAGCACCGTCAACATTCCCGTGGCGATCAAGGTGAAACCCCAGATGGTGATCGACAGCCAGCTTCGCAAAAAAGAAATAGAGCGAGAGAAGGCGGAAGAGGACGCTCGGAAAAAAGCCGAGGAAGCGGATGAGATGCGCCAGGAAATACTCGCCCAACGCGCCGAGGAAAGCGATTCCTGACCAGCCACTAGCCGTGGAGGCATTAGTTGGCGAGTGAAAGACTTCTCCTGATCCAGATTCCAACCCACCGAGCTTTCGTTATTGTGTTCGAGATGCAAGCTCACCCAAGCCTGAACCGCTTCTCTTAAACGTTACACTAACTGGCCCCGGCGCCTCGCCGGTCACTCGGCGAATAAAATATCCGCTTGCAACCTTCGGGCGTTTTCAGTAAGGTTGTGGATCGTTTTGTCTTCGCTGGAATTTTTCCGCCAAACGCTACCGAAAATCCAAAATTCAAATCACATAATGAAAAACAATTTTCAACGCTCCCATTTTTGCGGAGATATATCCGAAAGCTTGATAGATCAAAGCGTCTCGGTGTGCGGCTGGATTCAAACCCGACGCGACCACGGCGGCTTGATTTTTGTCGACCTGTGGGACAAATCCGGCATCGTGCAGGTGGTTCTCAATCCGCAAATCGACAAGCTGGCGCACCAGCAGGCCCAGGACCTGCGAGGGAATTTCGTCGTCGCGGTGGTTGGCAACGTCCGCGCCCGTCCGGAAGACATGGTCAACCCCAAACTTGCGACCGGCAAGATAGAAATATACGTCGACGACCTGCATTTACTCAACCGCTCCAAAACGCCGCCGTTTGATCCCTGGGATAACCAGGACGTCACTGAATCCCTGCGCCTGCAACACCGTTACCTGGATTTACGGAGCGAAACGTTGCAACGCAATTTAAAACTGCGCTACGAGGTCGCAAGATGCGCGCGCGAGGTATTGCACCAAAACGGTTTTATCGAAATCGAAACTCCCATGCTCACCAAGAGCACGCCCGAGGGCGCCCGGGATTATCTGGTTCCCAGCCGACTCAATCCAAAAAAGTTTTACGCGCTTCCGCAATCTCCGCAACTGTTCAAGCAGATCCTGATGGTCGCCGGCATGGACCGCTATTATCAAATCGTCAAATGCTTTCGCGACGAGGACCTGCGCCACGACCGGCAACCGGAGTTCACGCAAATCGATCTGGAGGCCTCGTTTGTGAACGAGGAACAGATTTACGCGTTGATGGAAGAGTTGGTTGCCGCGTTGTTCAGCAAAACGCTGGGGCAGACAGTGGAGACGCCGTTTCAGATTATCAAGTATCGGGACGCCATCGATCGGTTCGGGACAGACAAACCGGATCTGCGTTTCGGTTTGGAGATCGTGGATTTGAGCGCGACCGTCGCCGGATGCGGATTCAAAGTGTTTGCCGAGGCGCTGGCTTCCGGCGGACAGGTCAAGGCGATCAACGCAAAGAAAAGCGCGGCGACCCTTTCCCGCAAGGCTCTGGACGACCTGACCGAGGTGGCGAAAACTTACGGCGCCAAGGGCATGGCCTGGATCAAGATCAACGAAGACGGATTGCAATCGCCCATCGTTAAGTTTTTCGACAAGGAAATGCTGGACCGGTTGATCGAAAAGGTTGGAGGGGAAATTGGCGATACTATCGTGTTCAGCGCCGACAAGCCCAAGGTAGTCTCCGACGCCCTGGCGAACATTCGCCTGGCTCTTGGGAAACAGCTTGGCCTGGTCGACGAGAAAAAGACTTGCCTGGCCTGGATCACCGAGTTTCCGTTGGTGGAATACGACGAGGAGGCGAAGCGTTACGTCGCCTTGCATCATCCTTTCACCGCGCCTTTTGACGAGGACCTGGACACATTGGATTCCGCTCCGGAGCAGGTTCGTTCCCGCGCTTACGATTTGGTTTTGAACGGCAACGAGATCGGCGGAGGGAGCATTCGTATTCATCAAAAAGAGGTTCAGGATAAAATGTTCAAGCTGTTGGGGATCGACGAGGAGGAGGCGAGAACCAAATTCGGTTTCCTGCTCGACGCCCTGCAATACGGCGCCCCGCCCCATGGCGGCCTTGCGTTTGGCCTGGACCGGATCGTCATGTTATTGGCTGGAACCCATTCCATCCGCGACGTGATCGCGTTTCCCAAAACGCAAAAAGCCACCTGTTTGATGACCCAGGCCCCATCGGACGTCGACTTGAAGCAACTCAAAGAACTCAAACTCAAATACGATTTATCCTGAAGAGGATTTTTCCATGTCGAACGCCGGCGCCAACCCCGACGCGCATCCCCTGGCCCGAAGCGTGTCGTTCAAACGCTCGGACAAAACCGCGACCTGGACGCCCAAGGCCGGTTCGCTACTCGACTTTGCAGAGGACAGCGGGATAGCGATGGATTATAGTTGCCGCTCCGGGGAGTGCGGGACCTGCAGCGCGTTTTTACTGGAAGGGGAGATCGCGTTTTACTCCGACCCCGACGAAAAATTCGGACCCGGTTTGCACAAGACCTGTTGCTCTTTTCCTAAAACTGATATTGTTCTGGACGCGTGAGGCGCGGTATGAGTTCTGAAATAAAAATAACGTTCGCCAAATCGGGAACCACGCTGGAGTGGGATCCAAAATTTGAAACGCTTCTCGACTTCGCGGAGAAAAACGGGATCGTTATGGATTTTGGTTGCCGTTCCGGAAATTGCAGCGATTGCGTTCTTGATTTGGTATCCGGCGAGGTGGAGTATCTTTGGGAGCCGGAGGTGGTCCCGGACGAAGGGATGTGCCTGACCTGTTGCACCGTCCCGAAGACCGACGTCACTCTGAACGCCTGAGCCGGAATTTTAGATCGGCAGTCGGCGGCAATGATTTAGTAGCGGAGGCTGGGCGATGAAGATCATCGAAGTGGTGGCCGACAAGGGTTACATTGAATCCCTGAACACGCTCGCCGCCCAGCATGGCGTGGATTACTGGCAGGGTCCGGTGGGCAAGGACATGCGGCAGGAATTCCGCATTCTGGTGGACGACGATATCTGCCAAAGCCTGTTGGACTCGCTTCAATCCATCCTGGAAACCAGCGGGTCGGCGCGCATCCTGGTTCTTCCCGTGGAAACGTCCTTGCCGAGGCGCGAAGAAAACGACCACGGCCAGCCCCGCGAGAAAAAGAAATCCGATCCCATAGCCACCCGCGAAAAACTTTATGACGAAGTCGAAAAGAGCGCGCGTTTAAACGGCGTTCACCTTCTGCTGGTTTTCCTCTCCACGGTTGTGGCCGCCATCGGTTTGTTGGAGGACAACGTCGCCGTGATCATTGGCGCCATGGTCATTGCGCCCTTGCTGGGACCCAATATCGCGCTGGCGCTGGCCGCCGCGTTGGGCGATAACAAGTTGATGTGGGAATCGTTGGCGACCAACGCCGCGGGCCTGGGCCTGGCGTTGATTTTATCCATTCCCATAGGACTATTGTGGCCGAGTTATTTAGACAGTCCGGAGTTGTTGGCGCGAACCGACGTCGGGGTCGATTCGATAGCGTTGGCGTTGGCGTCCGGCGCCGCCGGGGCGCTTTCATTGACGACCGGGGCGTCCAGCGTTCTGGTGGGGGTGATGGTGGCGGTGGCTCTGTTGCCGCCGACCGCGACGTTGGGGATCATGCTGGGTGCGGGGAAGTTGGATCTTGCGGGCGGGGCGGGGTTTTTGCTGGCGGTCAATATCGTGTGCGTGAACCTTTCCGCCAAACTGGTTTTTCTTGCGCGGGGGATCAAACCCCGGACCTGGTTTGAAAAGAAAAAAGCCCGCCAGTCGATGGCGACTTATATCATTCTTTGGATCCTCGCCCTCGCCGTGTTGCTTCTGGTGATTTTTGCGCGAAGGTGACGTGGCCCAGGAATGAGCTTGGGCTATTTATTGCCGCAACCTCAAGACTTACGCAAATTGATAAGATAACCGACCAGATGATGGACTTTGGTAGATGGATTGTTTGTCCTGCTGGTCCTGTGGTATTTTTCAACTTTAGATGCGTTTCTTATTGCTTTTTCAATCCCGCCCTTTGTTTTAGAAAATATTTCCTCGTCTCCCTTCTTATATTCTTTGAGAAATCTTTTTAATTCAGTTTCAATTTCCTTACAAGAAATATTCGGCTGAGTGGTGTACTTAAAATGCAAGAGGAGCCAAAACTCAAAACAGGGGATGGAGGTTGTAGCATGAAACTTCACGCCTTCAAATTTGATTCTGGTTATTTTATCTAAAGCTTCGTTAAAATTGGTGTGCCGGTCCCGATCAATGACACAATAGACGCGGTCGTAATCTTTGTCTTTTTTGTATTCTTGAATGGCAAAATCAACCACGCTGACCGGGTCGGAACCGTGTTCTTCCCTAGGAATTCTGATGTTAATTGCGCTAAGTTCATAATGTTTACGTAAGTCCTCAAAGTAGTTTGGTTCGGTTTTGGCCCCTTCGCAAACGATCAATACTCTCTCGTAGGGTTCCCGTATGGGAAGTCTTCGCTCAAAGTATTCGGGGCGTTTTGCTGGGCGGAAATTTCTGCGCATTCTAACTAAAAATTCAATTCGCTGATTACGGGTAATGCGCCATACCGTCCTTGCAGATAACCTTTTTCCAAAGCCTCTTTATTTCTGGGTTTAAAATCCGTCAGAGGGAAAAGTTCGGTGGCATTCTTTTTGTTCTTTTCTACAAACCATACCTGATCCCTTCTGAAAACGTCGTTTTTTAATATTGAAGTGTCGTGAGTGGTAAAAATTAACTGTGCATTGTTTGGATTGGCCTTAGGATTGTGGAACAGGTTGACAAAATAACATAAGAGCAATGAATGTAGGCTGTTGTTGAGTTCATCCACAACCAAAACAATGCCATTGGAAAGAGTATCCAAAAGCGGACCGGAAAAATCAAACAGCCTTTGCGTGCCGGCAGATTCCTGTTCAAAATCGAAAAAGACTCTTTTTTTTGAACCAATAATTTTATGGGAAAACATTACATTTTTCATTTCTATTTCACCATCACTCGTTTTGCTTGAGCCGACGTCTAATTTTTTTAATTCTTTGAATAATGCCGGTTCAACTTTCATCTTTTCATTTTCCACCTTCATGTCTTCGATGGATGGGTCCGCTATTTTTATTAATTTTATTAATTCCTCTTTGTGAATATTATCTTCATTTAGGTTAGCTGAAAAATCATAATCACCATCGTCGCATAGGCCTAATTTTTGTGTAAACCACTCAGAAATTGGTTTTAATTGCTGGTTATTTAGAAACATTGCCGTTGAAAGAAACAATGCCTCTTTGCGGGTAGAGGTTTCAAGGTGTTTATGCATTCCTCGAAAATTAGGCCCAAAGTACCAATCGTCTTTTTTTGATTTTGAAATATATTTGCGCTCAAACCAACGTTGGGGTCTTCCCTCTGGAAATGCAATGAGCCATTCTTTTATCACCCTGCTTCGGTCCAAAGCGAATCCATACTGATAACGAACTTCATTCTGGATAAAATGAATTTCAAATTCTGATGGTTTTTTCCGGCTCTGGGCGTCCAGTAAAAAAGGTTGGAAATCAGGACGGTTTTGACCAATCATGAACAGCGTGGGAGTTGAAATAAAAGACCTTACAAAATTAATAGCTTCCACCAAATTGGTTTTTCCTGATGCGTTCGGCCCGTAGATTACCACTGAGCGCAAAAGCCTTAACTCGGGAATTCCTGAATCAAAGCTGTTTTGGCACCACATTTCCTTGTCTGTACTGGCCACCAAACTAAGGGTTATCTTGTCTCTAATCGATCTGAAATTTGAAACGCTGAATTCTATGAGCATATTAATTTCTCAATAATATTAATTTAATTGTTATTTTTGCATAAAATATGCAAATAAACAAGGTTGATTGAGTATTTCTTCAAATGGTCCGGATGCGAAGGGTAAATTGGGTAGAGGTATTTGGTGGAAGGGTTTGAATGCTTGGGGAAAATAAAAAACCCGGCCTGAATGGCCGGGTTTATAAGACGCCGAAGTGAACCTGTAAGCCGGGTTCTGTTCTCCATGGCGAACCATGGAGCGACGATCATCAATCTGGGCCTGCCGTTGCCGACAGGCTCTAGCAATCAACCCGAAAGCTTCGGACGAGCCGTCCTCAAGCGCTTTCCTATTTGATCTTGCTCCGGATAGGGTTTGCCAAGCCGCCGTTGTCGCCAACGGCGCTGGCGAGCTCTTACCTCGCCTTTTCACCTTTGCCGCCGCAACTCGCGCCGCGGGTAGGCCGTGTGCTTTCTGTTGCACTTTCCTTAGGGTCGCCCCCACTCCGCGTTACGGAGTATCCTGCTCTATGGAGCCCGGACTTTCCTCTCTCCCGGCGGGTTTAAAACCAAACCGGAAAAGCGACCGCCCGGTTCACTTCGGCGCCACAGTCTCTGCGGAACCCTGAGGCTCCGGTTCGGGCTGGGCGTACAAAATACGATTGCAGTGGTTGCACTCAAAAATGGT
Organism: Nitrospinaceae bacterium; assembly: GCA_029261575.1. Taxonomy (GTDB): domain Bacteria; phylum Nitrospinota; class Nitrospinia; order Nitrospinales; family JACRGP01; genus JAJDBB01. The sequence goes on along the minus strand of JAJDBD010000025.1, from coordinate 3,985 downwards.
TTCCCCCTTGCGGACTTCGACGGCGGTTTGGGGAAGCACCAGTTGGTGGCACCCCAGGCAAGCGTCGCCTTCCAGGGCAACGACGGCGGAATCGCCGTGGTATTGAATCAGTTTCTCGTAGCGCTTCGCCAATTTGGGTTCGATGGATTGGAGCAATTCTTTTTTCTGGGCGTTCAGCGCGCTCAGTTCTTTTTCTATCCTTGCTTGTTCCGTTTCTTTTTTGGCCTTGTAGATGTTGAACTCCGCCTCGTCGTCCTGAAAAATTTTTTTCAGTCCGGGAATTTCTTTTTCCTTGTCGTCGCTCGCCTGCATGATTTCCAGCTCTTCGTCTTCCCAGGCGGAGATTTTTTTCTGGACGCCTGCGACTTCGGCGAGGATGGCGCTGTATTCCTTGTTGGTTTTGACGTCCGGCAATTTAGTTTTGACCTTGGCCATATGGTCGTTTTCGACGACGACATGTTGCTCCAACTCCTTGCGCTTTTTTATCAAAACGTCCAGAGCCGCGTTGGCTTCGTTTAAATCTTTTTTCTCGCCTTCCAGCTTGTCGCGCCCGTCCTGGATTTGCTTGGGAATGCGGTTCAGTTGTGTTTTCAGTTCAACCGCCTGGGCGTCCAGGGTGTGGAGATCGATCAGCTTGGCGAGGTTCGGGTTCATTCAGCGACTTTGCGCGAGGGTTGATTTTCTATTGGACAAAAAAATCTAACATGAGCGTTTAAGGAATGCAAATTTTTACCGGGACTTTATTACAGGGACGGGTTCGCCCTGGGGTCAGGCTTTTTTAGCGCGAACCTGGGCTTCCCAAAGGATCAAAAAGATGCTGGCAATAAAAATGGAGGAGTAGGTTCCGACAAAAATTCCCACCATCAAGGCAAAGGCAAAATCGTGGATGATCTCCCCGCCGAGGAAAAACAGGGCGACTACCACCAACAGGGTGGTGCCGGAGGTGATCAGGGTGCGGCTCAGAGTTTGGTTGATGCTGGTGTTGATGATGACGCTCAGGGCTTCCTTGCCTCGCCGCCGGAGGTTTTCCCGGATGCGGTCGTAGATGACGATGGTGTCGTTCAGCGAATAACCGATGATGGTCAAAAACGCGGCGATGACGACCAGGTCGAATTCCTTGCCCAGTATGGAGAAGGCGCCCATGGTGATGAGCACGTCGTGCAGGAGGGCCAAAATGGCTCCAAAGGCGTAAGCCAACTCGAAACGCCAGGAGATGTAAACCAGAATTCCGGCGAGGGAGTATACGATGGCGAGCAGGGCTTTTTCCCGTAAATCCTTGCCCACTTTGGGTCCCACCATCTCGACGCGTTCGACGATGATTTTTCCGGTTCCCTGGTTTTTCTCCAGACTGTTTTTGATCAAGGTTCCGACTTCTTCCAACTTGCCTTCGGACCTTTCCACGCGCACCAGAATATCGTTTTTCGAGCCAAACTCCTGAATGGTGGCGTCGCCAAGGCCGATTTCCTTTAAGCCCGCCCGGACGTCGTCGATTCGGGGAGCGGACTCAAATTTTAATTGCACCAGGGTGCCTCCGGCAAAGTCGATCCCGTATTTCAACCCGCCTTGAACGAGGATGGAAACCAGGCCGACCGCGATAAGTATCCCGGAAAATATAAAGGCGAGGCGGGATTTGCCTACAAAGTTGATTTCGGATTTCAGCTTTAACAATTCCATAGAGCGCGGCAACAATTTCTTTCGGTCTCGCCCGTTTTGGGGAGCCGGGTTAATTACTCGGGTTAAATGCTCAATTGAACGATTTTTTTTCGGCTCATGGCGGAATCAAAAATCGTCCGGCTCACAAACACGGCGGTAAACATGCTGGCGGCGATGCCAATGCACAGGGTGATGGCGAAGCCCTTGATGGGTCCGGTGCCAAACTGGAACAGGACGATGGCGCCGATGAAGGTGGTCACGTTGGCGTCGACGATGGTCCGAAACGCTTTGGCAAAGCCGGCATCGATGGCGGCGCGCACGGTTTTCCCAATGCGAATTTCCTCCCGGATTCTTTCAAACACGAGAACGTTGGCGTCGATGGCCATGCCGACGGTCAAGATGATGCCGGCGATTCCGGGCAGGGTGAGCGAGGCTCCGAAATAGGCCAGGGCGCCCAGCAGGATGATCAGGTTCAGCGCCAGCGCTGTGACGGCCACCGCTCCGGAAAGGCGGTAATATACGAGGATAAATAACAGCACCAGCAAACCGCCCACGATGATGGAGTTGACGCCTTGTTCTATCGAGTCCTTACCCAGCGAGGGACCGACGGTGCGGTTTTCCAGAATTTCAACCGGCGCGGGCAAAGCCCCGGCGCGCAATATGATGGCTAAATCCTTGGCTTCATCGGTGGTGAACTGTCCGGTGATCTGGCCTCTGCCTCCGGCGATTTCCGATTGAATGGTGGGAGCCGAGTAGACGTTGCCGTCGAGAATAATGCCCAGCCGCTTGCCGATATTTGCCCTGGTGATTTCATGGAATATCGTCGCCCCCACACCGTTGAAGCTGATGGCGACGTAGGGTTCGTTGAAGTCCTGATCGTAACGGACTTCCGCCGAGGTCAGGGTTTCGCCGGTGAGGACCGTCCGTTTTTTCATCAGATAGGGGTTGCGCTTGACCTCTCCAGTTTCTTTGTCGACTTCGCGTTGATACAGGATTTCATCGCCGTCGGGAATGCCGCTATCCAGCGCGGTTTGCGGGCTGACGCTTTCGTCGACGAGTTTGAATTCCAGGCGGGCGGTTTTACCGATCAGTTTGATGGCCCGCTCCGGGTTGTCGATTCCCGGGAGTTGCACCAGGATGCGGCGGTTGCCCTGAACCTGAATTGTGGGTTCGGAAACGCCGAACTGGTCCACCCGGTTGCGGATGGTTTCCAGCCCTTGCTGAATGGCGTTGTCTTTAATACGCGCCACCTCGTCGTCCAGCAAATGAAAAACCAGTTCCAGCCCTTCCAGGGTCACTTCCTTTTTTTCGAGGTACGGGTAATTCTCCATGATTTTTTCCACCGCTTCTGCGTCCACGGAGTCGATCAGACGGACGCGAACCTGTTGGTTCTCAAAGTGGGCGGAAATTTTATCGATTTCCAAATCGGCGTTCCTGGTTTCCCGTTCGATATCCTCGGCGATGCGCTCCAGGCTAGCCTCCACGGCCTTTTCAGTCTGCACTTCCAGGACGAGGTGCATTCCGCCTTGCAAATCCAGACCCAGAGAGATTTTTTTATCCAGGGGAAGAGCCAGCCACAAGCCGCCCAGAACGACGGCAAGGATCAAAGGGATTTTCCATTTTAAATTGCGATACATCGTTTAAGCGCCTTTTTTCTTTTTAGGACTTTTCTTGTCTTTTTTAGACTTGCCGTCGTTGTCTCCCTTTTGGGAGTCGCCGGTTTCGGCGGCGGTTTCCTTTTCGCTCGCGGCGCCCTCGGACTGGGTTTTGGAGGTTCCAATGGAGCCGCGGTTGATTTTGATGCGGACGTTGTCGGCAATTTGAAGGGTGACGATATCATCCCTCAATTTATGAATGGTTCCATGGATGCCGCTCAAGGTGACCACGTTCTCGCCTTCCTTGAGGTCGTCGAGCATCTTGCGTTGCTCTTGTTGTTTTTTCTGTTGCGGGCGGATCAATATGAAATAGAAGATCATGAACATGATGATCATGGGAGGAAGCATCGCCAGCAAACCTCCTCCTCCGCCAGCGGCGTCTGCGCCTTCCGGCGGCGGGGCCATCGCCCATGCCCAATCAATCATAGTCTTTGTCCTTTATCGACGAGTGTGATGAATCCAACGGTATGTATTCTTTATATTTCAAACTGTTTGGCGTTGGCAACCGCCGGCAGGGTGAAACAGAAGCTTCTATCAAATCTGCGGAACTTTGTCAATCAAAGGCGCCCTAACGGCGGGCGGAGATTTTAATAAAACGTTGGCGCGATATTTTTTTCGCCCGTGAGGGAAATGTACAGCGCGTGAAATTCCTCCTTGCTCAGAGCGGGGTCGCGCAG
>JAJDBD010000024.1 GCA_029261575.1 Nitrospinaceae bacterium | reverse complement strand
TTTGAAAGAATATTTCCAGGAGAAGTTTGCCGTCTACCACGGCATGGCGGACCTGTACGCCTATTTCATCGAACGCGGCGTCTCGCTCCTGGACAAGGGCGGCGTTTTCTCTTACATCGTTTCCAACAAATGGATGCGCGCGGGCTACGGCGAACCGCTAAGGCGCTGGATGAAGGAGCGCTGCATTGAGGAAATCGTCGACTTCGGCGACTTGCCAGTATTTGAAAAAGCCACCACCTACCCCTGCATCCTGCGCATCGCGCAAAGAGCGCCGGACGCCGAACTGCGGGTCGCCGAACTCAAGACCCTCGATTTTGACGACCTGGGAGACTGCGTCGTAAAGAACCGCTACGAAATTAAACGCGACCAACTGGACGACAAGGGCTGGTCCCTCGCCGACCCGTCGACGCAAAAGCTCCTCGCCAAATTGAAAGGCGTGGGCGTTCCGTTAAAAGAGTACGTGGATGGGAAGATTTATTACGGAATTAAAACCGGACTCAACGAAGCGTTCGTGATCGACGCCGAAACGCGAAAGCGGCTGATTGAAGAGGATCCCAAAAGCCAGGAACTCATCAAGCCGTTCCTGGCAGGCAAGGACATTAAACGCTACGTCCCGCCCAAGGCGAAACGGTTTTTGATTTTTACGAGAAGAGGCGTGGACGTTAAAAAATATCCCGCAATAGAAAAACACCTTCTCCAGTTTAAAAAACGTCTCATGCCCAAGCCGGTAAACTGGAAACCTAAAAACCAGGACGACAAATGGCCGGGAAGAAAACCGGGTTCCTACAAATGGTACGAAATCCAGGATTCCATTGACTATTACGAGGAATTTGAAAAACCAAAGATAATTTGGCCGGGCATCAGCTTGGAAGTCAATGGTTTTTCATTTGATGATTTTGCCAATTTTGGAAATGATAATAATCAATTGATTATTTCGAGCGACAAGTTTTTGCTAGGAATACTTTGTTCAAAAGTAATTAAATTTCTTCTATTGAACATTTGTGACAAAGTTCAGGGAGGATTTTATCGCTTAAAAATAATATATATCCAAGACATTCCTATATACCAATTTGTAGATTCAAATGATAATTCTAGGCTCCACGACAAAATGGTTCGCTTGGTGGAGGGGATGCTGGGGTTGAACGGGAAGCTGGCGGAGGCGAAAACCCTGCACGACCAGACGCTGTTGAAGCGCCAGATCGACGCGACGGACGGGCAGATCGACCAACTGGTTTACGAGTTGTACGGCTTGACGGCGGAGGAGATCCGCATTGTCGAGGACGCGACGCAACCGGGGTAGGATTTTAAGCTCCCTCTTGCAAAGAGGGCTGGGGTGATTCCTCCTTTGAGAAATTTCAATGGATCGGTTTTTCTTGCGGCGCAACCGCTACGGGTAATAATAGTTTGCGTTTGGATAATTTTCCTAAAACTGCTTCCGGGGGCAACCCCGGACCATCAAAGTTCTTAGCGGAAAAATCCCCCCAACCCCCTTTACAAGGGGGAGCCATTGGAAGAATCCCCCCAACCCCTCCTTCGACTGGCTCAGGACGGGCTTTTGCAAGGGGGAGCAAAGGAATACCTCATGCCAAAAGACCGGCTTCCTCCCCACATCCCCTACAACAAATCCCTGAACGCTAAAGCGCGTGAACTTAGAATCCGTCCCACGCCGCCGGAAAAATTATTCTGGAACGCTTTGAGATCAATGCCCTGGTATCTGGACTTCAAATTCAACCGGCAAAAACCTTTGGGGAATTACATCGTCGATTTTTATTGCCATCAATTACGGTTGGTTGTCGAAATCGACGGAGACAGTCATTGAGAGGAAAAAGAAATCGCCCGCGACAAAATCCGGACGGCGTTTTTAGAGTCGCGGGGGTTGAGCGTGTTGCGATTCGCCAACCGCGATGTGACGGTGAATATCAATGGCGTGCTGTTGCAACTGGAGGAGATTATAGAGGCGCGAAGACAGAAAAATTAATTATTGAAATTTTTAGAGGAAGAATCACCCCAACCCTCTTTGCAAGGAGAGCCATCAAAGTTCTTAGCGGAAGAATCCCCCTACCCCCCCCCTTCGACAGGCTCAGGACAGGCTTTTACAAGGGGGAACCGTGTGAACCTCTTATTATCGGGTCCAGCGTCACGCTGGCCGGCGCCTCGCCGGCTGATTATTCCAAATATTCCAAATCGAGGCGGTAGATCAGGCCTTTGCGGTTCTCCTCGGGGGAGGCGGCTTTGGGGTGGGCAAAACTGACCAGCTCGAACTGCACGGTGTTCTCGCCTTTCTTTAAATATTTTTCGATATCGATGAAAAATGGGTCCGGGTAATCGGACCCGCCATAATCGTGATTCAGGCTGGACCCGTTGACGGTCACGCGCGCCACGTCGGCGGCGCGGATGAGCAAATGCGCGCGCTTGATGCGATTGATCGCGCCGTCCGGAATTGTAAAGGCCTGCCGGAACCGTTCCTTGGTTCCTGTCCGGGCTTCTTCCAGCGACGGGAAATCCTTTTTCCATATCCATTGGCTTCCCTTGATCCCGCGCCAGTGATCGGGTATTTGACACAGGGTGGAGGGTTCCCAGACTTCCTTCTCTTTGTCGAAATGCTCGATTTCGGCGCCGCTCGCGAACACCAGAGTACACACCTCAAAACCGGTGGGTTTTGGCTCGGTCAGGAATGGTTTGCTCATTTGCCACATGTAACCGTTCATTTCCATCCAGTAATCGTACAAGCCGTCTTTTTTATTCGTCACCACCATGCTGGGGCGCGGGTTGCTGCGTCCCAGATAGGGTCCGATATCGGCGATGATGACGCCTCCCGACTTTCCCTCGTCGAGGGAGATAAAAGAGTGCGACGGGATCATGTCGTAGGTATGAACCTGGAATTTTCCTTTTTTGGAAGAAACGGAAATCTCGTCGATCTCCTCCTGCAACTTTTGAAACAGCATGAGCGAGGTTTTGATCTCGTTCAGGAACGTGGATTTGCCGCCGCCCTGCTTGGTGATCAGCTCCACCACTTGCGAGTCCGGCGACATGAGCAGGAGCTTGACGTTGATCCCTCTCAGGATTTTTTCCTTGATCATTTCCCGGCTGGCGGTGGATATGGAAAGCAGGGAGGTGCCGCCGATGAAAATTTCCTTCTTCACATTTTTGAAGAGCTGATCGAACGTGTAGGCGCGCCCCAGTTCCGACCGGTTCTTGTAAATCCCCTGGACGCCCAAACGGACGGAGTCGGGATTCACAATTGCCCGCAAGGCGTCTTTGTACTCGTTGAAGGTAAGCTCCCGCAAAAACAGTTCGTAGCCCAGGGACACGACCCCGATCATGGAAACCAGCAGGGCGAATTCCTTGATCGGATGCGCCCACATACTGGCCGGATCAAAAAATTTTGCGGCGGCAATGTAGCCGAAGGCCCCGAGAATGAATATCAGCAGGGCCAGAAAAAGTATGCGGTCCCGTATCCAGGCCTTGATCACGGGAGTTTTATGTTCATGCTCCATTAAAAAATCCGTCCGATGTGAATGAAATTAAAAGATTTATATAAGGTGGGGGAAAAGTCCAGCGACTACCAGTTTACAAGAATTGTATAGTAAAAACAATTGCGTTCTATTTAGATTTGATTAGCAGGGTTTAACTCAAACCCGCCCGGCGCCGTAGCCACCAGTCGATAAATAAAAAGCCTACAATCAAACCGTAGGCCCACCAATTATCGCTCAGGCTAACCGTTTTGCTTCTCGCGTCTGCGTACCTTTTGCGGTCCGGGAAGGTCGGCTCTTGCCAATCCACTCCCGTCTTCAAAACCTGATACAAGCCTCCGGTTTTTTCGGCCAATTTTTTCAATAAATACGCGTTGATCAAAGGACGCTCAAACTCCAGAGTCTGGCTGAACCGGCGAAACTCGGCCTGGCTGGACAGAATTTCCTCGTCGCGCTCCGTCTCGACTTTAACGGAATAGAAACCATCCTCCGCAGGTTGGAACTCGAAGACTCCCTCTCCCCGAGCGTCCGTTTTCAACTCCTCGGAAAGAAGATCCTGTTTTTTGCTGATGGAGCGAAGGGATAACTTGACGGGCCTGTCGGGGTCCGGATTGTAATCCTCTTTAAGAACTTTAAATTGAATGAGGACTTTTTCGCCGCTCGAATACTGTTCCTTGTCGGTTTGAATTTGAATCAAACGGGTTTCCGGATCGTCGGTCAGCCAGGCGATCAGGTTCTGCCAGAATTTCTGGTAATAGCGTCCGCTGCCGCCTTGCCCGACGCTTCTGAAATTCCAGTTCCACAAACTGTCCGTGGCGACGGCGAACGCCCTCCCCTTGCCGCTTTTCATGGCCGCCAGAACCGGCAGGGCTTTCCCCGACGCGGAATGCGCCGCCAACACCTGCGCTCTTTTCTTGGGAATCAAACCGGCGTTCAAACCGTTCAAGACGGGCAAGGAACGCCAGGCGCGGAGATTGGATTCGGCGTCTTTTTCCAGACGAAACAGGGGATGATTGGCAAAACGCGGCGGCGGGAGAAGCTGGAAGCTTTCTTGAAAAATTTCGCCGGGCGTCGATTGAAACCGGACGGGCAGAATATCTTCTATGGGCGTGTTCCGGTATCCGCCGTTCTGAAACGATAGGTCGCCGCCCACCATCAGGAAGGCGCCGCCGTTTTCCACGTATCTTTTTATATTGAGCAAATACTTTTTATCGATAAACGGCGCGTACTTGAAATTGTGGAATATGATCAAATCAAAAGAATACAAATAGTCGGTGAATAACAAATTGGAGGGAAAAGGAATCAAACTCAATTCCCCCGTGGTCGCCGCAACGTCGTCGCTCAACGTTCTTAAAATGAAAAACGAGAGCAGGTCGACTTTTGGGTTGTTGATCAACACCTCGCGAAGAAATCGCGTGTCCCAGGAAGGTCTGCCGTTTAAATGCAAAATCCGAAGGCGGTCCCGAACCACCTGCAACTGGAACTCGCTGGCGTTGTTTGACTCTATGGATTCGCCCGCGAATAAGGGCACAGACAACTTGTAAATCCGCTTGCCCACCGCTTCCGGGGTGAAAGTCATTTCCACCTGGTAACGGGTTTGCCCCGGTCGAATTTCAACAATCTTTGACGCCAGGATTTTATTGTCCTCCTTCAACACGAGGGGAATATTTTTTTCTCCGATCGAGGAGGCGACCAGAGCGACCCTCACGCTCGTCGGCTGAAAGACGAAACCGAAATCCGCCAACTCCGCGCGTTCAATTCCAAGGTCCTTGAATCCTTCGTTGGTCCCCGACTGAAAGGTATGGATGGGAACTTTAAAACGCGTTATCGATTCTTCAAGATCGGGAGAAAGGCTGTTTGGCAGTTGAGTCAAATCCGCGCCGTCGGAAAATAAAATCGCTCCCCGAAGCGAGTTTTCGGGATAGCGTTCCTGGATCTTGCTCAACATGGAGCCGAAATCCGTATCGACTCCCAGAGGCTTGAATGGGTCGTCCAACTCTTCCAATCGGGCCGGGTGCAATTCCTCGGAGGCCAGATAAAAATCCACGCGGTAATTTTCTTTCAGGCGGGCAAAATACTCCGGGTTTTGGTCCAGCGCCTCGCGAACCAGATCAAACCGGCGTTTTCCGGTGGGGAGGGTTTTAATGGACATGCTCAAACTGTCGTCCAACAAAACCGCCACGGCGTTTTTAGCGGCGCTCTTTTGTTTCACTTCCAGACTGGGTTGCAATAAAACAAAAATAAAAAAAACAAAAGCCAAAACCCTGAGACCGAACAAAAGCCCCTTTTTTGGACGCGAGGAGACTCGCGCAAGACTGGTCCAAAAAAACCACAGGGCGAGCAGAAAAAAAACTCCCATCGCCGGAAGTATCCAACTCGCCTCGCTCAACGCCCAGTGGATTTCCCAATCGTTGAACTGGTCCGGCGGCAAACCCAATGCGGCTAAAAGAAGTTTCATTGGGAATGATATCTCCGCAAGCGTTCCAGAATAATGGGCAGGTGGACCATGTCCTTTTTATAATCCAGGGTGAGCGCGTACATCGTTATATTTATCCCCAGACGAATCGCCAGTTTCCGCTGCCGTTGGTCGCCCCCGATCAGGTCGTATTTCCAATGTCCCAGCTTGTTCCTGGCCCACGCGCCGCCCAGGTCGTTGGTGGAATAAACCAGGGCGGTGCGGCCCTTGAGAGAGACGCCTTCCAGAAAAGGATTCACCCGCGCCCTTCCGGCCACCTCGTCGATCAAATAAAACGACCGAAACAGGGAATGATCTTTCGGAATTTTTTGCAGGGGATTGTGAGGGAACAGTTGTGAAATCATTTCGCGAACCGACCGATCAAATTCGGAATGGACCTCCGCAGAGGCGTCGTCGATCAACAAAAATCCTCCATAGCTGAGGTAATGCCGCAAAATTTTTAATTCTTCGGAGGAAAAAGGGTCGAACGCGGCGTTGCCCGCCAGGTAGAGGAAGGGATAGCGAAATAAATCCTTGCTCGACAAACTCAATTCCAAAAACTCCCTTTTGACCTCGACGGAAGTTCGCTTGGCCGTTTGAATCAACAAACTTTCGACCGCCTGGGGGCGAGGTTTGTAATCGCCGCCCCGGTATTTGATTTGCGGAATCGCCAGACGGGAATATTCTCCCATGGCTCCGGCGGAACCGGACGCCGCCCATTGAACAACGATCAAACCGAGCGCCAGATAAAAGTTTTTTCTTTTCGTCATGTTTTTATTTTAAACGATGGGAATTAAAAATCCATTCTCCAGGAAACCAACATAGTATAGACTTGAAAGGAAAAACGCCAAATGGATTCCATAAAATGAAAAAACGCGAAATACTTTTAAATCCCGGTCCCGTCAATACCAGCCCGAGAGTGCAACAAGCCCTCCTGCGCGGAGACATGTGCCACCGGGAAGCGGAGTTTTCCGCATTGATGGCTTCCATTCGCGCTAAACTTCTTAAAGCCTTCGACGTCGAAAAAAATCATAAATGCGTTTTGATTTCCGGCTCCGGAACCGCCGCGTTGGAGATGGGAGTTTCCTCCTGCCTGAGTCCCGGTCGAACCCTGCTCATAATCGACAACGGAGTTTACGGAGACCGCATCGCCCAAATGGCCGACGCCTATGGCCTGAACAAAAAGGTTCTTTCTTACGAATGGGGAACGTCGCCCAACCTCGAAGAAATCGAACGCGCCTTGAAAGAACATCCCGAAATCGAAGTCCTCGCCGTCGTCCATCACGAAACCACTACGGGCCTGCTCAATCCCTTGCAATCCATAACCGGCCTGGCGAAAAAATACGGAGTCCGCGTACTGGCGGATTGCATCAGCAGTCTTGGAGGAGACTCGCTGGACTTCGATAAAATTCCCCTGGATTTTTGCATCGGCACGGCCAACAAATGCATCCAGGGATTTCCCGGCGTTTCCTTTGTTTTGGTCCGGTCCCCGGAGTTGGAGCGGTTGGAATCCATCCCTCCCCGATCTCTCTACTTCAATTTATATAAAAATTATAACGCCCAGGAAAAAGGCGACGCCCTGTTC
>JAJDBD010000023.1 GCA_029261575.1 Nitrospinaceae bacterium | reverse complement strand
CGCCTTGTCGCTCTTTCACGAAGCGGGCATGGACGCGGTCGAGGCGCGGATCATGGCGCTGGGGGATATGATATTGGAGAACCTGCGCCAGCGGAATATAAAAATTTTCAGTTCCACGCGTCCGGGCGAACGGTCGGGGATTATCTCGTTCACGTTGGAGGCGGACCTCGACGCGCTGGCGGTTTACATGAACGAGAAAGGGGTATCGCTGACAATCCGCGACGGGCTGGTCCGCCTGTCTCCGCATGTTTACAACACGCCGGACGAAGTCGAAACCTTCTTCGATTATTTAGACAAATTTTTGAACTCTTGAAAGGAGGCAATATGAATAAAGCTGAAAAGTGGATTGAAAGTAACTATCCAGTAGAATACGAATTAAGAAACTCTTCTGATGATGTTGATGCTTCCAAGTGGAAATTAAAAGAACTATACAGAGCATTAAGTAAGGCTTTCCATGCTGGATATGAAGAAGGCTTTGAAGAAGGCGTTGAAGAAAATGAAGAGAAAGACAGAGAGGATTATGAGTAACCAAAGAAGTATTTGGATCATAAGTTGTCCCAAATGCAACCTAGAGTTTGAAATTTGGCTATACCTGATGGAAGCAAAAGATCATCGACCAGTGCGGCTATGAGATAGCTAAGATTGATCGAGGCGTCAATGATTTTTAGATTTTTATTAACTGGATGGCTGGTTCATTGTTTTCTGACGGTTTCATACGCCGGGGCGGAGCCGATGCGTTACGTCGCCCTCGGCGATTCCTACACCGTCGGCGCGGGCGTGGAGGCGAAAGACGCCTGGCCTTCGCAACTGGTCCGGCGACTGAACGAGGACGGGATCGAAATCGAACTGACCGCCAACCTGGCGCGAAGCGGCTGGACGGCGCAACAGGCGATCGACCGCCAACTGCCGCAATTGGAAAAATTGAAACCGGATTTCGTCACCGTACTCATCGGGGTCAACGACTGGATACGCGAGGGGATATCGAGTCTGGATTTCCAGCGCCGCTTGCGGACCTTGCTGGACGGCGTTCAGGAAAAACTGTCGCGTCCCGGTAATTTATTATTGGTGGGTATTCCGGATTTTTCCTGTTCGCCGCGCGGGAGTACGTGGGGTTTTGGCAAGAGCGCGGTCAACGGGCTGAAGCGCTTGAACAAAATTATTCGCGCCGAAGCGAAGGCGCGCGGCTTGCCTTATGTCGGACTTTTCGACTTGTCGCAAACATTGTGCAAGGAGGCGGGTATGTTCGCGGAAGACGACCTGCACCCCTCCGCCAAACAGTACGCGCTCTGGCTGGATTCAGTTTTCCCCGCCGCGAAAAACTTACTTGAGAAAAAATGATTTTTCGCGACGCTCCAAAATGGGTCGGAGATTTTTCAAATTTCGTTGACGCGGCCGATGAATAAAATGGCGCCGCCGACGTTTGCCCGGATGGTGAGGAGAAACGGATGGTCGGCGCGGAAAACAGCGGGCGGCGGGTCTTCTCGATCCTCAATCTCTACGGTACTGACGCTTGTCGCCGCAGCGGCTACCGTCCCCTCTTCGTTAACGTCCACATAAGCCTTGTGCACGGCTTCGGATATCCATAGCGGTTCGACGTCCGCCATCTCGGAAAAATCCGCCCTGCCCTCGTTAAAGGCGTCTTTCATCCCCAACGACCCCAAGGCTTCTTTCAGTTGAAATGCCGACTCGACTCGAAACCGGGGCAGATAGACCTTGACTTGATAACGAGACATTTTGCCGGTCCAGCCCGCCAGTTTTTCTTCCGTCAGCGAGGCTTCCAGCTCGGGGAGTCCGTCGTCTTTTCGGGGAAGAATCAACTGGATGGCGGCCTGCAGTCCGTTGTAAGGCATTGCCAGGATCTGAACGTCGTCGTCTTCAAAAAACCCAAATTCATTTTCCTGATACATGGTGGGAACATCTTTGATGTCCGTTCCATTGTTTTTAAACGGTTCGTCCTGGGTTTGATTTTCCTGGAAAGTGGAATCCCAGCGGGCCTTGAAATACACGGCATTGGTCAGGATCAGGCGAATGAACCCCCAGGGCACATCCGGGCTTAAAAGGTTTTTGATTTTTTTCCGGGTTTTCTTTTCCACCCATTCATTGATCGTCGCCACGGCGGCTTCGGGGGTGGGAAGAAAGTCCAGGCTCTCGACTTTCGCTCCGTAATATTCGCGCGCCAGGTCCAGAAAATTTTGGCGGAAGGGATAGTCCTTTTGCCCCCAAAGCGCGTTGGCCGTCTCCAGTTCCATTCCCGCGAATTTTGCCAGCTCGTTCAAATATTCATTCAGATATTTAAAGGCTGTATGGAGTTCTTCGTCTTCAATTGAAAGAGACAGGGCGCGCTTCATCTGTTCCGCTGTGCGCCCGGCGGACCCGGCATAGGTCGGGCAGAAGATCGAGAAAATACTGAAAGGGGAGAGGAATAAGTTGCCTTTTTTCGATTTCAGGGCGGAATAGATTGCTACGGAGAACGCGTTGAGAGACTTTACGAGTTCCGATACGCCCGGTTTGCCTATGGGGTTTTCGGGCGGCTCCATGTCTGCAGGTCCAACTGAAAAGTCGTCGTCGGAACTCATGACTGACTCTCTTTGGGAAGGCTAAACTTTTTTGCCGACGAGGTCGTAGTCTGTGGCGGCGGTGATTTTTACGTCGATCATCTCCCCCGGCTGGACGTCGCTTTCCTCGATGATGACTTGCCCGTCGATATCCGGCGCCTGGGTTTGCAGTCTTCCGGTCACGAGATACCCTTCCTCCGCGTCCGCGCCTTCCACCAACACGCGATGCGTCTCCCCGATTTTGGCGGCGTTTTTCCGGGCGGAGATTTCCCGCTGAATGCTCATGATTTCGTCCTTGCGCGCCTGGGCGACTTCCGCGTCGGGGACGTCGTCATATTGATAAGCCGTGGCGCCTTCTTCGTGAGAGTAAGTGAACACGCCGACGTGGTCGAATTGTTCTTCCTGAACGAAGCGGGCCATATGCTGGAAATGTTCTTCCGTCTCGCCGGGGAAGCCGACGATGAACGTTGTGCGCAGGGCCACGCCGGGAATGCGGTTGCGCAAATCGGCCAACATCTGGCGAACGCCGGTTTCGCGTTCCTGCCGCTTCATGCGCTTGAGCATGACGTCGTGCGTGTGTTGCAGGGGCACGTCGACGTAGTTGCAGACTTTTTCTTCCGCCGCTATGCAGTCCATCAGCGCATGGTCGATGAAGGTCGGATAACAGTACAGCAGGCGCAACCACTCGACGCCCGGCGTTTGAGTCATTTGCCTCAGCAATTGAACGAGACCATTTTTCATGCGCAGGTCGACGCCGTACATAGTGGTGTCCTGCGAGATGATGTTGAGTTCGCGCGCGCCGGTTTCGGCCAGGTTGCGGGCGTCTTTAAGAACGTCGTCCTGGGCAAAGCTGTGGAACGGGCCGCGCATTTTCGGGATGATGCAGAACGCGCATTTGTTGGAACAGCCTTCCGCGATTTTTAAATAGGCGGTGTAAAAAGGCGTGGTTTGCAGTCGCGGCGTGGAGGCGTCGAAATAACGCGCCGGGCCTCCCACCTGGTTTTTTTCCGGGGCGGGGGTTGACCCGTTTTCGGCCAGCAGGTCTTTAAGTCCGGGATACTGTTTGGTTCCGAGCAGGAGGTCGATTTCCGGGATTTCCTCCAAGAGTTGTTTGTCGTAGCGCTCGGCCAGGCAACCGGTGACGATGAGTTTCTTGTCCGCGCCGCGTGATTTGATTTTTGCGGCGTCCAGAACGGCGTCGATGGATTCCCGGGTCGCCGCTTCGATGAACCCGCAGGTGTTGACGATCAGGATATCGGCTTCTTCCTGGTCGGGCGTGATTTCATAACCGTTTTGGGCCAGGTCGCCCAGGAGATTTTCGGTATCGACGGTATTTTTCGGACAGCCGAGGCTGATGATTCCTACTTTTTTCATTATTATAAGTGGGGTTGTCTATTGATAGATATGTTGAATTCCAATCAATCTTAGGGAGCGGCTCCCTCAATGTAAACTAAAATCTTGTCGTTAGACGGTCGCGTTGCGGTTTGGAGCCGGAGGCGACGCTCAAATTGGTTGAAAAAGGGACCAGGGGGCGGCTGTTGAGGTTGATCCTGAAAGGCGGGCGGCGTAACGTAAAAACCGTTTATTTTCAAAAAGTTATATTTACCTTGACTTTTAGGGCTGATGGCTTAAAATTTGGCAACGATTTTGTGTGTGTTTTTATTTTCCTCTGGTCTGATCTTGAAGGAGATTTAGCGTGGACAAAGATTTTAAATCCTGGTCGCGGTCGGCCTCAATTTGGCTTTTAGTTTTAGCCGTTGTGTCGATCCCATCGCTTTCTTTTGGGGGCGCGATGTCCCAATCCGGGAAAAACTGGGAAATAGATATCAGCGCGAATTATGTATACGACGACAACGTGGTGGCTTCTCCCGAAGACGGCCAGTTCAAGCCGGCGGGTATTTCGGAAGAAGACGATTCCGGGTTTGCCTGGGACGGCTCCTTTGTCTACAATCTTGAATTCACCAAAAAATTCAAGATGGATTTCAATTACGATATCTACCAGATCGTCTACGACGAGTTGAGCAATTACGACGTTATCACGCAGATGTTTGGAACCGGGATGGTATACAAGCTCAGCAGAATGGCCGATATCCAGGTCGATTATAAATACGTTTACAACCTGGTCGACAACGAATCCTTCAGCGGGTTTCATTTCATCAATCCCAGCTTCAACTATTTTCACGAGAAATTTGGATTCACCCGCATCGACGCCTGGTTCAAGGAAATTTCCAACATCAACAACCGGACCCGCGACGGGGACCAGTGGTCGGCGGGATTCACCCATTACTTCCTGTTTTCCAATTACACCCGGCGGGTCAGCCTGGGGTACCGGTTCTCGCAGGACGACACCACGGGTTCTGCGTTTGATCGGGACATTCACGATTTCACCCTGCGGGGTTTGACTCCGCTTTACTGGGGAATCAACCTGGACGCCAAGGCCAAATACTCGGTCCGTAATTACGACCAGTTTATCGTGACGGACGGAAGCCTGAGGGACGACGATCAGCAAATTTACAGCGCGTTGCTTTCCAAAGTGTTGGTCAAGAAAGCCTGGGTCTTTCACGACGTCACCGCTTCCGCGAAGTATCAGCACCTTTTTAACAAATCAAATCTGGCGGTGAGGTCGTACCGGTCCAATCAGTACACCGTGGGGTTTTCAACCTCGTTTTGAAGCAAATTAAAGTCCTGAATCTCAACTCGATCAATTGAGTTTCTTTTTAATGGAGAATAGCGGTGGGAGTTAAGAGAAATTACTTATTGGGCGTTACCTTGTTGGCGGCGGGGTTTGCGACGGTCGCTTTTCTAGCCTTGTCTCCGGAAGGTCTGGACGCTTCGACCAGCGTCGGCCAAACGGACATTCAAAATAAAAACCTGGATTCAGGCGAGAAAATTATACTCGCGGAAAAAAAGAAACGTCCGGGTTTCGATCGCGACGACGTCTTGCGCGGGAGTATTCGCGATTCCATCAAAGATGAAATCAAGCAAGAGCTTCGGCAACAAATTCGCCGGGACGCTATATTGGAAATCCAGGAACAACTCACGGAAAACATCCTGATTCCCCGCGTCGTTGAATCCGGCGTCGGCAATCCCCAGACGATTCTGGGCTATTCAGGAACCACCACCGGTTTTTGATTTTACTTTCAGGAAAGATATTCAGAGGCCTCCCGGCGACGGGCGGCCTCTTTTTTTTGCCGTCGGTTTGATCGGCGGTTTTCTGCGCGGTTCCTTTCCGGCGCCCTCATTAGCGCGAAGCTTTGCGCGAACGCGTTTCAGGTCGCCCTCAAAATCCTTTCGCGACGGAGTTCGCACCACCGCGTGAATGAACTCCCTTTCCGCCTTCTTGTATTCCCCCATCGACTCGTAAGCCAGTCCGGCGTACCAATATTGTCCCCCGTCCAGGGAATATCGGCGCTTCCATTGATCCGTTAATTCCAAAATCTCGTCAAATTTATTTTGATGCCCCAGAGCTAAAATTAAATTCGACTCCAGGAATATGTTGGTGGGATCGAAAAGAAGAAATTTGCGGATAATGGATTCAGCCCGTTGGTAACGCCCCAATTTAACCAGAATGGAACTCAATTGCTGAACGTAGCTTTCCGGAAGCCAGGAGTACCCCAGGCTCTTCTCGAGAATTCCCACCGCCCGCAATAATAATTCCCTTTTTTCATTCGGATCCTTTTTCTGATAGGAGAGTTCGAACAGCTTTCGGCTCAGGTAAAAGTCGTAATAGGTTTCCAGCGGCGCCCAGGCGGACGCCTTTTCCAGGCGGGCGATTCTTTTTTCGGGCAGGGTTTCCCCCTTGGCGAGAACGAATTGCCGGTCCGCCAACCAGATGCTGGCGCCAAA
>JAJDBD010000022.1 GCA_029261575.1 Nitrospinaceae bacterium | reverse complement strand
TCCCATTCGGAATCGTCGTCCAACTCCTTGATGCGGAGTCCGCCGGACCCGCCGTAGATCAACAGGGCCACGCCGTCGCCAGACTCTTCGACCTGGCAAGCCCAGGCGGGGCACGGCGCTTGGGTTTCATTGTCCCATCCGGTCAACTGCACCGTTTTTTTTTCGTCGCCGAGTTCGTATTGCGCGCAAAAGGCTTGGCGTGGGGAGCTTACGTCTTTATAAATTGTGCCGACCGAGGTTCGGGTGTTTTCGCCTTCCTCGACTTCCAGAAACATGAGCGCGCCTCGCAAGAAAAATTACTGAGGCGTTTATTTTATCATCCTTAGCCGATCCGTGAAAAGCGGTATCTGATTTTTGGGCTTACAATCTCCCCTCTTCGATATCGAACACGTCGAACCAAACGTAGACTGGTCGCCCGACAGGCAGGTTTTCCGGAATGTAGGATTCTAAAAACTCCTGCATGTCGTCCGGCATTTCGCCGATGCGCCTGTCCCGCATTTTGTTATTCCAGCGGATGATTTCAATTCGATCTTTTATCTTCGATTTTTCCTGGAACCATTTGGCGACCGCCTGATCGTCGGCGCCGGTGGCCGCAAAATCTTTTAAGTCGTTGTGATCGACCCCGGTAAACGTTTCCAACTCGGCGCACAAGGAACAGGGCCAAAAATTATACTCGCCGTTGGTCCCCGCCAGCGAAGCCCGGGCCTTATCCAGGCAACGCGGCAAAATCACATATCCGCCCAACATCGCGCGGGGACTACTTGGAAACGCCGTGTTCAAATCTTTTGCCAATGAAGTCAGTTGTCCTTTATTCATAGGAATCTTTTTATTTTACCTTTTTTAATTTGTTTTTGTCTGTGTGATGGAACAGGTCGGTTTGCCCTTTTATTTTGAGTTGCGTGTCCTCTTCATAGCTGAAACTTTGGTCGTCGTGGATGGCGATCTTCAACTCATAACGAACGGTTTTGAACGCTTCATCTAAAAATAAGTTGGAGCATATGCCGTAGGTTTCTGAACCGACGTCGGCGGAAAGTTCGAACGTTTTTGCTCCCGGGTCCACCGTCCCGCCGGCAAGGATCGTCACCCCGCGAGGAACCATAAAACAGCGTAAAACCTGTTTCCCATCAGAGTCCCAAAGCCAATACCCCAACTCTTCATGGAAAGGTTCCTCCTTGCCCAACGGCCATGCGGTTGTAGAATACCGAAGGCCATATAAGACCTGTTCATGGTTTTTTACCGGTCCTAAAGGTTCAAAAGTAATGCGCTCGCGAAATTTATTTATTTCCGTTCCTCTGCCGGGTGAAGGCGCCGTATCCTCACCCTCCTCGCCTTCCCAAATTCCCGCCAAAGGAGCTAGCGGCCCGAGATTTTTCAAAATTTCTTCGGTCACAGTTGTCGCCTTTCTATCAAAGTTTTATTCACCTTTAAAAGTCGCCCGCAGGTAGGCGATGAGGTCCGCCATATCCTGAGTGGGAATGGTGAGTCCCCAGTCGGGCATGTTGGGCGACTTTCCGTTATTCTTGCCGCCGTAGAAAATTATATTATATAGATAGTCCTCGGGATAATCGCTGAGCGGCAATTCGGCATGGACCGCCGGTTTCGGGTCCAGCCCGGAGGCGCCCGGTCCGTCGCCCCGTCCCTGGATTCCGTGGCACTGAACGCAATATTCGCGGTAAACGTTGGCCCCGCGTTTGGCGTTCGCTTTTTGAAACGGCGCGGTTTTCCACGGCTCGAAGAATTTAAAATCCTCGACGCCCAGGGTCATCAGGTAGCCGATGATGTAACGCGCGCCCAGGGGACTGAGGTCGGCCAGGTACTCGCCGCTGTGCGGGGTGAAATCCTGCGGGTTGGCGGCAAACCGCGACCACCAATCCAGGTTGTATCTGTTGCCCGCATCGTAAAGATTTATGCTGATGGGTCCGCCGATCTTCTTGTCGTCTTCCTTGATCTGATGGCAACCCAGGCAGGAAAATTTTTTAAAAATGTCCGCTCCCAGTTGCGCTTCCATCTCGTTGAACGTCGACATATCCACAGGGCTTTTTCCGACTCGGGAATCCAGAAAATGTTTTTCGAAATAATCGGCGACGGCGTTGGCCTGCGCTGGCGACAACACCGAATGCTTTGCGGGAGTCTGAGAAAGATCCCACCGGTAGCCTTTGGGGTACAGGTTTTCTTCCTTGCCCTGGAGCCACCGCAAAAGCCACGGGCGTTGGTACTTATTTCCCGCCCACATCAAATCCGGACCCTTTAAATTAAATTTGGATTCCGGTTTGCCTTCAAACTTGTGGCAGGCGGCGCACTGGTTTTTTATGATCTGCTCGGCTTCTTTCTCGCTTGCCGTTGCCGTCTGCATGGTCGTCAGAAAAAAGATCGCGAGAACCATAGCGACGGCGACCCATTGCTTATGTTTAAAAGCGCGGTTAGACATTTTTCCTGCCTCCTGGTTTTTTAATTATGGATTCGACACGAATTTATTTTGCAAATCGAATACAGCGGGCAATTGCCGACCATTCCTGTTAACAGGGGTATCAGGCCGATCAAACCCACAACCAAACCCCAATTGCTCGACATATAGACTCCGCAAGCGATCAAAATAATCCCAAAAATGACTCTCGCTGTTCTGTCCAGTTTCCCCAAATTTTGCTTTAACATGGTACACCTCCTGTAAAAGAACCGTTTTTTTTATTTGAAACAGGCGCCGACGCTTCCTTATCTCCGCCGCAATCCCCAAACCGTTTTGGAGAACCGGAAACGGCGGCGCCTGATGGTTGACTTTAAACTCCCGCCGTCCTATTTCTCCTTGACGGCGCCGTGCATTTTTTGCCAATGGCCTATGGACTGCGGAATCGAAACCGAACCGTCGGGAATCTCTGCTCCGTGCGGCCACAGGTGAAAAATGATTCCGTCCGTCTTGCCCACGTAATCCGCCAACTCGCCTTGAGCCTTGGCGTCCGTGGGATTGAGAATCGCCACCCGGCCCGTTGCGATCTCTTCCGCGTGGTCGTGCCAGTTTTTATCGTGCGAGTGTTTCGGGATGACTTTACGCGCCAACTTTTTGGAAACCATGTATTCCACCTCCGTCATCTTCGCGTTGGGATCGGTGGACTCAAAAAGAATACACTGGATGATATCGTCGTTGATGGGCTTGCAATAATGGTGAAAAGGGCCGACGACCTCGCCGTCCATGACATGTGGCGCGGTGACGTGGATGGTGTAACCCGACAGCGGATTGGGCGGCGCCTCTCCGGCGAACCCGTTAGAAGCAATCAGTCCAAATCCCGTCAATGCGGCCAGCGCGATTCCTAAAAGTTTGTTCAATTTCATTTTTACCTCCAGAAGTTTATGTCAACACCGGAGAAGTTTTTCCGGCACGAGTTATCCTGAGATAAGTATAGGAACCGGCGGGAGATAAAAAAATCGCGTGGAATACTAAAATTCCGAGGCAAAAACTGGATTATTTTTGTGGTAGTTCTACTACAAGAATCTGGCGCCGAGGCTGTTCTGGAGAGGTGCGGTCTATTTGATCAGTCCGCTTTTGACCGCGTAAAGGGTCAGGTCGGCGTTGTTTTCCATTTGCATTTTGGTCAGGATACGCGAACGGTAGGTGCTGACGGTGTTGATGCTGAGGTTGAGTTCTTCGGCGATGGCTTTTAGTTTTTTTCCGGCGGCGATGAGGTTGAACACCTGAAACTCGCGGTCTGTCAGGATTTCGTGAGGATGCTTTTCCGAGTCCCGGCTCAGTTCGGAAACCAGTTTGTCGGCCAGCTCGGGGGAAATAAACTTGCCGCCGCCCGCCACCCGGCGCACCGCGTCGACCAGTTGCGTCGAGGCGCTGGATTTGCCGATATAACCGGAAGCGCCCGCCTTGAGGAATCGCGCGCCGTAATGGTCCTCCGGAAAAATACTTAAAATCACCACCGGCAATTTCGGGCGCAGGGCTTTCAATTCAATCAAGACGTCCAGTCCGTTTTTCACCGGCATGTCGTAATCCAGCAAAACGACGTCCACCTCCAGCTTGCGGAGCGCCTTCAGAGCCTCGGCGCCGTTTTCGGCTTCGCCAACGACCGTCAAATCCCCGGCCTCCGAAATGATGGTCTTCAGTCCCCGGCGTACGATTTCATGATCGTCGGCGATGAACACTTTGATCGAGGTTTTCTTCGAAGACTTCACGTTTTTTGAATTGGGATGCGGACGACGACCCGGGTTCCTTTTCCGGGCGTTCCCAGAAACCGGACCTCGCCCTTGAAGGGCCGGACTCGTTCGCGAATTCCGATCAAGCCCAGCGAAAAGGAATCTCGAACCTGAGCGTCCTGAATTCCCTTGCCGTTGTCGCAAATTTCCATTTGCAACGTTCCGTCGTTTATTTTCATTTCCACGGCCATCGCGCTCGCCTCGGCATGGCGGACGACGTTGGTAACAGCTTCCTGGAAAATACGGAACAACGCGGTTTTAAGATTGCCCTCCAGCTCCGCGTGTTCCTCGAGGCAATTCAAGTCGAATTTGAGTCCAAACCTTTTTTCGTACTCGCCCGCTTGCCAGACGATGGCCTCGCAAAGCCCGAAGGCGTCCAGTATCGGCGGGCGCAGTTCCATGGCGATGCGTTGCACGGATTTAATGGCGGCGTCCAACAAATTTTCCATGGAACGCGCCTGTTTTAACAAATCGGGGTTCTCCGCTGGAAGTTTCTTTTCAAGATTCGACAAGTCCATTTTCAGCGCCGTCATGGACTGCCCCAATTCGTCGTGCACCTCGCGCGCGATCCGGCCCTTCTCTTCTTCCCGGATTCCCTGGATTTGATGCGCCAGACGTCGCAACTCTTCCTGCGTGTTTTTATGGCCCTCAACTTCGCCCGCCAGTTTGCGATTGGCAGAGGTCAATTCGGCGGTGCGCCGTTCGACCAGGCTTTCCAGGCGGCTGGAGTATTCCTCCAACGCGGCGTCGACTTGTTTTTTCTGGATGGCGTTGGCGATGAGTCCGCCGATGGAAAGCAGAACTTCCTGGCTGTGCTGGTACCAGACGGGGTGCGTGTTGGTGTATAGAAACATCACGCCGATCAATTTAGCGTCGGCTTTCAGAGGAACAATGTAATGGCCGTGCGCCGTCATGTCGGAAAAAGTTCGTTCGTGGCGGGCGTCGGTGAAACAGCTTTCGCTCATCAACAGCTCGCCGGAAACCGCGACCCGCCCGCACAGGCAGTCGCCAAAAGGCACTTTCCGCTCCCTCTCCAGAAATTCTGAGGAAAACTTCCCCACGGTGTGAAACAAGCGCAACACTTTCTTTTCCTCGTCGACCAGAAATATCCCCGCCTTGTTTTCAACCTTCAGATCCTGAAAGTCGGTAACGGCCAGCATGGCCTCGCGCAACATGGCCTTCAATCCAACCGGACTCTGCACGGCTTGCGCGACCTTGTGCAGGATGCGGTACTCATCGGTGATCAGATCGGAAGATTTTTGCGACGATTGGGGCATGGAAACTCGAGCGGTGAAATTTAAGGGAATCTGAAACGCTTCCGCCTAATATATCACTTTTTGTGAGAGCCTCCCATTTGCGGGAAGAAGGGAAATTGGAAAATCTGGAGGGACATGAGGTATGATAAAAAGCCGTGGGGGGAGAACCGATCGCCCTTCAGGTTCCCCGTTAGAGGAGGTTTGGTCGGTCTAGCTACCGGCGAATCTTAAGGAAACCGGACTCCCCCCAACCTGGGTTTCGCAACTACCCCCGTAATTTGAACACCAGGCGAACAGCAATGCTAAATTTTAGTCGAGCAACGTTTTTATTTGGCTTTTCATCAGTTCGATTTTCTTTTCTATGATCTCTTGGGTCAGGTTGCCCCCAAAAACCCGGTCCATCACGATTCCGTCGGATGAAATAAAATAGGTTACCGGCAGGTTGACGACGCGGTAATCCTGCGACACGTTGCCAAACCCATCCAGAAGGATCGTAAAATCCAGGTTGCGCTCCTTCATAAAAGTTTCAACCCTGCCTTTGTTCTCGGCAAAATTGACGCCGAGTATTTTTACGTTTCGATCTTTCATAGCCAGGTGGGCTTTTTGCAACTCGGGCATTTCCTTGACGCAGGGAACGCACCAGGTGGCCCAGAAATTCATGACGACGTACTGCCCCTGCATATCGGACGACTTCAAAACCCGGCCATCCAAAGTCTCTCCTTCAAAAGGCGGGGCCGTCCCCCCGAGAATCGGGGGAACCGACGCCATGCCCGTCAACAACAGACACAGAAGAGCTATGAACGCTACGCTGGAACTTTTGAAAAGCCTAAAACCCATAGGAAACTCCCAGCATCAATCCATAATTGGGAACCAAATTCACGTCGTTCACTCTCTGGTAAATCGGAAGCTGAACGTGGGAGTAAAACCACAAGTCGTCCGTGGCCATCAGGGTGACGCCCGGGGTGAAGTTGACAAAGGTCACGCCCGTACTGGGAACGGGCATATCCTTGAACGTATCGCGGCGGCTGATTCTTGAGTTGATCTGTGCGCTGACGCTGACTTTATCGTTCACCCGGTAAACGGTCCCGCCGTCCACGAAGGTGCTGTCGCCGAACTCGTACTCCAGGGGGTTTTCCGTCGCGAACCTGTGGGAAACGGAGGTAAAAAAGCTGAGCGCGTTTGGGATGAGCGCGTAATTATACAGCCCGGATATAATCCCGTCGTATGAACCCGTGCCCGGCATCAACGGCGGTTCGTTGATCGTGCCGTCCGCGTCCCTCAATTCAAATTCCCCCGTGGCGAATTTAATCCCGGCTCCGCCGATGAACTGGTGCTTTGTGTTGCGAAAAAACTCGTATTTCCCGACGACCGAAACGTCGCCGAACCCCGTTGTGCCGTCCTGATTGGTAAATTCTCCGGCGGGATCAGCCGGGGTAACCTCGTCGTCGTGCTCGTGATGCCGGTCGTTGAAAAAGGGCACGGCCACGGTCAAGGTCAACTTGTCCGTGATCCCGTAACTCGCGTCCAGTTGCATGAGCTTGTTGATCGTTTTGATTTCCCGATGGTGATCCTCCTCGATTTCGCCGTTTTCAAAATCGACCTTGGGCACCAAAACCTCTCCCGTATGGTCCTCGTCTCCCTTTTGCTTGTCTTTCATCAGGATATAGCGATAGGACAAATCCAGGCGGAACCGGTCCTTGTTCGTGAGTCCAGCCTGCGTGCCGCGAATCAGGGAGCAGTTCGCCGACCCGCAACTGGCCTGGACGTTTGGAACCAGACCCAACAAAAAGATTGCAAACAAAATAAAAGCGCCAAATTTTTTCATTCTTTCCTCCGTAAATAAAGATAGCTTTTTCGAGCGGAATTCTCTTGGGGAGAACCGCAATCCGGGTTTTTGAAAAGCGCTAAAGATAAAGTACGGAGGAACGTGGAGGCGGTTTGTCGATGGCCGAGGTAATTAATTCTTTGTTACGCCGCCTTGTTTGAAAAAACGGGGAATCCGGGGGAGTCCATGGAGCGGCGCCGTCCAGGCTCATCGGCGCCTGCTTGACGAATTGAAAATTGACGCCCGAAGGAAGACGCTTCCCATGACAAAACGGAGACAGCCGGACCTGAGCCTTGAGCGTCTTTGACGACGGCCCGATCCAGTGATGCGGACAGGGGCGTCCGGGTTGCGGGTTCAACGGGCAAACGTGACCTTTCTTCATAGCGTGGTTGGCGAATGGAGACGGCGCGTACGCCACAGGCGTAATAACAGAATCGCCTGAAGAATACAAATGAGCCTGCGCCTCTGGCGCCGCCAACAGGCTTGCGCCGACAAGAGCCAGAACCACGAGCAAAAATTTAATTTTAAGCGACGTTTTCATTTATGTGACTGAACCAAGCGCATTCAATTAATTTTGAAATCTCCGGCCCTTAAAATATAGGAGCGGACGACCTCCGTTTTTTGTTTCAAATCCTGTTGCAGGCGGCGCAGTAACCACAGGCCGTTTTCCTGTTTGTAGTCGTATTCGGAATCCTCAATATAATTTTTGCCCTGAACGCTGAATCGCGCTTGCGAATGGCTCAACAGCCATTTGCCGTTTTTTTTCGCGTAGCGAAATTGACTGCTGATCTCCCGAGGTTGACCGCTCGTCCGCATTCGAACTTTCTCGATCCGCCAGTTTTTGGCGTCCACCAAGAACCGGTAACTTTGAATTTTTTCCTTCGCGTTCATCGAAACGGCGTTCAATAAAATGCGTCCTCCGCTTTGGTCGGCGACGTTCAACTCGTAGCGTTCAAGTTGTTCCGCCAGGGTTTTTGGAACGACGACTTCCTCGTAATTCCCAAAAAATTCCAGCGTCCTGATCCGGCTGTCCTGCGAAAGTTTTTCGACGTCGACAATGCTGAATTTTCCCGCGCCGCCCCGCGCCCAGACAAACCGAGCCTGCGGATTTGTCAAATACCTTTGGTCGAGGGAGGCGACGTCCATCTGCCTCCAATCAATCAAAACCGAAAGTTTTTTCACGCCCTGGCGCTGGGGATAATAATAATGCGCGTCGAGTTTCTTCACGACTTCCAAGGCGTCCTGAGCCTGGAGCGGCAAAACCCAGACAAACGAAAGCGCGAGAGCCAAAGCTCCCGCCAAAAGTCTTCTGCTTCGATTGGATCTGAAAACAAACTTTGCCATTGAGATCATTTAATCCGTCCGCCCCGCGCTCCGGCAAACTTTTGCGTTTCCTGTCCCATGCCGCCGGCCAGGGATTCCATGACGTCCTTGGAAGCCGGGCTGTCCCAGGCGCGCGCGCCGGAAACGAAACCTTGCAGTTTTCCCTCCGAGTCCACCAGATAACTGGTCGGCAAGCCCATGATGAAATAACCGCGCCTCGCCGTTTGCTTGGGATCCCACAGAATGGGGAAAGTCAGGCCATATTCCTTGACGTATTGTTTGATCCGGTCCTTGTTGCTCCGGTCGATGGAGATGGCGACGATCTCTATCCCCATGGGTTTCAGGTGTTCGTACAGGCGTTGCATGGAGGGAAGCTCCTCCTTGCAGGCCTCGCACCAGGTCGCCCAGAAATTGAGCAGGATGGGTTTGCCTTTAAAATCTTTCAGGGACACGGGGTTCCCCTCGAGGTCTTTAAGATCAAACTCCGGCGCCGACTTTACGGTTCTAGGTTTCACGATTCCCATTTTTTCAAAATCCGCGTCGTGCGCAAAAGCGGCTCCGCCAAAAATCAGCCAGAGCGCCGCTACCGAAGCGAAAACGAAAACCAAACGTTTTTTACCGGTCATGATCAAACCTCCTAACGGGCGTGTTTGTGCAGATAGGCCCGGATACTTTCCTTGTCGTCTTTGGCAAACTTCATATTTCTTTTTTCCATTTCGGTTCCCATCAAATCCAGATAATGATCCCACTCGCCCTCCGAATGCCGGGACGGATGCGGCCAGCTGTGGCACTTGGTGCATTTTGCCAAAAACACTTTTGCGCCGTCGGACTCCGGCTCGGGAATCGCGGCCCCGCCCGTGGCGCAGGCCGCTAACAATAATCCCAGAACAATCGCGAAAAACAATTTCATCGCGGCGCCTCTAAAAACCCAGTTCCTTGGGCGCCTTCGTGCCGACAAAACGTTTGCTCTTCTTGGTCGGTATCTCAATGTACCAAGCGGCCATGATGGTGAAATCGTCGCGCAATTGGGGTCCGTTCAAATTCTGGTAAATCGGCAGGCTCGCCTGAAGCTCCAGCACTTGCAGAGGGAACGGCTGAAACTGCGCGCCAAACGTCGCGCTCAGCTTTTCCCCGCCGTAGTTGTCCGGATCGTTCAGCGGGCTTAGAAATCCGTTGGCCGGGTTGCCCTGAAAATGCCCTTGGCCCAGAACCCGCTGGTTGTAGGGCTGGTCGCTGTATTGCCCTTCGTATTTAAAATTGAGTTGCGACTCGAGAACCACTTTTGAGTGGACCTGCCGCATCACATAAAGGTCCGTGCGCAGTTCCTGTCCTTGATGATAGCCTTGGTCGTTGTCGTACCAATGGCCCTCGTAAATAGCGTTGAGACCGTACCACCAAGGGTCTTTGGAGCCTTGATAGGTCAGGCCAACGACCGGATCGACGGTTCCGCTTCCGAGTTGCATCCGGTAGGGAAGAATGGTTCCGTTCTGTCCCGCCGCCGGGTTGTTGGAAAATTTCTTGGTGATGGAACCAGAGGGCAGGGAAAGTCCCGCCAGTAGCGAGACTTGTCTGGTTGGCGCAAACGTGTCGTTCGAGTAGAGCCGGTACTTGCCCAGGATCTGCGTGTCGCCAAATCCCGACGAACTCATGGTAAACCCGTTGGTTCCCGTGGCGCCTACAAGAACTCCGTTGAAGGCCATATCCATGTCGTTCTGCATGTACATGCCCATCACCATAAGCGCGAAGTCGTCGGTGAAGGAATAGGCGCCGCCGAACATGGTCATGTACATCCGCATTTCATCCGGCACGGCGGCGAATTTTCCAGCCGGCGGAGCGCCCAGTATACTTGTCCGGTCCACGTCGTCCGTGCCGTCGCGCAAGGGACCCATCTGCATGAACTTCTGGTTGAGCTTGAAGCGGAACTCGTGCGTTTCCGGAATGCCGCCGCCGGGAATATTCAACGGCATGTTGCCGCCGCAATGCGCGCAACACAATCCGATATAAGCAACCGCAAGGGATGGGAGAAAAACTCCGAGCGATAAAATCGCAAAAAAGAACGTAAAAAATCGTTTGAATAGTTTCACTTTGCCTCCTCCAAAATTACTGAAAGAAAAAGCGCAAACGCAGGGCCTTAAAACACAACTGGATTGCGCGGGTTTGCCGACGCTCCAATGAAACAAGCGCGCGAAAAACCTTCCAAATTGTTTAAATTTTATAAGAAAAGGTTCAGATGGATTTTGGAGGGGGGGGCAAATCGGACAAACAAATAGAAGAATAGGGCGAGGGGGGATTCAAATGGTTTTTCGAGGCGTTATCAAAATTCGGCGGAAGCGAATGCTTGAGGTCGCCGGGTTTGGCGGAAGCGTGATTACCGCCGGGAACGGATTTTCCAAACGGGTTGCCGCCGCAGTCGGGCGCGATTTTCGTTCCTAACCCCTTACGAGAAGCATGGGGACAGGGTTTGCCGTTTAGATGTTTGCCGTCCAGGGGACACAGTCCATGTTTGTGTCCGCCCGCGAAAGGCGAAACGCTTTTATTGGCCGTATGAGCCTGCAAATGGGAGTGCGCGTGCCCGTGTCCGTCGTGCGCGAGAACGGGGGACGCAAGCAACCCAACCCAACCGGCAATCATTAAAATGAATAAGCGTTTTGGCATTTGAAAAAAAAAGTAAAATTGGTATTTTCTGGATTATGCCGGGAGGGAATTGAAAAATCAAGTTTTAAAATTTTCCGGGCGCCCATTAGCGGCAAAAAATTACAATCGTCTTTGGACACAGGAAAGCGCGGCATACCTGGGGACGCCCCCCTTGGCTTGTCGTTTTTTTTCGCTTAACGTCGTAAAATGTTAGAATCTTGTTCCCGATCAGGAAAAATTTTAGATAATAGAACCCATCCGTTGGAGGCTTTAATTTCTGGATGAGTCCGACTTGAATTTGAGAGCGGCGGATCGGGAGCAGGAAATATGAAATACGGTATGCACGTTCGATTAAATGATTAAACGGTCGTTGAAGGAGGACGGTTCTGGACATTCGAATTTTTAAATTCCTGATTTTTCTTTTCACCTGCGTCTTTCTGAGCGGTTTGGCGGGGAATCCTTGCGAAGGAGCCTCTCCTTCCAAGTCGGAAGCTCCTTTAAGCATGGAAGATTTGGAGGCCATGTCTTTTGAGGAGTTGATCGAGCTTAAGGTGACCTCGGTTTCCAAAAAAGAGGAAACCCTTTTTGGGGCGGCGGCGGCGGTCTATGTCCTCACCAATGAGGACATTCGCCGGTCGGGCGCGACCACCATCCCGGAGGCCTTGCGCATGGTCCCCGGAATGCAGGTCGCCCATATCGATTCGGGCACTTGGGCGATCAGCGCGCGCGGGTTCAATTCCCGGTTTGCCAATAACCTTCTGGTCCTGATTGACGGGCGAAGCGTCTACTCTTTGGTATTTTCCGGCGTGTTTTGGGATACCCAGGACGCCATTCTGGAAGACGTCGATCGCATCGAAATCATCCGGGGTCCGGGGGCCACGCTTTGGGGCGCCAATGCGGTTAATGGAGTTATCAATATCGTAACTAAAAATTCCAAGGAAACCGTTGGGGGAATGGTCAGCGCCGGCGGGGGTACCGAGGAACAGGCATTCGGCTCGGTTCGTTACGGAGAAAAAGTGGGCGACAATCTGACCTATCGCATTTATGGAAAGCATTTTGAACGGGATGAATTTGTCGGGCAAAACGGCGACCCGGCGGCGGACTCCTGGTCGGGTTCGCGCGGGGGGTTTCGCATGGACTGGGACCTTCCACGCGAATCCTCTTTGACGGCGATGGGGGAGTTCGCCAGCCAAACGCAAGGACTTCGGCATAAGGACAACCTCGTTCTCCCCCGTTTCCCCTTTGCCTCAACGTTCGACGAAGAGGAAGAGGTGATCAACGGCCATTTCCTGACCAAGTGGAGCCGGAAGTTTTCCGAGACCTCCAACATGCATTTGCAGTTTTATTATGACCGGGACGAGCGGGATTTTGAAAACACCTCGTTCCAGATTCTTAACGATACTTACGACCTGGAATTTCATCACCGATTTGCCTTGAGCCAACGGCAGGAAATTGCCTGGGGACTGGGTCAGCGGTACATCGTGGACTCGTTTGACAATAGCGCCAATGTAAAGTTCAACCCTCGCCAGCGGCTCAATTACAATACCAATTTCTTTTTCCAGGATGAAATCACCCTCGTCCCCCAGCGCTTGAAGCTGACGGTGGGATCCAAGTTTTCGGTCAACAACGTTTCCGGATTTGAATTTCAACCCTCCGGCAGGATGGCCTGGACCCCCAACGACAAGCACACGCTATGGGGATCCGTATCGCGAGCGGTGAGGACCCCTAACCGGATCAACGATTCGGTGGATTTTAAAAACAGGGTCGTTGCCTTGCCCGGCGGGACTCCGATTGTGGCCTCAAATTTCGGCAACCTGGATTTCGAATCGGAGGA
The DNA here is from genome assembly GCA_029261575.1 of Nitrospinaceae bacterium. Taxonomy (GTDB): domain Bacteria; phylum Nitrospinota; class Nitrospinia; order Nitrospinales; family JACRGP01; genus JAJDBB01. Next base: position 11,201 of record JAJDBD010000022.1, on the reverse strand, counting down.
AGTCCTCGCCCTTGAGTCGGGCTATCGGGTGAAGCCGGCGGAAAATATTTTTCTGGACTTTGCCGCATTTTATAACTTTTACGACTCCTTGCTCACTGTGGAACGGAAAGCCCCGTTCTTTGAAACCTCCGGCTCTTCCATCATTCCTATCCTCCCCTTTCCCTTCGATAACAAGGGGTCGGGGGAAACGTACGGGTTGGAGGCGGCCGCCCAATGGAATGTGAGCGGGTGGTGGAAAATTAAAGGCGCATTCACCTGGTTTCAAATGGATTTAACGCCGGATTCCGACAGCCTCGATACGACTTTCGAGCCAACGGAAGAAAACGATCCGGAGATTCAATGGAACCTGCGGTCTTATATGGACCTTCCGCACAATGTTGAATTTGACACCACCCTCTATTTTGTCGATGAACTGAATGGAATGAATATCCCGCAGTACGCGCGATGGGACGTCCGTTTGGCGTGGCGCCCTGTTGACTCTTTGGAAATCAGCCTGGTGGGGCAAAACCTTTCGGACTCCAAACATCCCGAATTTGGCGACGATCAGTTTCAATTCATAGCCAGAACGTTAGTGGAACGGTCGGTGTACGGAAAAGTGGTCTGGAAGTTCTAGGCGCTCCTGTCAAATAATCCATAGAAAGACTGTCCTTTGATTTTCGCTTCTTCCTATAAAAAAATCCTCTGCCTGGCCCTGCCGCTTTGGATTCTCCTGGCCGCACACGGACATTCGCAGGAATTCCCTCTCGAATTCAAAGTTAAAGCCGTCCTGTTGAAGAAGATCGTCAAGTTCATTGATTGGCCGGCGGCCGTCAATGGCAAGGCGACGTCCTCGGTCACGCTGGCCTTTCTTGGCGAGAGCCCTGTTTGGCCGGTGTTCCAGGCTATGGCGGATCAGGGGAAACAGGGCGCTCTGGTCTTAAGAAAAATCGAGGACAGGGCGGATGCCAACTGCTGCAAGGTCCTTTTTATCGGTTCCGATCAACGTGATAATTTGAAAGAGATTTTTGGTTTGCTCAAAGGACGCCCAACGCTTACCGTCGGCGAAATGGAAGGGTTCGCCGAGGCGGGAGGCATGGTGGAAATTTATAACCGGGAGGGCAATATCCATTTCAAAATAAATAAGGGCGTCGCCGACGCCGCCGGAATCAATATCCGGTCCAACCTTTTACGAATTGCCGAAGTCGTATCGACAAAATAATGGGTCGCTGACTGTATGCGATGGAAACCGATATCAAAAAAGCCGAGGCGCTGGGATTTGAATCCTACATAAGCAAACCCATTAAAATCCCCGAATTTTTCGATACCATCAATAAATTTTTGGAAGCGTGAGCCGCCTATGGCGTCACTTCCGAATATAACGATTCAAATAATGTAAGCGCCAAACCGCTACGGATCTGGGACCTCGGTAAATACTATTAATCCCTCCTTAATAAGACTTTTTATCATATAATATGGTATGATAATTTATATGATAAAGGAGGCTTGAATGACGAACCGCGCCACAATCACCCTGGATGAAGAGGCGTTCGCTTTTCTTAAAAAGTCCGGGGGTTCGAACCGGAGCGCCTATATCAACGAACTGTTGAAAAAGGAAAAACGCCGCGCCCTGGAAAGCAAGATTCTCAAGGCCAATCGCGAGGAGGCGGAAGACCTGAATTATCAGAATGAACTTTCCGAATGGGAAGCAACCCTTTCCGACGGTCTGGAATCATGACTGGGTCGGCGTACCGCCAACTGGAAATTCGTTGGATTGATCTGGATCCCACCCGGGGCGCCGAGACCCGAAAAAAAAGACCCTGCGTCGTTTTGCAATCCGACCTGGTGAATAAAGGCTCGCGTACGATCATCGTGGCTCCCCTCCTCCCCGGCGGAAAGGATTGGCCCTTTGTCGTAAACATCTCGCCCACCCGGAAGAACGGCCTGGACCAAACCCGGCACGTCAATTTAAAACAACTTCGCGCCGTGGACGTCTCCCGAATCAAAAACCTGCAGGGCCGCTTGGAAAAGCGTTACCTGGAACCAATAAAAACCGCTATCGGTCTGGTTTTCGATCTGTAACCTATAAATTTTTCTACACCAACTCGTAGCGCATGTTGCGGCGGTGGGGGACGCTCCCCATGTCTTCGATGAGCGCGCGGATATCCTGCTCGTTTAAACTGTAAACCGTTCCCGCCGCGGACACCACGTTCTCCTCCAGCATCGTGCTCCCCATGTCGTTCGCCCCGTAATACAGCGCCATCTGCCCGATCTTCGGTCCCTGCGTCACCCACGACGATTGTATGTTGTCGATGTTGTCCAGAACGATCCGGCTGATCGCCAGGGTCCGCAGGTAATCAAATCCTGAATTCATCGGCGCGCCGATCTCTTTCGCCAGCGGGGTTTGCCCCGGCTGAAAGGGCCAGGGGATGAACGCGGTGAAGCCTCCCGTCTTGTCCTGTTGCTCGCGGATGCGGAACAGATGCTCCACGCGCTCCTCCAGGGTTTCCACGTGACCGTACATCATCGTCGCGGTGGTGGGAATATCCATCCGGTGCGCCTTGTCCATGACCTCCAGCCACTGGTCCGCCGTGCATTTTTTCGGGCTGATCAATTTGCGCACGCGGTCGACGAGAATCTCCGCGCCGCCGCCGGGGATGGAGTCCAGCCCCGCCGCCTTCAGTCGACGCAAAGTTTCGTCGATGGAAATCTTCGAGATCAAACTGGTGTGGACGATTTCCGGCGGCGACAAGGCGTGCAGGTGAATTCCAAAACGCGCCTTGATTTTTTGGAACAGGTCTTCGAAGTATTCGATCTTGAGGTCGGCGTTGTGCCCGCCCTGCATGAGGATCTGGGCGCCGCCCAGAGCCTGGAGTTCCTCGATTTTTTCCGCCAGGGTTTCAAAGGGCAAAACGTAGGCGTCCACGTCCTTTTCCTTGCGATAAAAAGCGCAGAACGAGCAGTCGGTCACGCAGATATTGCTGTAGTTGACGTTGCGGTCGACGATGTAGGTGACGGCGTCGTGTCTGGATTTTCTTTTAGCCAGGCGTCCGGCGACGTTGCCCAACAGGGCCATGTCCGTGAATGAGAAAAGCGTCAACGCCTCCTCGCGGGTCGCCCGCCCGCCGTCCAGGACTTTTTGCAACACAGCTTCACTCATTCGACAAAGTCGTAGCGGATTTCAAGATGGTTGTCGTCGGGGTCGTTGAAATAGACCGACATGCCGCGTCCCAGTTGGCGCGGTTCGCTGACGTCCACCTCATGGGATTTCAATTCCGCGATGGCCGCGTCGAACTCTTCTTTGGAGGTCTGGAAGGCGTAGTGCAGGTAGCCGGTTTCGCTCAGGTTTTCGATAGAAGCTTGCTGGTCCAGATCGGGCGCTTCAAACAGCGCGAGCTTGACGTTTCCCGCGTCGATTTCGATGTGCGGGACGTTTTCGTCGTAACGGGTGGCGACGCTGAATCCCATCACCCGCGTGTAAAACTTTTCGGCGCGCGCAATGTCGCGGACGTTCAGAGCGATGTGGTGGACGCCTTGCAATTTCATAGAAAAAAATTACCTCAACGACGATGAATTGAGACCGTCGATCCCGGTATCGCCCAGAGCTTCCTCTTCCGTGACGACAAAGACATGATAGCCAAACTTGGTTTGAACGGGAGGTTGCACTATGCCCACCGGGGCTTTCATGGCGGCCACTTCCATTTCCTTGGCGGCGGTGTTGAACTCCAGCATGCCCAAATCCCCGCCCTTGTCGCGGCTTCCGCAGGCGCTGTATTTTCTGGCCATGTTGGCGAAGGTTTTAAACAGCAATGGGCGGTCGTCTATATCCTTCAGCGAGTCGTAAACCAAATCCGCCAGGTCTTCCGTGGTCAAAACGATATGACTCACCCGAATGGATCTCATGGATCGTTCCTTTGAGAAAAGTTGCAGTGTTGATGGTCGGGATAAATTTTACCGGTTTTCGGGATTTATACAAGACGAATCGGCCTGCAACAGGCCGGTCACAGGCAGGATTGCACGACCTTCATGATACGGGGGATCAGGCGGGGCCGGACCAGTTCGGGATCGTAGGGCGCCAGGCGCCGCCGGTTTTCCTTGTGGCACAGGTTGATGAACGCCTTGGGCGACAGCGAGGAGCCTTCGATCTCCCGCGCATGAATGGTGAACGACGTCCCGCCCAGGGAGCCGAGATCCTTAAGCCTCCGATACCCGGCGTCCGCAAAGGCAAACAGAGTCGTCAGCGCATGCCAGGGTTGCAGAAAGAAGGGCCGCTTAAAGCGCTGGTACAGCATCCAGTTCTGGATGAACAAAATGTGCCGGGCCTCTTCCTGGACGATCGGCTCCATGGCGTTGATCAACTCGATGGGATAGTCGTCCGTGGATTTCGAAATTTCCAGAAACCCGAAAGCAAAAAATGAGTCGATACATTCCCCCGCGCCCGTGCTCAAAAAACACCATTCCAGGTTCTTTGGGAGCCGCTTGTCTGGAATTTCCTTGAAAGGGATGCCGTAGCGCTTGAGGAAATATTTAAGAATGTCGGCGTGGCGGCCCTCTTCGTAACCCTGGAGGGCCAGCGCTTCTTTCAACAAGGGATCGGGTACCGTTTCGGCGTAGGCCGTCAGTTTGTTGAACACCTGCCGTTCGGTGTGCACCGCGTAATCCCAGATGGGGAACCCGGCGAGCTTCTTCACCGTCGCCTCGTTCAGCTCCGGCCACGGCAAATCTTCCGGTTGGAACGGCTTGTGCGTGTCGATGAAAAACCGGCAAAAGCGGTTTTTATGTTCTTCCGATCCCAGTCGCATTTTTTATTTATGGCTACACAAATTCACGGGAAAACCGCAGGTCTGCAATCAGCGTGTTTTTAACATAGATACCCAAAGCTCACCAAATATTTTTAAAAAGCGAAGATGGGGGTCAGTAAAACGCTGGCCAAGCGACGATGTTAAAACGATCATTGTCCGTTAACCCTACGAAGAAAATTTAAATTTTTTTTCGTTTTTTTGCTTGGCCTGCAAGGGCGCAAATTTTAATTCTTTTGTTCCATTTGCCGAACTTTTTCCCGGCCCGGCGGCCTGCAAATCTGAATTTAAAAATTGACATGATTGTCACATTGACTTATATTGGAAATCTCAACATATCAAAATTAAGCTTTAATTATCAATCAGTTATTACCAAAAAGGAGCGCGCCCTTGTCCCGCGTTTTTCAATATCTTTCGATCGTTTTCACCCTCGCATTTTTCGGTTGCGGCGGCGCCCAGGTTCAGGTCAATGAATTCTCCGGCGGCGCCGAGCGCTTTCCGGAATCGGTTGCGGTCTTACCTTTTAGCGTGGACTCCGAGGCGCCCGAAGACCAACGTCCGCACCGGTTGTTGCGCGAAATGTTTTTCAACCATTTCAGTTACCTGGGTTACACCGACCTGCCTCTCAAGGACGTCGACAAAAAACTGGCCGACGCAGGTTACCCGGACGCGGACGCCATCGACAAACTGACTGCCGCCGAGCTTCGCAATATTCTGGGCGTCGACGCCGTCGTGCGCGGTCGCCTTTTGGACGCCAACAACTTCACCGGCGGCATTTATTCCGAAACCCGCATCAAGGCCCGGCTGGAAATGCTGGACCTCAATACAGGCGAGACTCTCTGGGAAACCGAGCACCACGAATACACCACCTCGGGGTTGACCACGCTCACGCTGGTCGACATGGTTCAGGATCAGTTGGACAACGCCAAGGTTCGGGAAGCGTATTCCAACATCGCAGAAATGTTTTGCCTCAAAGTGCTGGATAAAATTCCCGACCCCGCCCGCTACCGCGCGGAACATTTGAAACTTCCCAGCATCAAAATTTTCCATGCCAACGTGGAGAACCCCGGAAGCCTGAAACCTTACGAAATCGTCCGTGTGTTCATGACCGGTTCCACCGGACTCCAGGCGTCCTTCGATTTAGGCGCCCGGCAAACCGGGATCGCCATGGAAGAAAAAACCCCCGGCTACTATTCGGGCCGCTATCAAATCAAACCCGCCGACCAACTGGACGGCGTTCAAATCATCGGCCGCCTTGCCAACCCGGAAGGCGTGTCGAGCAGAGCAATCTATCGGCGCAATGGATTGAAAACTTCGGAAATTTCAAATAAGGAATCGAAAGACGATGAAACCATTCCCGCAGAAATTTTCTAACCGTTCGGGGCGGAAGCCCGCGCCGTTTTCATGGATTTTAATCGGCCTGCTGGCATTGATGTTTTCCGCCTGCGCCTCGACGCCGGAGCCTCAAATCATCCGGGGCGATTTGCAAAAACTGACCGACGCTAAATCCGTCGCCATCCTGCCGGTGGAAACCACGGCGGCGGGACAAAAGTCGACCGCCGCGCTGTTCCGCCGCAGTTTGTACGCCAATTTGAAAAAAGCCGACCTGCGGCTCATGGAACCCTATGTGATCGACGGAATTCTTAATCAAAACAAGTTGACCGATCCCGCGCGTCTGCGCGAGTTGGGTCCGCAAAAGTTGGGCGAATTGCTGGGAGCCGACACGGTGGTGTTCAGCCGCATCAACAAAGTCAACCGGCTTTATCTGCTCGTCCATTCCTCCATTGAAGTGGGCGCCACGGTCGACATGTACGACACGCGCACCGGCGAGACGTTGTGGAGCCAGACCCAGTCGGAGTCGGATTATTCCGGGCTGGCCAAGATACCCACGGGAATGTTTTCCGCCGCGGTGTCGCCGATCCTGTTCGTCACCAACAAACTGAACCTGAACAAGATGACTTCCAGTATGACCCATAAAATGGCGGGACTCTGGAAGTTGGACAAAAAACCGGAAGACAAACCCGCGAAGAGCAAGGCCAAAAAATCCGCGCCGGTCATTCAAAGGGTTCATCGCTTTGTCGAATCGGAACACGCCGCCCTCCAGCCCATGCAGGTATCGACGGACGGCGCGCGGCCTGCGGTTCGTTTGGCGGAGGTCCGATTCACTCCGGAAGCGAAACAGGCGAACTCCCGGCAGGGAACGCCTATTTACCCGTTCCTGACGGTGACGCGGGAAGACGTCCGCATCGAACCCAAAGAGCCGCCCGATATGATGGCGCAAGCGCAACTTGGAGAGTCCGTCCAGGTTGCGGCGCTGAACATCGCCAAAGACTCCAGCCTTCCCGAAATCCGTCCCAGGGAAATTTCAAACATCATGATCACCGAACCGGAGGACGCGCCTTCAAAACCCATTCCCGCGAATGCGGATCAACAGGCCCGACCCGTAGCGGGAGAGGTCGTTACCGTATCCGCGCCGGCGCCGGTTGCGCCCCTGCCCGCCGAGGATCCTTACGACAAACGGGCTTCGGTTTTTTATACGATCCAGGTGGGCGCGTACAAAACCAAGGAGCTAGCGACGAACCTGATTGGCAAACTGTCGCGCAAGGGGTACGAGGCGTTCATCAGCCCCCTGCGCAAGGGCGGAGAGTTGCTGTATCGCGTGCGAGTGGAAAAGCTTGAGGACAAAGGCCAGGCCCGACAACTCGCGCAACGGCTGGAAACCCAGGAACAACTCCCCAACTTCCTCGCGCAAATTCAAGGGTAATATGGCATTATAGAAAAACCGTCGCCCCCGTTAGGGGCGGCGAAGCGCCGCCGGGCAAGCCAGCGCGACGCTGGACCCAGTGGTTTGCGTCTGAACAACTTTCAACCGACTACCAGCAACTGAATTGAAATGAATCTATTATTTCTGGCTCCGCATTGGAAAGCCCCGTTGGCGCGCGCTTTCATTAAAACCCGCGACCGGCTGGGAATCCAGGGCCGTCTGGCGGGGGCGGACAGCGACCGCCAGTCCGAAGCGCTAAAGCTCCTGCATCCGAAAATCGTCCTTCCGCCGTTCAACCATCCGCAATGCCTGCCGCGCCTGCTCGAATTTTGCGAGGCGGAGTCCATCGACGCCGTGATCCCCTTCACCAACAAGGCGGTGGAATTTCTGGATCGCCATCGGTCGCACCCCGCGCTGGAAAACAGATTGCCCCTGCTGTCCCCGACGAAGACCGTCTCCCTCTGTCACGACAAATTGAAGCTGGCTCAGTCGCTGGAGCGCCAGGGATTTGCCGTTCCCCAAACCCGGCTCATCGGTTCTTTAAAGAGTCCGCCCGCGTATCCCCTGTTCGCCAAAAAACGGCGCGGCGAAGGCGGCAAAGATTGTTTCGTGATCCCAAACGCCAACCAACTGGGCGACGCGCAGACCCGGTTTCCCGGCCATATCGTTCAGGAATTCATCCCCGGCAGGGAATATTCCTTCGACTGGTTGTCCGATCCCGCCGGGCGCCCGGCGTTGATCGTCCCGCGCGCGCGGTTGTTGATAAAAAACGGCGAATGCCAGGTCGGAAAAATCGAAACCAACCCCCGATTGATCGAGGCGGCCCGCGAATTGGGAACCTGGTTGGGCTTGCGCGGACCGTGCAACCTGCAGGGGATACTTTCACCCGACGGCGGATTTTACTGGACGGACGTCAACCTGCGCTTCGGCGCCGGCGCGGTCCACAGCATCGCCGCCGGAAACGACCTTCCCGGAATGCTGTACGAAGATATACTGCGGCATAAAACCCAGCAGACAAACGCTTCTAATGTGACTCCTGTTTGCAAGGTTTGATTTGCAAACCCACCGCTACTGGCGCGTTCCCCCGTACAAGTTGCGCCTACTGGGTCCAGCGTCACGCTGGCCAGGCGCTTGCCTGCCACTCGCCGTGGGGGCAGGGTTTGAGATGCAAGCTCACCAAAACTTGAACCGTTTCCCTTAAACGTTACACTATCTGCCTACCGGCCCCGGCGCCTTCGCCGCTGTACATTTGGGCCAAACCATCCTATAATTATGCGTTTACGAAGCACTAAAACGTTGATTGCGGAGGAGTTAAAATGATAAACCGTTTCCCCATAATAGTTTGCGGGTTCCTGCTGATTGCCGGACTGAATTCCAATGCCGAAGCTTTGGCGAGCAATATTTTTTCCGCCGGGTTTTTGCAAACACAAAACGCCCTAAACGCCGGGTCGAAAGATCATGTCGTTCACTATAACGAAGGCTCCGCCAGCGCCGCCAGCGGCGACTACGCCTCTGCCGCCGTTCATTTGCGCAAGGCCATCCAGTTGTTTCCCCGATACCTCGAAGCGCACGAACTTTTGGGCATGGTGTATTTGCGTATGGGATATTACGCGGGCGCCGTGGAGTTTTTTGAAAAAGCGTTGAAGATGAACCCGCATCTGGAGCAGGCCAAATCCAACTTGGCGAAGGCTTATTCCAAACTGGGAACGTCGGCGCCGTCTGCCGCAGTTGTCGCCGCTTCCGCCGACAGTTCATCCGCGCCCGTCCGCAAGGCGCAGGGAGTTTCTGGAATCAAAAAACTTTCCGACGCGCAGATTCGGCAAGTTGAAAAAGCCGTGAAGGCCGGCCCAAAGGACGCCGTAGCTCATTACAACCTGGGCGCGGCGCATGCCGGGAGGGCAAACCTCGTCTCCGCCGCCGTTCACCTGCGCAAGGCCATTCAGCTGTTTCCTCGATATCAAGAAGCGCACGAGCTTTTGGGAGCCGTGTATTTGAACATGGGATATTACCCCGGCGCGGTTGAGTTTTTTGAAAAAGCGCTGAAGATGAATCCGCATCTGGCAGGGGCGAGGAACGCTTTGGCGCGGGCCTACTCGAAAATGGGTATGCCGTCCGCCGCTCCCGCAGCCTCGGTCGCCGCCGTTTCGGACTCTGCGGAAAGTCGAAGCGACTCCAAGGGAAAGAAAAAACACAAAAGCTCCTTCAAACGCGGCAAGTTCCATGCCGAGCGCGGCCATTACCAACAAGCCGTCGAGGCGTTTCGCCAAGCCGTTCAGGAAAATCCCAAATGCGCCGTCACCCACAACTACCTGGGAGTCGCGCTTTTTAATATCGACCAACTGGACGAAGCGGTGACTCATTCTAAAAAAGCCGTGTCGTTAAAACCCGACCTGGTGGAAGCGCATATGAACCTGGCGGAGTCTTATTTCAAAATGGAGCGCTATAACGTCATAGAGCCGCATCTGAAAGCAATTATTCAGGCTCGGCCCGCCAGCGCCCGGTACCAGCGCATGCTGGGAGAGGTGTACGTCAAACTGGGCCGCATGAAAGACGCGATCACGCCCCTCAAACAGGCCGCTTCGCTGGACGAAGACGATCCATTTTCCCGGGAACACCTTGGGGACATTTTGTTTCAGTCCGGTCAAATTGACGAGGCAAAACAATTTTACGAAACCGCTTTGACGCTGAACCCCGATTCGGACGCCCTGCACAACAAGCTGGGTTCGACGTTGATTCGCAAGGGAGATTACAAGGCCGCCCTGAGGGTTCTCGAAAAAGCCGTCACCCTGCGGCCCAATTTCGCCGAGGCGTATTATCACATGGGGGTTGCCTACCAGAACGTGAGCCAGAACGGTAAAGCCAGGGAAAGCTACCGCAAGGCCTTGCAGTTGATTCCAGACCTGGTACCGGCCCGGCAGAACCTGGAAGCCATGGGAGACCGGTTGTAACTCCGCGTAAATTTATAGCCGTCCTCGTTCATCAACGGGGGCGGCTTCTTCTCTCTCCAAAATTGTTTCCCAGACTCATCCCGTCATGAGCCTTCCAAAAAACAGCGCCGCCGGACGCCTTATCTTTGCCCTGGACGTTCCGGGACGCGATGAAGCCGTTCAATGGGCGAAACGTTTGCGCGGGTGCGTGGGTTGTTTCAAAGTCGGACTGGAACTGTTCGTCCGCGAAGGTCCGCAGGTTATCGAGGCGGTGCGCGAGGCGGGGGAGGCGGATATCTTTCTCGACCTGAAACTGCACGACATTCCCGCCACCGTTCAGGGCGCGTTGGAATCCGCCGCTAAACTTAAAGTCAAATTTATCACCGTCCACGCCGGCGACGGCGGCGCCTCGTTCGACAAGGTCGTGTTAAAAAATGATTTTGGACTCGAGGTGTTGGGCGTCACCGTACTGACCAGCGTTCCAGGCGAGCGCCTGCCGAAGATGGGCTATCCCGCAGACCTTACGATTGAAGACCTGGTTTTAACGCGGGCGGCGCTGGCGTTAGACATGGGATGTTCCGGCGTCGTTTGTTCGGGAAAGGAAATCCGCCCCCTGCGGGAAAAGTTGGGCGCGGGTTTTTCCATCGTGGTTCCGGGGATCCGCCCGGCGTGGAGCGTATTGGAGAAGGACGACCAGGCGCGGATCGTGACGCCTGCGGAAGCCGTGCAAGCGGG
>JAJDBD010000021.1 GCA_029261575.1 Nitrospinaceae bacterium | reverse complement strand
CCCTTTTTGCCGTACGACGTTTTAATAGCGCTGGTGGATTTCACGCCGTGCGTGTCGTAATTGACCTTCTTGTCTTCCCCGGTCAGGGAGTCCAGCTTTTCTTCCAGAGCGCGTACGCGAAATTCCGTATCAGTCGTCTGCGCCTGAACCGACCCTACGGCGAATATGGAAACCAATACGACCCCAAGCGCCCAATAGATTTTTTTCATTTTCTCCTCCCAACAGATAAATAATGGTGATATGAGCGGCTCGTTGTAATGATTGAGTTGAGGAGATGGTACCCACGGCGTATTTGACCTGTGTTAGGACAAAGTTTTATTTGGTTTAGGAATCGGGCGGCTGACATTTGAAAGGAGGCGGGCTTCGACAGGCTCAGCCTGACATATAAACAAAACACTGGTCCCGGCGCCTCGTCGGCCAGCGTGACGCTGGACCCAAAGTTTTGAGATGCAAACTCACCGAAGCATAAACCGCGTCCCTTAAACGTTACGCTTACTGCCCCCGGGGCTTCCCCGGCCGGCGAGGCGCCGGGGCCAGTGGTTTACGTCTGAATATTTTTTCTTAATCTGCCAGCCGTTAACCCCGACCACTGCCAACTTTTTCTCTGTTTTTATCTGCCACCGGGCGCTGGCCCGGCCCCCGGTGGCTTCACCGGTACATTTTGGATTTTTTGTAGGCGGCGAGGCCGCGGGCGAACAAAACGTTGAGCGCGGCGGTGGCGGGCACCGCAAGCACGATCCCCAATATCCCGAAAAACTCCGCGCCGACGAGGACCGCGAGCATGATGATCACCGGATGCAGGCCGATCTCGTCGCCGACAATTTTTGGGGTGATGACCATACCTTCCAGACTTTGCACCACTCCAAAGGTGAGCGCCACGCCGACCAGCGGCATGATTTCCTGATGCTGTAAAAAGGAAAGAACAACGGCGGGTATGAATCCCACGACCAGTCCCAGATAAGGCACCAGGTTGGCGTATCCCGCCGCCGCGCCGATGAACAGGCTGAGCGGCGTTCCGGACAGGTACAATCCGGCGCTGTACAAAAGCGCCATCAACGTGGCGACCATCAATTGCCCGCGAACGAATTTGGACATCACCTGATCGATCTCGCGCAGGGCGTCCAGGGTTTTTTCGCGATATCGGGGAGGGATCAATTCGGCGGCGCGACGGTTGATCTCGTCGAAGTCGCGCAACAAATAAAACATGACCACGGGAATGACGATCAAATTGAACAGCGCCAGCAGGACGTTCAACAATCCGGAAATGGATTTCCAGACAAAGGTCGACGCCGATTGGATTATTTTCATCGGCAGTTGGCCGAACTTCTGCATCCCCTCTTCCATGAATTGTTGAACGCGGGCCGCGTTCAGGCCGGAAATCTGATCCAGCAGGGGCTTGATCCATTCCTTGACGACGCCGATGTAATTGGGCAGGTTGTCGACCAGTTGGTGGACCTGCAATTGCAGAAGTGGGATCAGGACGATTCCCAGGACAAACAAAAAACCGAACAACCCGGCCAGCAAAAGAACGATCGCCAGCGTGCGGGGAAAGTTTTTGCTTTCTATTTTATCGACGAGGGGATCGAGCAGATAGGCGAAGGCGTAGGCGATGGCAAAGGGCGCGATCGCGTTTCTGGCGTAATAAAGGAAAACCAGGAAAGCCGCGCCGCCCGCCAGGGTCCAATAAAACCATTTATTTTTTTCCGCGGACTCCATCGCGTCACATGTCTCCCATAAATCCCGGCGTTCCGGGTTGCGGGGCCGGTTGTGGAACCGGTTGGGTCGCAGGCTGGGCCGGTTGCGGCTCGGAAGGCGCCGGTTTGGCGACTTTGGGTTTCCAGAAACTGCGGATCGAACTCAGAAAAAATCCGGACAATTTGCCTCCCGCCTGTGCGTAGGCCTCCGATTCCGCTTGCCGGACTTCAATCGCGCGCGCCGTGGCGAATTGGCTTTTGGCCGCCACCACTTTCGATTCCAGAGCGGAGATCGCCTTGAGGCTCAGACTCACCTGGACGGTCTTGATTCCAGGTTGCGATGGATCTCCCAACGGGCGGGTGACCGCGTTGCCCACAATAACAATATTGGCCCCCGTTTTGGAACCGATGTCCACCGCCGCGTCTATGTCTCCCTGCGCGGCCAGCGCCAGGATTTTCGTATCAATGGCGTCGCCGATATCCTGCCGGCGAATGATCGTAACTTCCGCGTCTTCGAAAAACTTTACCATAAAACCCTCGGAGACCGGAGTCAGATCCCAAAACGGGATGTAATTGGAATCCGACAAACCCTTTTCATTGATCAATATCGCCACCGAACGGGATTTAGCGGTCCGGGACAGAAGCCCCATGGCGGCGAGCTTTTGGCGGACTGCCTGGCTGTACAGGGTGATTTCCACGTTCACCTCGCTGGTCCCCGCCTCCATATTATCGTATGAATCGAGATAGCGGTAACTGTGCACGTAGTACCTGGCGTTGACGAGAAGAGCGCGGAAGCGCGCGGCGTCGGCGTCGTATTCCTCGAGACCGAGGAGGTTTTTAATATTCTCCTCCAGGGCCAGACGCATGGCGGCGTTCAACGCTTTTTTCCGAGCCTTGACGTAATTGTCGCCGACGGCCTTGGCGTCCGTGCGGACTTCATAAGTGGATTGAAATTTATTTTGCGCCGGGAGTTCGGGGGGCGAGGCGAGGGTCGTTGCGCCCAGACCCGCCAGCGCGAAGAGAAAAATGAAAACCCATCTGTGTTGAGAACGGGGCATGAATCAGGACGTCAACGCCCGTAGCTTGCGAACCTCCCGGGGCGAAAGATAGCGGAACGATCCCAGAGGAAGATCGTCCAGGCTGAGGCACCCGAAACCGACGCGCCGAAGCTTCACCACGGGATGACCGATCTTTTCGCAAATCCGGCGGATGTGGCGGTTTTTGCCTTCGACCAGAGTCATGGAGAGAAAAGTGTTTTTGCCGCTCTGTCTTATCAACGTCGCTTCTACCGGCGCGGTGGGCCGTTTGTCCAGGTAGACCCCTCTCGTCAACCGGCCCAGGGCCTTTTTCTCGACCACGCCGCGGACTTTGACTTCGTACAATCTTTTAACTCCGCATTTTGGCGACAGCAGTTTTTCGGCCAGTTCCCCGTCGTTGGTGAGCAACAAAAGCCCCTGCGTGTTGTAGTCCAGCCGACCCACGGGGAACACTCTGCCGGGAACTTTTTTCAAATAGTCCATGACGGTGGGCCGCTCCGAGTCGTCGCGCGTGGTGGTGATACACCGGGCGGGCTTGTTGAAGATCAGGTGAACGGCCTTCTGCGGCGGCGGCGCCCGCCTTCCGCGAACCTGGACGTTATCCTTTTCGGGATCGGCCAGGACGCCCAATTCGTCGACCACTTTTCCGTTGACGGACACCTTGCCGTCGGCGATCCAGCGTTCCGCCTCCCGGCGGGAACCCAACCCGGCGTTGGCGATAATTTTTTGTAAACGTATTTTCATGGTTCGGGAAAACTGTAGGGAATTAATCGGTCGTGGACGCGCCTTCCGTTGAGTCCGGAACGTCTCCGTCGTTTTCTGCGGCGTCGGGTTCGTCTACCGCGCCGGTCAGTGTGCCGCCGGACTCAGTAGCGGCAAGCTCGACCTCCAGACCGCCAAACGGTAAATCGGTTTGCACCGGCTGGTCGTCCGCGTCGCCGAACAACTCGCCTTCTTTAAAATCCTCCAGCGTGGGCAGGTCGCTGACGTCTTTCAAACCAAAATATTCGAGAAACTTTTGCGTGGTCCGGTACATAACGGGACGACCGGGAACTTTTTTCCGGCCCGCAGGGGCGATCACTTTCTTTTCCAAAAGCGTTTTGACGACGCCCGCCGAATCGACGCCGCGAATCTCTTCCACCTCCACCCGGGTCAGCGGTTGCTTGTAGGCGATGATAGATAGGGCGTCCAGCGCCGGTTGGGACAGTTTGGACGTTTTATCGAGCTTGAGGAATTTCCGGATCCATTCGGAATATTCGCCCCGCGTGCACAGTTGAACGCCGCCCGCCACCTGGGTGATTTGCAGGTTCTTGTCCTCGTAATCCGCTTTCAATTCTTCGAGGACGTCCTCCAACTCCTGCCGCTTGACTCCGCTTTGAAAGGTCTCCTGCAACCGTTCGATGGAGACCGGTTGGTCCGAGGCGAGCAGGAGGTTTTCCACAACGGCTTTTAATTCGTTTGGTTCCACGACGGCGCTTTCTTGAAAAAGTTGACTGTAGCCGGTCGACAATTGTCAGTTTAAGGAAAATTATCCAATCGTAAACCTTTGCCTCCGGGGGCTACCCCGGCTGGCTCCGGCGCCTCGCCGGTTAGATAGAGTTCTTAAAATATTTGCTGAGCGCAAGTTCCTGGGAATGGTAATTGGATTTGATTTCTTTCCCATAGATGCGATTGGGCGTTTCGACCACCCGTTCAAATTTGAGGCGGCAAAACGTCTGCCCGTCCTCCACCATGAAAGGAACGTCGTGCGGCCGGACTTCCATGACGGCTCGGGTTCCCTGCCCTTTCAGCGCGCGTCCGCCCGACCAGCCAAAACCGGGATCGAAAAATCCGGCGTAATGCGTTCGCAACTCGCCGCTGTTGGGTTCGTAGGCGATCATTTCCGCCAGCAGTTCCGGCCAGACGCAAATCTTCTCCCGCGACATCATGATGTAAAAACTTTCCGGCTCCAGAATCAACCGGTTTTTTTTCTGGCGGTAGATCGGCTCCCAAAAATCCAGCGGTTCGTAATGCCGGGTCTTGCTCAGGTCGATCACCGAACTGTTGGTTTTCGCCTTGTAGGCGACGACGTCGTCCTTGGATTTTCCGCACAGGTCGACGCTGATAAATAATCCGCCGTCGATTTTCACTTTCTCCACCGGCAATGCCCCGCCTTGAGGCGCAAACAGAATCGGCGTTTTGCGGTACTGGGTTTCCAGGTCGGCGTCCGGTATTTCCGCGTCGCCGTGAAACAGGCGAAGCTGGTTCAACGCCAACCCTTCCTGCACCCTCACCGGAAAAGATCGCGGAATGATTTCCAGATACATTTTACCGCAATATCCGCCGGGAATTTCATCGAAGCGGTGGCCCCGGTCGACGATCACGCGGGTGAACATGTCCAGCCGTCCGGTGGAACTTTTTGGATTGGTGCGGCCGCAAATCGACTCCGGCAAATCCAACTCCTCCTTCAGAGGGACGAGGTAGATGGCGCCTTTTTCCAGAATCCCGCCGTCGCGCAGGTCCACCTCGTAAAGCTGGAGGTCCTTCAGTTTGGTTTCCACCGGGTCGTTTTCCGGCAGGAAACTGCTTTGCACCCGGTAGCCCTTTTCCCCCAGACGCAAGTCGACGCTCACGGGTTGGAACTGGGAGGTCAAAAAGGAAGTCGTCGCGTGGAGGATTCCCTGGTGACAGGCAAGCTCGATCAATTGATTGGGCAAGTAACCCGACTTTCCCTCCAGGACGTCTTCCAGGTTTTGGGAAAGATGGGACTTGGCGGTCAGAGGTCTCATGGGCGCCAAAAATTTACGGTCGGTTTTCTATGTCTTGGGTAAAACGGAACTGAATTCGGAATCCGGGAAAGGAATTTACCGCGGATTTTTAAAATTGACAGGCCAGTTGGTGCTATGATTTAATCCCATTAATCAAATGAATGCAACCTATAATTTTTCATAACCCGGTTCCGTTTCATGCCGTTGTACGAGTACCATTGCGATTCCTGCCAAAAGGATTTCACCCTGCTTCAATCGACGCAGGTCGACCAGACGGAGACGCGTTGCGAAGAATGCGGATCGGAAAACGTCCGCCGTCAATTTTCAACCTTCGCCGCCAAGATCCAGGGCCAACCGACGATGCGCGGCAAACCGGCGACCATAGACGATTATCCAGGGAAAAAAATCCCTAATCTCCCCATTCCACGATTAAGGTCCGAACTTTAACCGACCGGGCATGCGCCCGGGGGCAACCGGCGAGCCGCCGGGGGCAACGGTTGGCGATTGTAGAGTTTTTTTCAAATCGAAAATCGGCCGGCCGATTTTGTCCTGCTGTTATCATATAACACTTACGCAGAGCTATCGTCATGGGTCAAAATAAAAAGCAAACGCAAAAAACCAGGGAAGTCGCCGGCGGCAAGGGTCTGTTGGGTCCTGTGGGCGCAATTACAGTTATGTTTGCGCTCCTCGCCGGAGCGATTTTTTATAGCCAGCCCTCGGGCAAACTGGAAAATTACAAGCGCGGAGACTCCACCGAACCGGCCAGCGCCGTGTCCAACCAAGGCAAAACCGAGCCAGCCTCGACGCCATCGAACGGCAAAAATTCCGCCGCCGCGCCGGAACCAGCTTTTGCAAATGAAGGTTCGGACGCCGCCCGGCAGGCGACTTCCGATCCTGAAGTGATCAAGGTCTCCGAAACTCCCGACCCTTCGTTCCCCAAGGTATCGCGCAAAGCCCTGGTCCATCTGGATCAGGCGATCAAGTTCGTCGAGGAAGGAAAATTCAATACCGCCGAACAGGAGTTTGAGAAGGCCGAGGCGTTGAGTCCCGAGGCTCCGGAAATCCAGGCGATATGGGCCTCGGCTTTAAAGCTGCAGAAAAAGTTCAAGGGGGCGGACCTGCATTTCGCCAAAGCCGACGAGTTGGCTCCCAACGACGCGGAAATCCTGTTCAACTGGGGCATGCTGAAGCTGGAAGACCGGCAAGCCGACGAGGCGATCAAATTGTTCGAGAAAACCGTCGAACTGGATCCCGACAACTTCCTGGTTTACAACTATCTCGGCAAGGCGCTGGGGCAAAGAAAGAAATACGCCGAGGAAACCAAAATGTATGAAAAGGCCCTCGAACTCAAACCGGATTTTGCTCAGGCCCATTTCAACATGGCCGTCGTGCTGAGCCTGCAAAACATGGTCGCCGAAGCGGCTCCTCATTTTGAACGCGCCATCGAGCTGGACAAGGAATTTGAAAAACCCTTCGTCGTCGACATGCTAAAGGCCATGGGCCGCTACCAGGGACCGGAAGTCTCCAAGGAGAAAAGAGAAAAAGCCCCCGTCGCCACCGCCAAACTCACGCCCTCGGACGAGGAAAAAAAGAGCGAGGGTTCGGACCATAAAATGGAAGAAGGGTCCAATTCCAAGGAAGTCCGGTCCGCAACCAACGTCAAGGGCAAAGTGTTAGTGAACAACGAATCCATCGGACCCGGCGCGATCGTTTTCCTGGAAACCAAAACCAAACTGAAAATTCCCGGGCAATCCGTCCAGGAATTGACAATCGACCAAAAAAACTTGACGTTCTCCCCCGCGCATTCGGTGGTTCAAGTAGGTTCAACCGTGGTCTTCGTCAACCAGGACAACGAGGTTCACAATATTTTTTCGAAATCGCTGAACAACCAGTTCAACCTGGGCGCCATGGCGGGGGGAGCTTCGAAGTCCATCAAGTTCACGCAGGCCGGTCCCGTGATTTTGCGGTGCAACCTGCATAAGGACATGATCGGAACGCTGTTTGTCGTCCCGAACGGCTACTACACGCAAACCAACGAAGCCGGGGAATATGAATTTCGCGACCTGACCAACCAGGATTATCTATTGCAAGTCTGGCACCCGCGCCTCTACCCCGAGGAAGTCGGCCTCCACGTCAAATCCTACAAACTAAACGGAGCGGACGTCGAGCATGATTTCGCGGTCGTCTCGGCTTCCAAGCCCGGCGAGGTTCACGACCTGGTGGACGACGTCGACTACCGCGCGATCGCGGACGTCATCGAAAAGGAAGTGTTTCAGGCCATCGAGGACTGGAAAGCGGGCAAGAAGTACATGTCGCGCAAGCGCATGTTGATGGCGCTCACCAAACATTTTGCCGGGATGGGACTCAAAGGAGCTGTCGCCAAAAGTTTCAGCGAAAAGCGCGCACAAAGTCTGGAGAATCAACTGGACGTCATCCGGAAAAAAATATCCGGTCTCGGCAAATATAAAGAGGGCGTGACGGAGGAGGGATTGAAAAGCGAGACCCGCACGGTCATGAGCCAAATCCGCAACAGCATCCAGGAACTGGAAGCCCGCCTCCACCTATCGCCGCCAGGCAAGCGCCTGGAGGCAGATTAAAAAACTTCACCCTCTCGCCTATGTCTGTGTTCTCCATCCGCCGCCCTGAGCCTGTCGAAGAGCGAAAGCGGGTGAGGGCGCGGGCTTCGACAAGCTCAGCCTGACAGTTCGCCTCCTTTTCAAAACACCGGGTCCAGCGTCACGCTGGCCAGCGGTTTGACTTTGGCGCGTGGCGGATTATAATTTGTTTTCTATGACGCTCTCGATCTACAACACCCTGACCAATAAAAAAGAAGAGTTCAAACCTCTCCAGGATGGCAAGGTGGGGATGTACGTCTGCGGGGTAACCGTGTACGACCATTGCCACATCGGCCACGCCCGCGCCGCGTCGGTCTTCGATACCATTTACCGCTACCTGCTCGACCGGGGCTACGAGGTGAATTACGTTCGTAATTTCACCGATATCGACGACAAAATCATCAACCGCGCGCGCGAGGAAAATATCCCCTGGCGCGAACTCACTCTGAAATATATCGACGCCTTTTACAATGACATGGACCGGCTGAATATCGCCCGGCCCACCCTGGAACCCAAAGCCACCGAGCATCTGCAGGATATGATCGGCATGATCTCCCGGCTGGTCGACCGGGGCAATGCCTACGAGTCGGGCGGCGACGTTTATTACGCGGTAAAAACTTTCGACGCCTACGGCGCCCTGTCCGGAAAGAACACCGACGATTTGATCGCCGGGGCGCGCGTGGAAGTGGACGAACGCAAACGCGATCCCCTCGATTTCGCCCTGTGGAAATCCGCCAAGCCCGACGAACCGTTTTGGGAAAGCCCGTGGGGTCCGGGGCGGCCCGGCTGGCACATCGAATGCTCGGCCATGAGCCAGAATCTACTGGGCGAACGATTCGACATTCACGGCGGCGGCAAGGACCTGACGTTTCCGCATCACGAAAACGAAATCGCGCAATCCCAGGGCGCCAGCGGCCAGGCTCCCGTCAAATACTGGGTCCACAACGGGTTCGTCAACATCGACAAGGAAAAAATGTCGAAGTCGCTGGGGAACTTTTTCGCCATCCGCGACGTGTTGGAACGCTATCACCCGGAAGCCCTCCGCCTGTTCCTGCTCTCCAGCCATTACCGCAATCCCATCGACTTTTCCGATACGTTGCTGGACGAGACGGAAAAAGTTCTCAGCCGGTTTTACGAAACGCTGGCCGAAGGTCAAAAAATCCTCGACAAGATCAAAACGTCCGGCGCAACAGCGGCGACAGCGGACGGCGCAGGGAACAAGAACGGCGCGAGCGCGTTCACGCAAAAATTCAACGAAGCCATGGACGACGATTTCAACACCTCCGTGGCGTTGGCCCTCATGAACGAGGAAATGAGAACGCTCAACACGCTGAGGAACGAAATCGCTCATGCCGATCCAGACTCCGCAGAGGCGTCCGAAAAAACCACGCGGATGGAGGCGGGTCTGCGCGCGCTGAAACGGGCCGGAAACCTGTTAGGCGTTTTTTACATCGACCCGCAAACGTTTCTGCGCGAAAATCAGGAACGGAAGATTCAGGATCAAGGCGTCGACGCCGCCCGGGTCGAGGAATTGATCCTCGAACGAAACCAGGCGCGGTCCGCCAAGGACTGGGCCGCCGCCGACCGATGCCGCGAGGCGTTGACGGAAATGGGCGTCGCCGTGGAGGACGCCCCCGAAGGAACGATCTGGAAAATAAAATGACGACCGCTCAGGTTCGCGAATTTTTCTCGACGACTTATTACAAGTTCACCCGCCTGTATTCCGCCCTGCGCGTGGAAGAGGACGAGCCGCAACTGCGCGTTCCGGAAAAAACCATCCGCTGTATCTGGAACGACCAATTGTTCAAGACCGGAGACCTGACGACCACGGATAATGAGAGCTTGAAGGTCGTGTATCCGGGGCATTGGAATTTTGGAAGCGGTCCCGATTTCACGCACGCCATCATCGAGGTGGACGGAAAAGCCTACGAGGGCGACGTGGAACTGCACGTTTACTCCACCGACTGGAAGGCCCACAGGCACGCGGAAAACAAGGAGTACGACCGGGTCGTCCTGCACGTGTTCATGTGGAAAGGGCGCGGCGCCAAAGCGTCGCTCCGGCAACCGCCGGTCCGCGCCGCCGGTCCTTCCGGCAAACACATTTACGAACTGGAACTGAAAAGTTTTCTCAAAAAAGGCGTCATCGAACTCACTCATGAGTTGGACTTCGACGCCTATCCGGTGTTCAATAAAATCAACCTTGGCCGGTGCCACAAACCTTTGGCGGACCTGTCCGAGGAAAAACTGGCTCACCTTTTAAGCTCTGCGGGCGACGCCAGAATCCTCACTAAAATGAACCGCTTCCACGACCGGGTGATCGCCAACGGTTATGAACAGACGGTCTACGAGGGAGTCGCCGAGGCTCTGGGCTACCCCGTCAACAAGGAACCGTTCCGCGCGCTGGCGGAAAGCCTGCCCCTGTCCCGCATCCGCGAACTGGTTCCTCCGGATCTTAAAAACAAAGAAAAGATCATGCGCCTCCAGGCGCTTTTGTTCGGCATGTCCGGCCTCATCGAATTCAAAAACCTGGACCGCGACGCATTGCCCGCCGATGAAAAAAAGTATTTTTCCCGGCTGGATAAGATTTGGAGCCAATACAAAACCCAATGCCCGCCCCAGACGTTGAGGCCGGAGCATTGGAAGTTCGGCGGAATGCGTCCGGCGAATTATCCCTACCGACGGATCGCGGCCCTCGGACGCCTTGTGGCGCGCCATGACGCCGAGGGGATCTTCGCCGACTTTTTAAAAGCGCTGGGATCGTGCCAGGCGGAAGACAAGGAACTCGAACGCAAGCAAGCCCGGAACCTTCACGAGTTCTTCTGCCTGAAGGCCGAGGACGATTACTGGGCCGGTCATTACACCGCCGGAGGCAAGCCCCTGGCCCGTGCGCAACAGTTGGTTGGACCCGAGCGGTCTCAGGCCGTCGTCGTCAACATCCTCATCCCCATCGGTTTGATTTACGCCCAGGCCAGCAAATCGCAAGCCCTGGAAGGAACCCTCGACCAGTTGTTTGTTTTCGCCAAACGTTTTCCGGACAATAAATCCACCCGCTTCATGAAACATTACATCCTCGGCAACCGCAAGGAACTGCTGGACCTGTTGGTCGGCGAGAAAGAGGCCCAGGGCCTGATGCAGGTGTACCAGGACTATTGCACGCAAAATGACAACAACTGCAACCGTTGCCGCTTTCCGGAAATCGTAAAAAAATATTTCGATTGAACGCCCTCCCGTTTTCAAAGAATCCTTTGCATATACTAAAATCACGGTTCAAAAACAAAATAGGAAGGCCTTCGGCCTCATAAAAGCTCCCTCACCTTCATCCTCTCCCCCGGTGGGGAGAGGGATATTTTTGGGCGCCTCTTCCTCGCCTGTCGCTCCGTGAGCGCTCACGCCAGGGGAGAAGGGAGGCTTGTTCCTTGATATTAGCCCGGATTTGAAGTCTGGCTCCCCAACAAAAACCTTAAATAACTCCTCTCCCTCGAGGGAGAGGGTTGGGTGAGGGTGTAAAATAACTTTACTTTTTTCTGTTCGGGATCGACTTATGTAGAGTTTTCGTTCACATAGGGGCTTACGAAATTGTACTTTTTCGTTTACAATGAACGACGGACTCTACGATTCAATTATTTTTAACCCTGCCGCCCGGCAAACGACGGTCCTTTTCGGGCGGTGGATTTTTTGGATATATATCAGCATGGAACATTTGGCGGATTTGGAAAACCAGAGCGTATTCATCCTGCGCGAAGCCTACAAGAAATTTAAAAACCTGGCCATGTTGTGGTCCATCGGCAAGGACTCCACGGTCATGGTCTGGCTGGCCCGCAAGGCTTTTTTGGGACACGTGCCACTCCCTCTGGTTCATATCGACACCAGTTACAAGATTCCGGCGATGATCGAATATCGGGACCGCGTGGCCAAGGAATGGGGTTTGAACCTGGTCGTCGGGCAAAACAAAAAAGCTCTCGACGAAGGGATGAACCACGAAAAGGGCCGGATTGTCTGTTGCGAAGCCCTGAAAACCCAGGGCCTGCAAAGCGCCATGGAGGAGCACAACTACACCGGTCTCATTCTGGGCATTCGCAGGGACGAGGAAGGCACCCGCGCCAAGGAGCGCTACTTTTCCCCGCGAGACAAAAATTTCGAATGGAACTTCAAGGATCAACCGCCGGAATTGTGGGATCAATTCAAAACCACCTTTGCCGAGGGAACGCATATTCGCATCCATCCCCTGCTCCACTGGACGGAGTTGAATATCTGGGAATACATCCTGCACGAAAAGATTCCCATCATCGACCTGTACTTCTCCAATAAAGAGGGAAAACGCTACCGGTCGCTGGGATGCGCCCCTTGCACCGCTCCCATAGAGTCGCAGGCGAGCACGGTGGAGGAAATCGTCGAGGAATTGAAAAACATCGACACGGCGGAGCGTTCCGGAAGAGCGCAGGACCAGGAAGACACCTACGCCATGCAAAAATTACGCGCGCGGGGGTACATGTAATGAACGAATCGGTTGCCAACCAAAAAATCAGCGAAGTCGCGCAAAACGTCGCCAAACTGATGCGTCTGGTCATCGTCGGCCACGTCGACCACGGTAAATCCACGCTCGTGGGCCGGTTGATGTCGGACACCGGCAGTCTGCCCGAGGGCAAACTGGATTTCGTCCGGGACATCTGCGAACGGCAGGGCAAGGTGTTCGAGTTTGCGTTTCTTCTCGACGCGCTGGAGGAGGAGCAGGAGCAGGGAATCACCATCGACTCCTCGCAGATTTTTTTCAACACCAAAAAACGCCACTACGTCATCATCGACGCGCCGGGTCACAAGGAATTTTTAAAGAACATGGTCACCGGCGCGGCCAACGCCGAATCCGCCTTGTTGTTGATCGACGCTTACGAGGGCGTGCAGGAGCAGAGCCGCCGCCACGGTTACATTTTAAAATTGTTGGGACTCACTCAAGTCGCCGTGGTGATCAACAAGATGGACCTGATTGATTACGACGCGGAAAAGTATTATCGGATTAAAGCGGAGTACGAAAAATTCCTGGAATCCCTCGGCGTAGAAGCCAAACAGTTCATCCCCGTGTCCGCCAAACTGGGAGTCAACATCGCCCAACGCTCCGACGAAATGCCCTGGTATACCGGACCCACGGTTTTGGAAATGCTGGACCAGTTTGAAAACATGCCGCCCCCGGACCATCTGCCGTTTCGGTTGCCATTGCAGGACGTTTACAAGTTCGACGCCAACCGGGTTCTCGCGGGCCGCGTGGAATCTGGGAGAGTCAAAAAAGGCGACAAGCTGGTATTTTCCCCTTCCAACAAAACCGGGATTGTCAAAAATATCGAAGCCTGGAGCGTTCCCAATCCACCCAGCGAAGCGTCGGCGGGTGAGTCCACCGGAATCTCCCTCACCGAACAGATTTTCGTGGAGCGCGGCGAAATCGCCAGCCTGGCTTCGGAGCAGGGACCCATCGTTTCCTCCACGTTCGACGCGAACCTTTTTTGGATGGGCAAACGCCACCTGGAAAAAGGACGGACCTTCACCCTGAAACTGACCACGCAGGAAGTTCCCTGCGAAATTATAGAATTCAAAAAAGTGATCGACGCCTCGACTCTGGAAACCGTACCGGACCGCGATTACATCGTGAAGAACGATGTCGGAGAATTGACCATCAAAACCCGGACGCCCGTGGTCTTCGATCTGTTCGGGTCCATTCCCGAAACCGGACGGTTCGTCCTGGTGGACGAATTCGACGTGTGCGGCGGCGGCATCATCACCACCTACACGCCGGTCGCCAAGGAAGACAAGCTCAAGGAAGAAGCCCGGTACCGCGATTCCAACTGGATCGCCAGCAACATCACTCCGGAAGAACGCGCCTACCGCAACGGTCACCGCCCCGCCTTGATCCTGATCACCGGCAACGCCGGGGTGGGCAAATCCCGGCTCGCCTGCCTGCTTGAGGAAAAAATATTCAAAAGCAATTTCCAAAGCTATTTGCTGGACGGTCACAACGTCCGGTTGGGCGTCGGCGCGGACATCGACAACGAGGAATATTTTTCAAGCGGAGAAGCCGTCCGGCGCTACGGCGAAGTCGTCAAACTGTTTCTGGACGCCGGAAACGTCGTCATCTCCACCTCCAACGTATTCAACCGGCAGGACCATTCAGACGTCCGCCTGCTCCTCGAGCCGAACCCGATCGTGGAGATTCTCGTTTCCGACGAGACCACGCCCACGGGTAAACCGGACGTCGTGCTTTCCCTGGAAGAGGCCCAAAAGGAAACCGAGGCGGTCGATAAAATCATCGCTGAGTTGAAAGCAAAGAAAATTTTAACCGGACACAATTATTCAATTTAACCGGCGAGGCGCCGGGGCCAATAGGCGCGACTAATTCTGGGGTCGCTACGTTCAGGGAGCAATTGAATATCAAGTCCAATGAGAAAAGTTCGGCAGGTTGGAATCCGGGTTGGAAAAAATATCCAATCGCCACCCACTGCCCCCGGGGGCTACCCCGGGAGAAAACTATTGACTTTGGACGCCAGTCGGGCAAAATTGCCTGCATTCTGAAAATCGCGCATTAATATTTACGGGAGCCAATTCGATCCATGCCCAAGATAACCGTCACCAACGCCGAGACCGGAGAAACCCAAACCTTCAAGGTCGGGTACGGAGCCAATCTAAGGCAGGCTGCCTTTTATGCCGGCGTGGAAATGTACAAGGGCATGAACAAACTCATCAACTGCCGAGGGCTGGGCGTGTGCGGCACCTGTTTGATCGAAGTGGAACCCGCTGAAAATGCGGGCGACCAAACCTTCATCGAAAAACTTCACAAACTGGAACCCAACCAGAAGCTGGGTTGCCGCGCCAAAGTTTGGGGAGACCTCGCAGTAACAACCGCTTTAAAAGATTAAGTCCTTCGCCACCAAGGCGTTCTCATTTCAAAACATTGGCTCCGGCGCCTCGCCGCCACTCGCCGTGGAGGCAGAGTTTGAAACGCAAACTCACCGATACCTGTAGCTTTCCCCTAATTAGTTCCACCTATTTGGCCTCGGCGCCTCGCCGACCTAAATGATAAAAATTGACAATTTTTATCATTCGCCTGTACTATCAAGATATAAGGAAATCTATGAAACAGGAGATAGGATCATGCACGTTTCCTTACCCGACGAACTAGAAAAAATGGTCAAAGACCGCGTGGACAGCGGCATGTATGGAAGCGCGAGCGAAGTGGTCCGGACCGCTCTGCGCAAGTTTTTTCATATTTCAGAAGACGACCAGATCGATCCCGTAGAGGCGGAGCATATCAGAACAACCGTTGCGCCCCGTCTCGAATCTTTAGAAAATGGCAATGCCGTCTTGCATGATTTTGACGAAGCCTGCGAAGAGATCAATAAAGACGTATTCGAGTAGGCATGTATGATCTCTTCATTATTGATGAAGCCAGGAAAGAGCTTGCGCATGAAACGGCGTATTCCAAAAAGAAATGGGGTCCGGCTCACGGCGAAAAATACGCAAGAGACCTTCAAAAAAATATCCGCGCATTAAAAGAAAATCCCCGCCTCTACCCGCAACGAAACGACGTCCTGCCCGACGTTCGGCTGAAAACTTTCAAAGGCAACCGTATCATTTATACCATTCTGGAAGACCAGAAACGGGTTGTTGTGTTGGCCATTCTAAGCTCTTACCAAGATATTGACGCGAAAAAACTTGAAGAACGGCGAAAGCAATGAGTTTGCAAAACCGAAGCGCCTAAAAAAATTAGCCGTCCCGCCTGCGCGGGACTTAGATAAACTGATACAGAATCAGTAACGGCAGTAACAGCAGGCCCAATATCCCCGCCAGGGCGTGAAACGCCACGTCCCATTTTTTGCTGTAGGGAAGCGCTGTGATAAAGTACAATCCGACCAGATAGTCCCAGACACTGTTTTCCGAATGAACCCCGTGCAGGGTTAGATAAAACGCCAGGCAAACCACGACGGCGATATAAAATATGCTGTGGATTTTTACGCCGCTTGCGCTTTTTTTGAAAAACCCCAGCCAGGTTCCCCAAAACACGTTGACGATGTGGAAAGCCATCGCCAACACCAGCCATTTGATGGAAGGCGAGGAGCTGATTTTATCGACGAGGGTGGGGTCCATGGCGGCGCGGCAAGGGGCAAGGTTTTCGATTAAAAAAGAGAGGAGATTTTAGCATGGAAAGTAATCTCGCCGGACGAAAAGTAATTGTCACCGGCGCCGGCGACGGGATCGGTAGGGAACTGGCTCTGGCCTTTGGCCGCGCGGGCGCGCGCGTCGCCGGGTGCGCGCGAAACGCGGAACGCCTGGAACTGCTTTCCAGGGAAATGGACGGCGACGGCCATTTCTTTTCATCCGCGGACATGACCCGGAACGACGACATTCAAAATTTTCACGATCGGGCGATAGAAGCGCTGGGCGGACTCGACGTCCTCGTCAACAACGTCGGTTCCATTGTAAAATTGTGCGACTTTTTCGAATTATCGGACGAGGATTGGCAGGCGTCGTTTGACGTCAACTTCCTTTCCGCCGTGCGCATGATCCGAGCCTGTGTCGGCGCCCTGCGCCATTCCGGAGCGCCGCGCATCGTCAACATCTCCTCCGTCGCCGCGATGAAGCCGGGACCCGTGTTCCCCCAATACAGCGCGATGAAAGCCGCACTTTCCAACCTGACCGTCTCGCTGGCGCAAAGCCTGGCGGCGGATAAAATACTCGTGAACTCCGTATCGCCGGGACCCGTCTGGAGCAAGTCCTGGGAAAACGAAGCAAAATCTTTCGCCGAACAGGCGGGCATAAAAATTTCCGAGGCCGAAGAGAAAATAAAATCCGATACGGCGGAGACCCTGCCCCTGAAACAAATGGGGACGCCGGCGGACGTCTGCGGCCTGGTTTTGTATCTCGCCTCCGACCAGGCCAAATGGATCACCGGTTCAAACTTCACGGTCGACGGCGGCGCAACCCTCGATCCGTTTTAACTCCACGTTCCAATGCAAACTATCCCAGATATGCAACGATTTCCGAAAACCGTCGGCGCCCTATGCCTCCTGCTCTGCTTTCCTTTCCTATGGGGATGCAGCGTTTCCCAAACCTCAAAACACCCTGATAAAATTTTGGTCGGATCGGACGATCCAGTTTACGACAAGCGTTTTGCCGGCGTGAAGCGCGCGGACGTCGACCTGAAAAATTTCTGGAACGAAAACGCCCGCGAGAAAAATCGCGCGCCGGTTCCCTTGACCAATAAAACCATCAGCCGTCTGGTCGAGTCCGTAAAAGACGGCGTGGTGAACATTTACACCCTGCGGCTGGAGGAACGCAACGCGCAATTCGGACTCTCTCCGAACGACCTGCTCCCCATTCGCATTCCCGTGATTTCATCGCTCATCGACGTCATCCCTTTCAAGGTTCCCGTTCCCTTCAAGACCCAGGGAATCAGTCTGGGGTCCGGGTTCATCCTGAACGAAGAGGGGTATATACTTTCCAACGCGCATGTGGTTTTTAACGCCACTGAAATCCGCGTGGCGACCACGGAGCAAGGCAAGGAGTATCCCGCGCGGATCATCGGAGTCGACCGCCTCACGGACACGGCTCTGCTCAAGATCGAACCGGACGAACCGCTGACCGCCCTGCCGCTGGCGGATTCCGACGAGCTTGAGGTCGGGGAAATGGTCCTGGCCATCGGCAATCCTCTGGGACTGACGCACACGGTGACGTCGGGACTGGTCAGCGCCAAGGAGCGCGTGGCGCCGCAGTTGAACCGGCAAATGCTGGACTTCATTCAAACCGACTCGGCGATCAACCCCGGCAGTAGCGGCGGCCCTTTGATCAATTTGTACGGCGAGGTCGTGGGGATCAACACTGCCATCATATCCACCGCCCAGTTGGTGGGCTTTGCGATTCCGATCAACATCGTCAAGGAAGTGGCGCCGCTTTTGGTGGTGGGGAAACCGGAACGCGGCTGGTTCGGCGTCAGCGCCCGGCCCTTGTCGGCCAAAGACCGCGACGAATTGAATTTCTCCGGCGACAACGGGATTCTCGTGCTGGGCGTGGAAGCGGGGAGTCCGGCGGAAAAAGCGGGGGTGCAAACCAAAGATATTATCGTGGAGGTCAACGGCCAGAAGATCGACCGGTTTTTAAAATTTCGCCGGAAGCTGTTGGGGCTGACGCCCGGACAGAAAATCCGCTTGACCCTGTTCCGCGAAGGCAAAACTTTTGGCCTGACCCAGACGCTTGCCCACCAGCGTGACGCTGGACTAAGCCGGTGAAACTTATACAAGGAAGCTACAGGCAACGGTGAGCTTGCATCTCAAACTTTTCCACCGGTCGGGCAGGGATGCGCTTTGCTCCGATATCCTTTATAATCCAGAAAAATAATCCAAACAAAAAAAATTATCGACCCATGGAGATTATATGAACCCGCAAATTTTTCGCGAGTACGACATTCGCGGTCTGGTCGAACGCGACCTCGCCCCGGAAAACGTCGAGCTGATCGGCAAGGCCATCGGCTCCTACCTCCGCAGGCAAGGCGGAAAAACCGTCGCCCTGGGCTGGGACGTCCGGGAAAGTTCCATCACGTTTCGCGATATCCTGACCCAGGCTCTGACCTCTACCGGTTGCGACGTGATCGATATCGGACGCGTACCCACGCCCGTCAACTATTTCGCACTGCACCATTTAAAAACCGACGGCGGCGTGATGATCACCGGCAGTCACAACCCGCCCGAGTTCAACGGATTCAAAATCAGCCTGGGAACGCACAGCCTGTACGGCGAAAAAATCCAGGAACTCCTCAAGATGATCCAGGAGGACGACTTTGAAACCGGCCAGGGCCAAAGCCGCAAAGAAGACGTAATGGACGCCTACGTCGAAAAAATTTGCAGTGTGATCAATATTTCGCGACCGGTCAAAGTCGTCGTCGACGGCGGCAACGGATGTTTCGGAATCGTCGGACCCAAACTGCTTCGCGCTTTGGGACTCGACCCCATCGAACAATTCTGCGAACCGGACGGAACCTTTCCCAATCATCACCCCGACCCCACCATCCCAAAATACATGCAGAGCTTGATCGATCGCGTCCAGTCCGAAGGCGCCGAGTTGGGGATCGGGTTCGACGGAGACGCGGACCGCATCGGCGTG
>JAJDBD010000020.1 GCA_029261575.1 Nitrospinaceae bacterium | reverse complement strand
TTATTTAGGAGAACGGTATGTCCAGCGAAGATTTGCAAGCCAAAGTTATCGAGGCTTTAAAAACGGTTATGGACCCAGACCTGCACAAAAATATTGTGAGCCTGGGTTTTGTGAAAAATATGGAAATCGATTCCGGCAAGGTCAAGTTCGACGTTGAACTGACCACCCCGGCCTGTCCTGTCAAGGAACAGTTGAGAAATGAGTGCGCGGAAAAGGTCGGGACCATCGAAGGCGTCGAGAGCGTGGACGTCAATATGACCGCCGTGGTCCGGGCGACGGAGCACAACCAGCCGGTGCTGACGGGCGTTAAAAATATCATCGCCGTGGCCAGCGGAAAGGGTGGGGTGGGGAAATCCACCGTCGCCGTCAATATCGCCGCCGCGCTGAGCCTGACCGGGGCGCGGGTGGGAATCATGGACGCGGATATTTACGGACCCAGCATTCCGCAAATGCTGGGAATCCCCATTTCTCCGCCCAAGGCGGGGGAGAATAATAAATTTTTCCCGCATGAAAAATTTGGAATGAAAGTGGTTTCCGCCGCGTTTTTAACCAAGGAGGGCCAGCCGCTCATGTTGCGCGGTCCCATGCTCGGCGGAATCATCCAGCAGTTTCTCATGAACGTGGAATGGGGCGAGTTGGATTATCTGGTGATCGACCTGCCTCCGGGAACGGGGGACGTGCAATTGACGCTCACCCAAAAGGCGCCGCTTTCCGGGGGCGTGGTGGTGACCACACCGCAAGAGGTGAGCCTCATCGACGCCGATAAGGGCGTCAAAATGTTTCAACAGGTCAAGGTTCCCGTTCTGGGAATCGTGGAGAACATGAGCTATTTTGTTCCGCCGGACATGCCGGACAAGAAATACCATATCTTCCGCCAAGGCGGAGGGCAAAAGCTGGCCGATAGGTTTCACGTTCCCCTACTCGGGCAAATCCCCATTGTGGGAGAAATCTGCGAGGGCGGCGACCTTGGAAAACCCATCACTCTGAACGATCCCAACTCCCCGGCCAGCCAGGCTTATATCGAATTGGCCGGGAAAGTGGCCGCGCAGATCAGCATCAACCAGGCAAAAGAGGACAAACCGGAAACCACGTTCGAGCTTGCCTGGAAAGAGTAGCGTTTTATAAGACGACTTACCTCGTATGGCTCCCCTTGCGGGAGCCGTCTCTTCTTTACCCCCCCTCCATATCCAAAAAAGGTTTTCGCAAAATAGCGGGAATTTTTTTCTGCCAAAACGGTCCTATATCTAGTAAGGTTTATAATGAAAAATGGTCCTTGCCAATGGATCCAACCGTCGCCTTTCCCTGTTTGCAAACCGGTGGCTCTTATCTTGTCTTCATAATCAAAATAATCAAACGGAGTTCGATGGATGGGAAATATAGAGGCAAGCTCGGAGCCTGAATCCCGGACTTTCACCCGCCGGGATTTTTTCGTCAACATCTTCATGGGTTCCAGTCTCATTGCCGGGTTGGGGTTCATGGCGTTTTACTTTTTGGGATTTCTCTTTCCCGCCCTGAAGGGAAAACCTCGCCGCAAACTTTACGTCGCCAAGACTTCCGACATTCCTCCCGGTCATAATTTGAGATTCACCGATCTCAAAGGCCAAAAAATAAACATCGTCAATACCGGAGACGGGTACACTGCCCTGTCCACCAAATGCACCCATTTGGGATGCCAGGTGCATTGGAAGAAAAAGGAAAAACAATTTTATTGCCCCTGCCATGAAGGTTATTTCGACGCGCAGGGGAAAGTACTTAAGGGACCGCCGCCGAAACCACTTAACTCTTACCCGGTCGAGGTGATCGACAGCGCCGTTTACATTTACGTGGACGAAGTTTATGTGGGCTGAAAAAAATATTGAAAAGCTGACCGATTGGGTCAAGGATCGGATTCCCGTTAACGTTCAGGAATTAAAAACCCTGACCAACGAGCCGGTGCCCAATCACCTGAAGCATTGGTGGTTTGCCCTGGGCGGCACCCCGGCGATATTGTTTGCCATCCAGATCGTAACCGGAATTTTCCTGATGTTCCATTACGTCCCGACGCCGGAACAAGCCTACGACAGCGTATTTAAGATCACCAACGAGGTGAAATTTGGCTGGTACGTCAGGAGCCTTCATAAATGGGCTTCCGAACTCATGATCGTCACCGTCATGCTCCATATGTCCCGCGTTTACTTCACGGGCGCGTTTCGAAAACCCCGGGAACTTAACTGGATGCTGGGTACAGTCATATTTTTCATCACCCTGGGGCTGGGGTTCACGGGCTATTCCCTGATTTACGATCAACTGTCCTACTGGGCCGCGATGGTGGGCACGGAAATCGCCGGAAGCGTTCCCGTCGTTGGCGCCTATGCCGCCGATTTTATTCGCGGCGGTCCGGAGATGTCCGGGAATACCCTGACGCGTTTGTTTGTGTTTCATGTGGTCATTTTCCCAGGCGCCCTGGTCGCGTTGATTGCCGTCCACATTGTTTTGGTTCGAATGCATGGGGTGACGGAATTTGAGTTTGACGAGGAAAAGAAGCTTCAGCATAAAACCTTTCCCCTGTTCCCGGACCATTTCCTCACCGAATGCATGATCGCCATTCTCATTTTGTATTTGTTGACGATCATGTCGCTGGTTTTCCCCGCAGGGTTGGGAGAAATAGCCAATCCTCTGGTCACCCCGGAACATATCAAACCCGAATGGTATTTCTACGCGTCTTTTCGCTGGCTGAAATTGACGAATATATACATCGGCGTTGTGGGGCAGATATTTTTTGTCGGCGTCCTGGCGTTATGGCCGTTCATAGACCAGTTTTTGGAAAAAAAATATCCCAAAATGGAACTCACCATCTGGATCGGTTTTTTGGGATTCAGCGCTTATTTAATTTTGACCGTTTGGGAAGCTTTTGCATGACGGGAATAAATAAATTGACTGGAGGATAAAATGTCGCTCAACGCCAAAAAAATAGTTATCGGCGTCATCGGGTTGTTTTTCCTTGGAGCCTTGCTGATCGTCGGTGGGGTCGAAAGCAACAAACGCATTGTCGGCAAAAAGGCCTCTATCAAGGTGTCCTCGGAAAGCAAAAACTGCGTTGGATGCCATACGGTGAAAAGTCCGTCGCTTATCGAGCAATGGAAAAACAGCAAGCACGCGCTTCGCGGAGTCGGCTGTATGGAGTGTCACAAGGCGGAGCCGGAAGACAAGGACGCCTGGAAGCATCAAGACGCCTTGATTGCCGTTGTGGTTTCCCCAAAGGATTGCTCCAAGTGCCATGCTCAGGAGAATGAGCAGTTTCAGGCTTCCCATCACGCCGACGCGGGGAAAATAATTGGATCCCTGGACAATGTGCTTGCGGAAGTGGTGGAGGGCGATATGAACCAGCTTGCATTAAACGGCCAGTCTCCAGTGGCCATCAATGGATGTTGGCAGTGCCACGGCTCGGTGGTCAAGATCATGGAAAATGGGCGGCCCGATCCTGCGACCTGGCCCAATACGGGCATCGGCAGGATCAATCCCGACGGCAGTAAAGGTTCCTGCACCGCCTGCCATTCCCGCCATCAATTTTCCGTGGTGGTCGCGCGTCAACCGGATAGTTGCGGCAAGTGCCATATGGGACCGGACCATCCGCAAAAAGAAATTTACGAGGAGTCCAAACACGGAATCGCCTTCAAGGCGTTCAAGGAATATATGAAGCTGGACGCTCAGCCCTGGCGGGTGGGAATTGAATATTCCGCGGCGCCGACCTGCGCCACCTGCCACATGAGCGCCACCAGTGAAATGGACGTCACCCACGACGTTGGGATGCGCATCTCCTGGAACCTGCGCCCGCCCATTTCCGAAAAAATCGACGCCAAGGCCATCAAGGCTGGCGTCGAAACCGTTCCCTGGGAGGAGAGAAGGGACAACATGAAGAACGTCTGCGGAAAATGTCACGCCGAAAATTACGTGGACTCCTTTTACGCACAATTCGACAGCGCCATCGTGTTGTACAATGAAAAATACGGCAAACCTTCCACCAAAATCATCAAAATGATGAAGGCCGGAGGCGTTTTAACGCCAACCAATTTCGACGAGGAGTTGGAATGGACCTACTTTTATTTGTGGCATCACGAAGGCCGCCGCGCCCGGCACGGCGCCTCCATGATGGCTCCCGATTACACCCAGTGGCACGGGTTCTTTGAAGTGGCCGAACGCTTCTATATCCATTTCGTTCCCCAGGTGCGCGAAGCCTGCGAAAAGGCGATTCATAAGGGCGGGGATGCGGCCGCAAAGGCTCGTGACGTTTTGGCCGAACTGGATTTGATCCTCGACCGCGACGAGCATAAATGGTTCCTGGGCAAAATGTCCGATAAGGAAAAAGCGCAGAGAAAGGAAGCGGCGAAGGAATTTAAAAAACGTTACGCCGGGAATTGACCCTCAGCGTAAATATCCCAGGCAAGCGTCTTTTCGCGTAAGGGCGTTTTCTCAACTGTTTTCTGGCTTTATCAATAAGCAGGACATTCAACTATGCGCATGAAACAAATTTTTATTTTTCAAATTCCAGCGATCCTGTTGGTTATCTTTCTGACGCCTCTCAGCGGGTCTGCCGTTGATTCCTATAAGCAATACAGCAAGTTGCCTGAATCGCCGGCGACTTCTCTGGGGGAATCCATTTACCGGGAATCCGATTGCACCATGTGCCATGGAGAATTGGGCGATGGGGAGGGGTTTTTGGCGGAAGGACTTGATCCCAAACCCAGGGACTTCACCAATTTCCTGCAGATGGAACGAATCCCCGACCAGCAAATTGAGGAAGCAATCCGTAAGGGCGTGAAGGGAACCGGAATGCCCGCCCACCCGGATTTTAGCGACGAGCAAATCAGAGAGCTTGTTCTTTTTGTAAGATCCCTGTTGGCGGAAACCTACTTGACCGTGAACCTGTGTTTTTCTGCAACCCATGTCATTGACATTGGGGAGAAAGGACTCGATCTGGAAAGTTTCAAAATAAAAATTGAACATCCGGATTTAATCAAGGTCGAAAAAGAGGGAAACCTGGTTCATATCTCATCGAATACAGGCATGGAAACATTTAAGATGCTGATGAAAAGGAAAGTGACCCGGACTCATGTCAAGTTAATTGAAAAGGATTTTACCTTGTCCCTGATTGCAGTCCGACTTCATCGATGCCTGGGCTGATTTAGGATATGTAAAGCCGATCCAAATTTTGATTCATTGAGATATAAACCCCGATAGGCAAAGAGGGCGCAGTCCATGTTGAAAAGATTTCTGGTTTCCATTTTTGTTGCGGTTCAAATTCTGATTTTGGCGTCGTCGTTAGCCTACGCCAAAAAGCCCATGTATATTGAGGGAGACGTTAAAAATGGAAGTTCCATCAAGGGGAAGATCAGCTTTAAAGGATCGGCTCCCTCGCCGGTTAAAGTAGACCTGAGATCCCAAAAAAATTCTGAATTCTGTCTGGAAAATGCCGACCCCAACAAGGAAGGCGAACTCCTTCTTCAGTACGTGGAAATAGACGACGGAGGCCTGAAAGACGCCGTCATTTTTATTGAAGGTATCGAGCAGGGCAAATCCTGGGGAAAAGATTCCGTAACCATTGATTTTAGAAACTGCAAATCCTACCCCAAGGTCGCCGTAGTCCGGAAACCCGGGAAGTTCGACAAAGGTTTGCTCGTCATTAAAAATCATGATGAAGGGGTGCTCCATAACCCTAAAGGGTTTTCCATCGGGACGACCACGCGAAAATTCTTTTTCAAAAAATGGCTTCTCAACAAAGGCGCCCAGGTGGACGTTACCAAATCCTTGAGGCAACTAAAAAAGGGCCGGGACGACCATTTTTATGTGGAATGTGAACAACATCTCTGGATGTCCGTCAGTTCCCGGGTGGTTTGGAATCCTTATTTCGACGTCAGCGAGAAGGACGGCTCTTTTGAAATCGGCAATATCCCTCCCGGAAAGTACCGGATGGTGGTTTGGCATCCTTATGCGGGCGAAAAATCCATGGAAATAGACGTCGCCCCGGATGGTAAAGCCGTACTTAATATTACTCTCCCCTAAAATCAGGTTTCCGCTTGGAGCTAATTTGCTCTTATGCTACTGTTGAAGAATGACAACTGAAAATACTAAAAGCGCAGAAAAACCCGCTCCCAAAAAAGTGTTCCAGGCCGATCCCGCTACTTTGGGTATAGACTGGACGGACGGCGTGGAATCCCGTTTGAATGTGCGGATGCTGAGGCAGAAATGCCCGTGCGCCCAGTGCATAGATGAATGGACCGGGGAAAAGCGATTGGACCCGGATTCGGTTGCAGAAACCATCCGTCCCCTCAAAGTTCACAACGTGGGGCTGTACGCCATCCAGATTCATTGGAGCGACGGACACGACACCGGGTTGTATTCCCACGACTACCTGAGAAAACTCGTTGGATAGAGTCGGGCGTTGAAATGAAAAAAGCCGTTCCCGGATCGAACCGGAAACGGCTTTTCTGCGTCTCGTCTTAATCGGAAAATTTACATACCAACTTTTTCCCGTACTTCGTCCATCAGGGCCGCGTCGATTTTCGTGATGCCTCTTTCCTGGGCGTAATTGATCACAGTTTTCTTGGCCATGTTGCGCACGAAGAAGGGCACCTTCTTGATTCGTTCCTGCGCTTCCTCGGTCCAGATCAACTCGTCGTCCTTGGGCGCGGCTTTCTTAAGCTCCTCCTTGCCCTCCGCCAATTGCGTGCTCACAACGCTCATGGGACCCGTGCCGACGTCCGAGCCGCCGCCCAACTCCACGCCGATTTTACTGACAAATTCGGTTTCGAACTTGTTCGTGAGCATGGCGATGCTGTGCTGGCATTTCGGGCATTGAAATCTCAACGATATATTTTTTTTCTCCTCCGGCATGATGCCGTCGGTCTGGGTTTGCATTTGCTCGTCGCAAGGGATGCAAAGGAATTTCATTTCGCCTCCTGAATTATTTGGCTTTGTTTTCGATGAATTTGAGAATATTTTCCACAAGCTCGGCTATCGCCTTGCCCGTCAGGGAATCCTTGTTTTCCGTATAAAACAGGCCGTCTCTTTTTTGAGAAATCCTGGGGTCGAAAGGTATTTTCCCCAGATAGGGAATTCCCTTGCCCTGCGCCAGCCCGTGCGCGTCTTCGCCCGCAAACAGCGCGCCTTCCTGATCGCAATGCGGGCAAACATAAGTGGCCATGTTTTCCACCAGGCCGATCACGGAGACGCCCATTCTCGTGTTTTTGGTGATGGACTTGGACACGATATGCTGGGAGACGGGGGAGGGGATGGTTATTTCCACCACGCCTTCCAACTCCGGGATCAGGTCGCGGATATTGTCGATCCGGTCGCTCCCCGGCGGCATGTCAATCAGCAGGAAATCCAGTTCTTCCCATTTCGTGTCCATCAGCAATTCGCGCAGGGCGGTCGACTCCATGGTGCTCACCCAGACCGCGCTGGCGCCTTTATCCTCCGTCCAGATGACTGGAGAGTCCGGGTCCGGTAAGAGCATGTCCATGGACATGATTTTGACGCCCAGGTGGCCGACGCCCGGCTCGACGCCGCTCTCGTCGATAACCAGTTTCTTGGAGCGGTCCACCCCCAGCAAATGGCAAATGCTGGGACCGTTCAAATCCGCGTCCAGGATGCCGACAGTGCGCCCCTGGTCCGCCAGACAGGCGGCGATATTAGCGGTGATGGAACTTTTGCCCACGCCGCCCTTGCCGCTCATCAAGACTACTTTGTGCTTTATTTTATCCAGGCGGGCGCGCAGTTTCCCCTGCTGGGAAACGACCTGCTCGACGATGTTGGATCCGCCGTCGCCCGCCAGGTCTTCATAGGACTTCATGGCCCGACTCCAAAAAAAATTAATCAGTTAATTTTCGAGAATTTTCGCTTTCCATCATATAGAAAAAGCTTTTCATTGGAAAGTATTTTCCAAAAATGGGAAAGTTTTTGGGAATAAGAGGGGGGAGGAAGTATCATCCTATTGAATAATTTGGTATTATTTCCTAAGTGTTTTCTGGTTAACCCAAAAATGCGAGGTCTCCAATGGCCCACGAATTATATTCAAACTCAGAATGGACCAGTACGAACATCAATATTGATGGAACTCCGGAATTTGTCAATTCCGTTAAGGTCCTACTGGGTCAAATTTGGAATCTCAAGGGGAAACAGGAGGCAATTGTCGAAGGCGTTAGGCAAACGGTAGACAACAATGTTGGGAAGAGTTTTATTCGGGAATTGGACGGCGCTGGATATAGAATCAATATAAAGACAGGGTCCAGTTTTGCCTGCGCGGCTTCAACTGATCGTGCCTATTATAAACTTGTGGGCACAAGTTGGTACAACCGCGCGGTGGCGATTCCCCTGTTAATGAACGCCATTGCCCGCAGCCCTTATGACATTTCCACCTTGGCGCGGCAATTGGCCGCTCCCGGACCAGGCATTACCAATTATGCTTTTACCCCCGGCCAAATTGAAGCCCTCGTCCGTGCAGGCGTGTATCGAGGCGGCGGTTCCCGAATAGTCTCTCCCAGCACGTTCCTAAGAATGAGGAACCAAGGGAGAAGAAAGGTGCAAACTCTGATAAGGGACGCCGCTTCAGCCTGGGATGAGGCCCTTAGCCTATACATATCAGACGAAACGGCTACCGGACACCCTCCCATTGAATCTGGGCAGCGGTCGTTAGTGTGCCGAAAGCTAGAACCCTGGCTAGACAAAGGGGATGGCAATGGAGCCACGGTCACTTGTAATTTTTTGTCCACGGAAACCACCTGCTATTTTGATGGAACAAAAAAACAGCGTCCAATGGCCATCGCTTTTGCCCATGAGTTGGTTCACGCTTATTACAGTCTCACGGGTACCCGGCTTTATAGGGAGGGAACTCGCGAGGACGAAGCTCTCACCACCGGATTGCCTCCCGAGCATTTTCGGAAATACTCTGAAAATCGTTTTCGGGTTCTCTGGCCGGAAGAGCGTTTGAACCTGCGACTTTTTTATGCGTTTGGTTCAAACATTTGTCCTTATTGTGGGAGTAGTAACGGCCAGGATCGTAGGATTCCCGCTGCACAAAGGAGAAGGGGCGGTCCTACCATTGAAATAATAAGGAATTGCGGATCTTGTGGGGAAGAAATCATGCAACCTCAAGACCTCCAGGGACCTGGCGGTTTGTTGCCAGAATCTGAATTGTAATTTTTTCCCATCAGCCTATTGCATTTTTTTAATTGAGGATTATATTTTAATTGCCATTACTAATCTCTTAGGAGGTATTGAGGAGCTTGAATCCACCTTACGATTTAGTTAACCTGGCAAATTAGATATCCGTGTTCTTACACGGACGCCCGTCCCTCGAAGGACAGGGCCAAATTAAGGAAAAACGCGTTGTCGTCTAGAGCAACGCGTTTTTTTTGTTTCCATTTCAGCAACAAAAATATGCGGAAATTCAAACTGACCGTGGAGTACGACGGCTCCGGTTACTGCGGCTGGCAGTTCCAAACCAACGGCCTGACCGTCCAGGAGTTGATGGAAAAAGCCGTGGGGAAAATCGTCAAAACCAGAACCCATATCATGGGAGCAGGGCGGACGGACGCCGGAGTCCACGCCCGGGCGCAGGTCGCGCATTTCTCCGCCGATACCGCGATGAGCCTCATTGAGCTTCAGAAGGCTTTCAACAGTCTCCTGCCCAAGGATATCGTCGTGACCGAGGTCGAGGAGGTTGGGGAAGATTTCGACGCCCGCTACTCCGCCAAAAAAAAAATTTACCGCTACACCATATTGAATAGGGATTACCCCTCGGCCCTGGGTTGGAACCGATGCTGGTTCATTCAACTCCCTTTGGACCGGGAGGCCATGGAAAGAGCGTCGTCCTGCCTGATTGGCGAGCATGATTTTTTAGCGTTTCGCGCCACGAATTCAGATACCAAAACCACCGTCCGGAAACTGTATCGATTGGACATTTTCCGCGAAGGCGACTTCATTCATATGGAATTTGAGGGGAGCGGATTTTTAAAATACATGGTCCGCAACATCGTCGGGACTCTGGTGTTAGTAGGGAAGGGCAAGATGAGTTCGGAGGAGGTGAAGAGGATTTTGGAATCCCGCGACCGGCAAAACGCAGGACCCACCGCGCCGCCCCAGGGGCTTTGCTTGATCGAAATTTTTTATGAATTAAAACAATGAGTTAAAGTAAAATATCTTAGCTATTTTATCAGGCTATTTTTTATCGAAAATTGGAAATTTTTTAATCCCGCGCTTGCTTAGAAAATATTTCATCGCCGTTTGCATGACCTCCAATCCATACTTCACGCTCCGCTGAAAATTGATCGACGAGGCCTCGGGGAAATATTTCGCCGGACAGGATACCTCGCCCACGCGAAAGCCATAATAAAAAACCTGGCAAAGCATTTCGTTGTCGAACACAAAGTCGTCGGAGTTTTCCAGAAATGGAATGGTCTCTAAAATTTCCCGGCTGAACGCCCGGTAACCCGTGTGGTATTCCGACAGCTTTTGGCCGATCAGCAGGTTTTCCAGCAGAGTCAAAACGCGGTTGGAAAAATACTTATAAACCGGCATGCCCCCGGCCATGGCTTGATTCCCCAGGATGCGCGAGGCGATCACCGCGTCGAAAACGCCGCTTGCGATCATCGACGCCATCGCGGGGATCAGTTTCGGCGTGTACTGGTAATCCGGGTGGAGCATGACGACGATATCGCACTTGCCCTCCAACGCTTTTTGGTAACAGGTTTTTTGATTGGCGCCGTAACCCTTGTTGGTTTCGTGGACGAAGGTATTGATGCCCAGTTCCCGCGCCAGTTTTGCGGTTTGGTCGCCGCTGGCGTCGTCCGTCAAAATGATTTCGTCGACCAGGTCCTTTGGAATTTCCGCGTGAGTCTGACTCAGGGTTTTTTCCGCGTTGTAGGCGGGCATGATGACTGTGAGGTATTTGCCGTCGATCATATTAGCTCCAAAAATTTTCGCGGATCCCTAAAGGGAAAACATTATATATAAAAATTTGGAAATGTCCCGCCTCGCCCGCTTGAGCGGTCGTAACGCGCCAAAAAAGGGTTTACTTTAAACGGCGGCGTCCTTATCCTTGGTCTTTTCACGTCAATTTAAAACAGGAAAACTTAATGAGTCAGCAATTCAACATTACGATTTTGCCAGGCGACGGCATTGGCCCGGAAGTGACGGCCCAGGCTGAAAGGGTCATGAAGGTCCTCGAATCCAAACTCGACCTGAAATTGAAAACCAGCGAACTGCCCGTCGGCGGAGCGGCTTACGAAGCGACCGGGAAACCGCTTCCGGATGATACCCTAAATTCCGCGAAGGAGGCTGACGCCGTTTTGCTCGGCGCCGTGGGCGGCCCTAAATGGGAGAGCATCGATTTTTCCCTGCGACCCGAGCGGGCGCTTCTCGGCTTGCGGTCGAGCCTGGGATTGTATGCCAACCTGCGCCCCGCCAAGGTGTTCGACGCCCTGGTCGACGCCTCCACTCTGAAACGCGACGTTGTGGACGGACTGGACCTGCTGGTGGTCCGTGAGTTGACCGGCGGCATCTATTTCGGCCAGCCGCGAGGCGTTGAAACGGACGCGGACGGACGCCGCAGAGGATTCAATACCCTGGTTTACACCGAAGACGAAATCCGGCGAATTGCCGTCATTGCTTTCGACGTGGCGCGCAAACGGAATAAAAAAGTTTGTTCGATCGATAAAGCCAACGTTCTGGAATGCACCGGCTTTTGGCGCGAGGTCGTGATAGAGACTCATAAGGATTACGCCGACGTGGAGCTGGAGCATATGTACGTCGACAACTGCGCCATGCAGTTGGTTCGTAACCCCAAGCAGTTCGACGTCATTCTGACCACCAACATGTTCGGGGATATATTGAGCGACGAAGCCTCCATGCTCACCGGCTCCATCGGCATGTTGCCTTCCGCAAGTCTTGGCG
Source organism: Nitrospinaceae bacterium (assembly GCA_029261575.1). GTDB lineage: Bacteria > Nitrospinota > Nitrospinia > Nitrospinales > JACRGP01 > JAJDBB01. Next base: position 32,923 of record JAJDBD010000020.1, on the reverse strand, counting down.
GCAAAAATGGAATGTACGAACCCATCCATGGCAGCGCCCCGGATATTGCCGGCAAAGACTGGGCCAATCCGCTGGCGACCATACTTTCCGTGGGGATGATGTTCAAGTATTCGCTGGGAATCGAAAAGGCCAATACCCTTGTGGAGAACGCGGTGGAAGCGGTTTTGAAGCTGGGATACCGGACCCGGGATATCATGTCCGAGGGCCAGACCGAAGTAGGAACTCAGGCCATGGGCGACGCGGTGGTGAAGGAGTTGGAGAGCGCCGAATGTTAAAGAAAAAAGAAAAGTACAACGTTGCCGTAGTTGGCGCCACGGGCGCGGTCGGGTTGCGGATGGTTTCTATTCTGGAGGAGAGAAATTTCCCCGTTGCCCGTCTCCTGCCGTTGGCTTCCGCGCGCTCGGCGGGAAAGACCGTAAAATTTCACGGCGAGGATATTGTTGTCCAGGAATTGAAAGAGGACTCTTTCAAGGATATTGATATCGCCTTGTTTTCCGCAGGCGGGAGCGTCAGCAAAAAATTCGCGCCTCTGGCGGCCCAAGCGGGCGCCGTGGCGATCGACAACAGCAGCGCGTTCAGGATGGAAAAGGACGTGTCGCTGGTCGTCCCCGAGGTCAATCCCCACGCAATAGGAGATATTCCCGGCATAATCGCCAATCCCAATTGCTCCACCATCCAGATGGTGGTGGCGTTGAAGCCGCTACACGATTTGTTCAAGATTCGGCGGGTGGTGGTTTCGACCTATCAGTCGGTTTCCGGTTCCGGTCAAAAGGCCATTGAAGAATTGCGCAAGCAAAGCCTGGCCGTCCTGGAAGGGCGGGAGATCGAGAAAAACGTCTACCCGCATCAAATCGCTTTCAATTGCCTGCCGCATATCGACGAATTTCTGGACACGGGATACACCAAGGAAGAAATGAAGATGGTCAACGAGACCCGAAAAATCCTTGAAGACCCCACTATCGAAATCAGCCCCACCGCAGTGCGGGCGCCGGTGTTTTATTCCCACTCCGAGGCGGTGAATGTTGAAACCGAAAAGGCGATTGACGCCGCGCGGGCGCGGGAGGCCATGGCGGGTTTTCCGGGGATAAAAATTGTGGATTGTCCCGGCAAGAACGAATATCCCCTGGCCGTCGACGGGACGGAGAAGGACGCGGTTTTTGTGGGCAGAATCCGCGACGACCTTTCCACGCGCAACGCGGTGAATTTCTGGGTCGTAGCGGATAATTTGCGCAAGGGCGCGGCGCTCAACGCCGTGCAGATCGCCGAACTGCTTTTGCGGAGATCCAACTCTTCTTGAGGGCGCCCGCGCCAGAGCCTGGTCCCGGTTCCGCTTGACAAGCGCGGCCCTGTAAGTTATATAAATAATTGTATTTAATAGATTTTAACCCGCCAAAGGGCGTCCTGAATCCCCCGCCCCGGAGGACAGCATGCAACAGGAATTTTATCCAGGGAACCCCGAGCAAAATCCGCAACAGCAATCCAACCCGCCCGCCTCCAATTTCGACGTCGAAGAATTTAAAAAACTTCTCGAAGTTGCCGCCCATGAACGCAAAAACCTGCAAATGCTAGTCGAGTTTTTTGAGAAGAAATCCGACGAGCTTGATCAGCGAAAAATATTTTTTGAAAAAATCAGCGGGGAGGTTCCCGACGCTCTGGAAAAACTGGATGGACTCAACACCCGTCTGGAGGAAATAAAAACCTTCGACGTCCGGGTTCGCGACTTCCAGCGAATTTCCAAGGAACTGGATTCCCAATTCCAGACCCTGAAAAGGGACCAGGACAACCTGCATTTGCTCCACGAACATATCGACCACAAGACCAAGGCGCTGGATCAGCAAAAGGGGTTGGTCGAAAAAGCCAATGAAGACGCCGGGAGGCTCAATGTCCTGATCTGGGACATGGACTCCAAAATGAAGAAACTCGGCGAGGAGACGCGTCTGATCAAAAATACGGACAAGAACGTCAATCGGCTGGAATCGATGCTCGGCGATATTTCCAGGAAGATTGAGGACGTCGCCGAATTCAAGGAGTTGATGAAAACCGGATCTGCGGCGATGGATGGAATGAAATCCTCCATGAAGGATCTGGACAAAAAGCTGGACCGGCTTCGGGAAGAAAAGTCGATGATAGACGACGTTTCAAATAAAACCGCCGACTTGACCGCCGTCCTCGATCATGTCCGCGAGGACAACGACAAACTGTTGGCTCAGCATAAAATAATAAACGAGACCCAGGATACCCTGAAACACGTTGCGGTAGAAATTAACGATTTAAAAGTCGAATCAAAAAACCTCTCGGTCAAAAACGAGATGATTCGGAGCATCAGTTCGCGTTTGAGGGATTTGGACGCGTTGGGCGTCGACGTTGAAACGCGGATCGCCAAGATTCAGGAAGACCGCGGCGTCATTGATAAAACCGAAGAAAAAATCAACCGTCTGAATACTTTTCTCATCGACAATCTCAGCAACAAGATGAAGATCCTGAAGGACGAGATGCGATTGATCGATCTGGCCGATGAAAAAATGACCCGCTTCAACGCCATGGCCGAGGAGGCGGAGAAGAAAGTTGAAAACTTTGAGGCCGAAATCAAGAAAGCCGATTCGGTGGCGGAAACGATCAGGAAGAATCAGGAGTTGAACGAAATCACGCGCCAGCAAATGGAGGACATTGCGCGGAAACAGCAGTTGGTCGATCAGGTGGACAAAAAGATAAACGACCTGAGTTCCACGGTCATCAGCCTCGACGTAAAAATGGAAACCCAGATGCAACGCAAGGCGCTGATCGAGAAAATGGAGAAGAAGATGGACGGCCTGGACTTTTTTATCGAGGAGGCCAATATCAAAATCGCCAACGTCACAAAGAAAATCGATTTTCTCGAAAAGGTCGACCAGAAACTGGATTCTATAAAAGCCATGTCAAATTCTTTCGAGGATAAAATTCTCGACCTCACCAAGGAAAAGGTGGGTATCGACGATCAGGAGAGGCGGATGAACAATCTGTCTTCGAATATCAGCGTCATGGAAATTGAGTTGCGCTCCAAGTTTAAGGAGCTGTCCGAAGCCAAGGAAGAGACTAACAAGCTGGACCATGTTCGCGAAAACCTGAGTCAACTGCTGGTCAATTTTGAAAACAAGCTGGAAGAAGTAGGCAAGGACTATGAACGGGTAGAGTTGACGGAGAAAAAACTGGGCGACCTGGACGGATTTTTAAAGGACCTCAAAAACCGTCAGGAGTCCCTGGAGGAAAGGGAGGAAGATATTTTGCGGGCCGAGAAAAAAACCGGCGAGCTTGGGGGGATTATTGAGAGCCTTGAAAACCGGATTCGACATGTCAAGGCGGGAGAAGAAAAAGTGCGCCAGACGCAACAGGCCCTGGGCGACCTCGAATCCATCATCAACAAGGTCAACGCCGAAAAGGAACGCATCGATAGCGAAAAAGAGGATCTGATTAAAATCAACGTCAACATCGAAAGGCTCACTTCCGTCATGGAAGAGGCCGAATCCAAAACCGACGCCCTGAACGGGAAAATTCATTTGCTTGACGAGGTGGAAAAACGGATGAACGCGCTCAACATGATGGTTGAGGACGTCGACGTTAAACTGCGCAACTTGAAAACCGAAGAAGCGACCATCAATCAGGCTGGAGAAAAAATCACCCAGCTTAAATATCTCCTGGGGGAGATTGACAAGAAAACCCCTGGGCAGGATTGACGTCGCCGTCGGCGATGCAAAGACTGCCTCCAACCCGATCTTATCCATCCTGAGTTCGATAAAAGAAATCCCGTTCGTTTAGCGAACATTCAAATCAATACGCAGAAAGGGAGAACCGGAGCATGGCGGAAAAATTATTGGGCGTCATAGGCGGCAGCGGCCTTTATCAGATGCAAGGGTTGAAGATCATCGAGCAGGTCGCGGTCAAGACCCCGTTTGGTCCGCCCTCGGCGGACGCCGTTATCGGCGAGTTGGCCGGATGTCGGCTGGCCTTTTTACCCCGCCATGGATTGGGACACTCCATCCCGCCTTCGGAGATAAATTTCCGCGCCAATATTTTTGCCATGAAAAAGCTGGGCGTGGAACAAATCATTTCCGTTTCCGCCGTCGGCAGTATGAAGGAAGAAATCGAGCCGGGTCATATTGTGATTCCCGATCAGTTCATTGACTGGACCCGCCACCGCGTCAGTTCGTTTTTTACCAGCGGCATGGTGGGCCATGTCGGGTTCGCCGATCCCATTTGCCCGCAGTTGGCCAAAACCGTCGCCGAAGCGGCGCGAAAAGCGGGCGCCACGGTTCACGAAGGCGGAACTTATATTTGCATCGAAGGGCCGCAGTTTTCTACCCGCGCAGAATCCAACGTCTATCGCTCCTGGGGAGTGGACGTCATCGGGATGACCAACGTCACCGAAGCCAAGCTGGCGCGCGAGGCGGGGATATGCTACGCCACCGTCGCCCTGTCCACGGACTACGATTGCTGGCGCGAAGAGGAAGAGGCGGTGACTGTGGAGGCGGTTTTAGAGGTCATGCATCAGAACGTGGAAACCGCGCAGGCGATTATTAAAGAGGCCGCGCCCCAGGCGGCGGCGCTGGACTGCTGTTTTAAGGACGCGGCCAAAAACGCCATCGTTACCGACCGCAAGCTCATTCCCAACAGCTTGAAAAAGGAACTGGACGTCTTGTTTGGAGAGTACCTGTGAACACGCAAAAGTCTGAAGCTCTCTTCGCCCAATCTGGAAAAGTCATTCCCGGAGGAGTGAACAGTCCCGTCCGCGCTTTTAAATCCGTAGGCGGCAGGCCTTTGTTCATGGATAGAGCGTCTGGATCGCGAGTGTGGGACGTCGATGGCAACGAGTTCATCGATTACGTGGCGTCCTGGGGACCGTTGCTGTTTGGTCACGCTCATCCAAAAATCGTCGACGCCGTAAAATCCGCCGCCGAAAAGGGAACCAGTTTTGGCGCGCCCACCGAGTTGGAATTGCAATTGGCGGAAAAAGTTTGCGCCGCCTTTCCGTCGATTGAATCCGTGCGCATGGTCAATTCCGGCACCGAAGCGGTGATGAGCGCCCTCCGTCTGGCGCGGGCTTTTACGGGCCGCAATAAAATACTGAAATTCGAAGGCTGTTATCACGGTCACGCCGACAGCATGCTGGTCAAGGCCGGGTCGGGTGTTTTGTCCCTGGGAATCCCAGACAGTCCCGGCGTTCCCGAGGCGGTAGCTAAAGACACGCTGACTCTCCCTTATAACGACGGCGAGGCGGTGAAGGAATTGTTCGCTAAGGAGGGCGCCGATATCGCCTGCCTCATCGTGGAACCGATCGCCGGCAATATGGGCGTTGTGCCGCCGCAACCGGGATTTCTGGAGCTATTGCGCGAGACGACGCAAAAAGCCGGGGCCTTGCTGATTTTCGACGAGGTGATCACCGGGTTGCGCGTGTCCTTGGGCGGCGCTCAGAAATTGTTCGGTATTCAACCCGACCTGACCTGTCTGGGGAAAATTATCGGCGGCGGACTTCCCGTCGGCGCCTATGGCGGACGAAAAGATATTATGGACCGGATCGCCCCCGTCGGAGACGTTTACCAGGCGGGCACCCTTTCCGGAAATCCCCTGGCCATGGCCGCCGGCAACGCCATGCTGGATTTGCTGGGCGATGAAAAAGTGTACGCGGAGTTGGAGAAAAAATCCGAGGCTTATTGCCGGGGACTCAAAGAGAATGTCGAAGCCCTGGGAATTCCGGCCCGGTTCACCCGAGTGGGTTCGATGTTTTCGATGTTTTTCACCGACCGGGTAAATGAAATCGTCGACTTTGCGTCCGTGAAGACCTGCGACCTGGAAATGTTCAAACGATATTTTCACGCATTGTTGGAGGAGGGGATTTACATCGCTCCTTCGCAATTCGAGGCTGGGTTCATGTCCGCGGTTCATACGGAAGAAGATATAGACAAAACGCTGGCCGCCGTAAAAAACGCGCTGAGCCGGGCGAATGCTTAAACAATCAATCAGGGATTTAAAATGAGCGAGATCATTGACGTGCATGGCAGGCAGATACTGGATTCACGCGGCAACCCGACGGTGGAGGTGGACGTTTTTCTGGAAAGCGGGGCCATGGGCCGCGCCTCAGTTCCTTCCGGCGCTTCCACCGGCTCGCGCGAGGCTTTGGAACTGCGCGACGGCGATCCCAAAATATATATGGGCAAGGGCGTGAGTAAGGCGATAAAAAACGTCAACGAGAAAATCGCCCTCGAGATCATTGGGATGGAAGTCGACGAGCAGACGTTGATCGATCAAACCCTGTTGGATCTGGACGGGACCAAAACCAAATCCAAACTGGGCGCCAACGCCATGCTGGGAGTTTCGCTGGCCGTTGCCAAGGCGGCCTCCGCCGAACTGGAATTGCCGCTCTTTAATTATATCGGCGGGGTCAATGCCAAAACGCTTCCCGTGCCGATGATGAACGTTCTGAACGGCGGGGCGCATGCGGACAACAATGTGGATATTCAGGAATTCATGATCATGCCGGTGGGGGCGGACAGCTTTTCAACCGCGCTGAGAATGGGAACGGAAATTTTTCATTGTTTGAAAGGTGTGTTGAAAAAAAAGAATTACAACACGGCTGTGGGAGACGAAGGCGGTTTTGCGCCTGATTTGCGGTCGAACGAGGAAGCCATCGAGATATTACTCGAGGCCGTTAAAAAAGCCGGTTACAAGGCGGGCAAAGACGTCTTCCTGGCTCTGGACATTGCCGCCAGCGAATTGTACTCCAATAAAAAATACAATATTAAAGCGGGTAAAAAAACCAAACTTTCCTCCGATGAAATGGTGGATTACATCGTGAGTTTGACCGGCCAATATCCCATCGTCAGCGTGGAGGACGGACTGGCCGAAAACGACTGGGCCGGCTGGCGGAATCTGATGGGGCGGATGGAGAACAAGGTGCAAATTGTCGGCGACGATATTTTCGTGACCAACACGGAAATATTATCAAGAGGGATCCGCGAGGGAACGGCCAACTCTATTTTGATCAAGGTCAACCAGATCGGCACCCTGACCGAAACGTTAAATGCCATTGAGATGGCCAAGAAAGCGCGTTACACCACCGTCATTTCGCACCGCTCGGGAGAAACCGAGGACGCCACCATTGCAGACATCGCCGTGGCAGTTAATTCGGGGCAGATCAAAACGGGATCGTTGTGCCGGACGGATCGTGTCGCCAAGTACAATCAATTGTTGAGAATAGAAGAAGCCCTCGGCTCCGTTGCGGAATACGCCGGCGCGGACGCATTTTACAACCTTCAACTTTTATGAAAAACCCGACCAAACGTCAACGGTTCCTGGGCCTGGTGTTCGTGCTGTTTCTGGTCATGGTCCTCGTGGCTGTTTTCAACAAGGACGGCGTCCTCACGGTGTATCAGGTTGAGGAGGAACTGGTCGATTTGAAACGTGAAAATCAGGCCCTGGAAAGCGAGAACAGGGTTTTGGAAAACGAAATAGCGGCTTTGAAGTCTCAACCGTTTTCCATAGAAAAGCTGGCGCGTGAAAAACTCAATCTGGTGAAACCAAACGAAACGGTTTACCAGATCGTGAGACATGGACCAAAACCGCCTCCCTCTCCTCTGCCCCTGCGAAATAACTGAGCCTTCCGGCGAGGCGCCGAGGCCAATAAGTTTGGGTTTGCAAATCCAATGTAGATTGTAGCGTTTCTCGAACAATTTGCGCCTATTGCCTCCAGGCGCTTGCCTGGCCTCCAGTTTTAATTTATTTTAATAAAATTCCAATAAAGTATTGAATATTTTGAAATAAATGGTAAAGTAATGGAATCCACTTCAAGTGATATCTAGGGTTTTCCAAGAGATATATGTCCCGGATTTTTGAACTATCCAGGTAATGTCGTTTTTTCTTGGGGGATTATGTTTTAATTCCGTAAAGCTTCAAATGGGCGATTGATTTATTAGAATGGGGGAATCGCTCTTTTAGTTTGCAAACTGGCCGTATTTTTAAAGTGTTATTTTTCATATTAGGAGGGATGGATGACCAAGCAAGATATTATCAATCATGTTTCTGCGGAAGCCAGCTTGTCCAGAGCCAAGGCCGAGGAAGCGGTGGAGACGGTAATTGACCTTATCAAAGAGTCCTTGAGCAATGGGGAGTCGGTTATTCTGCGGCGCTTTGGAACTTTTCAAGTCAAAGCCAAGAGTAAACGGATGGGTCGGAACCCGAAAACCGGCGAGGAAGCAGAAATTTCAGCTCGCAAAGTGGTACGGTTTAAATCCGGAAAACATTTTAAAATCGCCGTGAACGTAGAAGATTGATTTCTGCAGAGCTATAAAATTAGCATGGCGTCGCCGTAGCTATAGAATTTAAGTTTTTCCTTAACTGCTATCTGGTATGCCTTTGAAATTAATGGTTTTTTTGTGAATCCATTGACCAGCAGGTAAAGGGTTGATTTGGGAAGGTGAAAATTTGTCAGCAGGCGGCCTACCGTATTGAATGATTGGCCGGGATAAATGAAACGATTCGTCCACCCGGTTTGATCCTCCTTCACCGGAACCCCAAAATCCAGCGATTCCAGGACCTTTGTCGTGGTGGTCCCAACCGCCAGGATGATCCTTCCGTCTTTTTTTGCCTGGTAAACCTGATTCCAGGCGTCGGCGGAAATTTTATAAAACTCCCCCTCCATCACATGGTCTTCAGCATAGTCGCTCCGTACCGGTTGGAATGTTCCCGGTCCAACGTGTAAAGTCAACGCGGCGATATCCGTCCCTTGGTTTTTAATTTTTTCGAGCGCTTCGTTGGTAAAGTGTAGTCCAGCGGTGGGCGCCGCCACGGCTCCGGCGTCCCTGGCATAAACCGTCTGGTAACGTTGCCTGTCCTCGTCGGCTTTCGCGCCATTGTTTGGTTTCAAATCGCGGCGAATATAGGGCGGCAGGGGAGGGAACCCTACGCGGTCGAGAATAGTTTTTATATCGTTTGTTCCCGTAAAACGAAATATCCCGCGACCGGAAATTTTTTCTTGAAGTTCTCCTACTAGATTGCCGCCGTCGAAAAGAACAAGCGTCCCAATCTTCATCTTTCCCAGGCCTTTTACCAGCGCTTCCCAAACATTGGTTTCGATTTCGCGCACCAGAAGCGCCTCAATGGATTTACCCGTTGCCTTAAACTGTCCGCTCAATTTTGCCGATAAGACTTTTGTGTCGTTGAGGACCATCAGCGGGTTATCGAGGAGGTATTCGGTGATGTTGCAAAAAGAATCGATTTGAATTGTTTCCGTTTTTCTGTCGACAATCATCAAGCGGGAATCTCCCCTGTCAGTCGGCGGGGTTTGCGCGATGAGTTCCTCGGGCAGGGAGAAATCGTAATCGGAAAGCTTTATCGCCTGCTTGCCATTCATACTTAAAAAGCTGTTATAATGTTGGGAGTTATTATTATTTGAGCTTGACCCCATTTGGGGTTTTTTATATTATCTGAACCTGTTATTTTTGAGTAACATTATTTTTGCCCTAACCGGGAGGATCCATGCGCAACTCTTTAAAGTTCTTCGCTTTGACGCTCGTTTCGATAGGATTGGTTTTTGGCGGTTCCGGCCTGGCCGAGGCCAAGAAAAAGAAGAAAATTCCCAAAAAACCAAGTTTTGTGGGCGCAGTCAAATGTAACGGCAGTTGCCACGATCCCTATTATCAGGCGTGGAAAGCTTCTCCGCATGGCGGAACCTTCAATCTATTAAAACCGGGAAATCGAGTCGAGGCGAAAAAGCGCGTTAAACTCGATCCCGATAAAGACTACACCACAACTCCCCTATGCCTGCGCTGTCACACGACGGGCTACAAGCAACGCGGTGGATTCAAACCGGCGGGTTCCAAAAATAAAAAAGGCAAGGATACCAGCACCCCGATTGATCCGGAAGAACCTAATAAGGAACAGGTGGGTTGCGAGATGTGTCATTCCGTGGCCGGCGGGGCGCAGTTCCGTATCGTCATGAAAAACACCAAGGGCGATTTCAAAAAGGCCGAGACGGAAAAGTACGGTCAACGCTGGGATTACGCCAATGTCTGCACCCGGTGCCATACGCATAAGAGAACGCCGTTCAAGCCGGATGTTCACGACAAATACAAGTTCAACTTCGAAGAACGCAAAAAGAAAGTTCATCCAATTGAGAAATACTGGACCGCAGATAACGAGGACCAGAAACTTGAAAAACTCAAGGATCGCAAAAAGGAAACGGCGCAATCTGAAGAAACACCTTTGATCATCGAGGATTTCAAGGTCGTTAAGAACAAGCTTCGGTTCAACAAAAAGACGATGCCTTATAACTCCAAGAAAAAGTCGTTTAGATATAAGAAGTAAATATTCTAAAATGAAAATCAGCCTGGTCCTTCAAGGGCCAGGCTTTTTTTTTAGCATGCCGTCGAGGCGGTTTAATTTATGAACGAAAAAAAGTTTGTGAGAAAAATATTGTGCGTGGGCGCCGGATACGTCGGCGGACCCACCATGACCATCATCGCCAACAAGTGCCCGGAGTACCAGGTGACGGTGGTGGATATTAACCAGGCCAGAATCGACGCCTGGAATTCGGATCAATTGCCAATTTACGAGCCGGGTCTTAAAGAGCGCGTTTTACAGGCTCGAGGTAAAAATTTATTTTTCAGTACGGAAATTGATAAGGGAATCCAGGAGGCGGATATCATTTTTGTTTGCGTGCACACGCCGACCAAGGATTTTGGGGAAGGCGCAGGCAAAGCCTCCGATTTGCAATTTATCGAGGCAACGGCCCGAAGAATAAAAGATCAGTCGTCGGGAAAGAAAATCGTTGTTGAAAAAAGCACCATGCCGGTTCGATCCGCCGAAGCGTTAGAGCGGATACTCCACTCCGGAAACAACTCCTCAGAATTTGAAGTGCTTTCAAATCCCGAGTTTTTGGCCGAAGGCACCGCCATTCGCGATATGGAGAATCCGGACCGGGTTTTGGTCGGCTCACGGGAGACGCCTTCCGGAATCAAGGCCAGGGACGAACTGGTAAAAATATACGAGCATTGGATTCCCAAAGAGCGCGTGATCACCTCCAACCTGTGGAGCAGCGAACTTTCCAAATTGACGGCCAACGCTTTTTTGGCTCAGCGGATTTCTTCCATCAACAGCATCTCCGCTATCTGCGAGGAGACCCAGGCCAACGTCCGCGAGGTGGGAAACGCCATTGGCAAGGACACGCGGATTGGAGAAAAATTTCTTTTTGCGGGTCCCGGTTTTGGCGGGTCGTGTTTCAGAAAAGACATCGCCAATCTGGTTTATCTTTGCGAAACCTACGGCTTGAAAGAGGTGGCGGAGTTCTGGGACCAGGTCATTAAAATGAACGACTATCAAATGGATCGTTTTTTTAAACGCATCCTCCGGGCCATGTTCAACTCCCTGGTCGGGAAAAAAATAGCCGTTTTGGGTTTTGCCTTCAAGCCGGATACCAGCGATACCCGCGACGCGCCCGCCATTACTATTTGTAAAAAATTATTACGCGAACAAGCCCGCCTCGGCGTCACCGACCCGAAAGCTTTGGAGAACGCCAAACTGGATTTGCAGGGAGTGGAGGGTTCCGTCGAATTTTACGCGGACCCTTACGAGGCGGCGAAAAACGCGCATGCGCTCGTGTTGATAACCGAATGGGAAGAATATAAAAACCTGGATTATTCGCGGATTTTTAAAAGCATGGAACAGCCGGCCTTTGTTTTCGACGGCAGAGGGGTTCTGGATCACCAGAAACTTTTCGATATCGGATTCAATGTCTATTCCGTCGGCCAGCCGGGAATGGAACATTTTTCCGGCTAAAATTCGCGGGGGTTTTTTATTCCGGGCGGTGGCACAGGGTGCAGTTCCCCATTTGCCGATGCGGCATCACGGGATTCTTTCCAGGGTTCACCATATGACATTGCAGGCACTGTTCTATCGGGGCGGTTTCGTTGTGGAAAGCTGTTTTTGAAAGATTGGGAGCGGAACCAAAAAAACCATAGGCGATCGCTCCCGCGACAATCAGACCCAATATAGTCATCGCCTTGTAAAAATTTATTTCTCCCGACTTCTTCTTTTTTTTTGCCATGCCACTCCGGGGCGACGTTTATCTGAAAGTCGCTACCGCCTCCACTTCGATTTTAGCTCCCTTGGGCAAAGCCGCTACCTGAACGCAGGCGCGGGCCGGCTTGGCGTCCGAAAAAAACGTTTCGTAAACCGCGTTCATCCGCGCAAAATTATCGAGATCGTCCAGATAAACCGTGGTCTTCACCACGTGAGCCAGGCTCAGTCCCGCCGCCTCTAAAATTGCTTTGAGATTTTCCAGGGTGCGCTCCGTTTCCTGCTCGATTTCTCCGGCCAGAAAATTTCCGGATTCGGGATCCAGCGCGATTTGCCCCGAGGTGAACAAAAATTCGCCGACCTGCACGGCCTGCTCGTACGGGCCGATTGCCGCCGGAGCCTTATCCGTTTTAATTGCCCGTCTGTCCATTTTTTGCGTCTTCCAGAATAGGGGCGTCGATTTCCGCCATTAGTTTGATGAAAGGATATGATTTTAGCTCTCTGCCCACATGGGAAAGAATCATGCGATGCGTGATGTATTCTAGCTCTTCCTCCACCGTCCGGGGAAACTTCAACCGTTCCAGAATTTTAAGATCGGAAGAAAGCAGTTTCTTTAAATAGTTCAAGGTTCCTTTTTGAAAGCGAATTTCCTGCGGATTTTGGTCGATGCAAATCGGGCAGACAATGCCGCCCTTAAAACAACTGAACCCTATCCACCCGTTCATGGGTTCCTTTCGGCACACCACGCATTGACCGAGGGATGGAGAATATCCTAGCAAGGCCAACAGGCGCAATTCAAAAACCCGGATTAAAGTCTCCAGTCGGCCTTGCCGCTCCACGCAATGTAGAGCCGACAAAAAAAACTGGAACAATTGCGTCTGGCGATCGCCCTCGCGAACGGTGACGTCCATCAATTCCAGAAAATAAACGGCGGTATAAAGTTTTTCCAGGTTTTCCCGGACCGATTGAAAGGAAGCGATGATATCGCAATGATTCAGTCGATACAGTTCCTGGTTTTCTTTTCCAAAATAAATCAAATTTATGAATGACAATGGTTCCAGCGCTGCTCCAAACCTGCTTTTGATGCGCCTTGCGGCCTTGGCAACACATTTGACCTTGCCGAAGCTTTCGGTATAAAACGTCGTCAACTTGTCGGTTTCCGACAAATTGATGCTTTTTAAAACGATGGCCCTGGTTTTAAACAGAGCCATGATCCGCGCCCTCCAGGTTGAGCAAAAACTCCTTTATTTGAACCCCGCCCGTATAACCTCCGAGGGTTCCGTTTTTTTGAACGATGCGATGACAGGGAACGATGATGGAAACAGGGTTTTTCCCATTGGCGTTACCCACGGCCCGGCAAGCGGCTGGGTTTCCCACCGAGCGGGCCAGCCAGGAGTAGTCGCGCGTGGTTCCATAAGGCACGGATAATAATTTTCGCCAGACGCTTTTTTGAAACTCCGTTCCCAGCACAAAATCCAGCGGCGCCTTGAAGACTTTAAGTTGGCCCGAAAAATAAGCCTCCAGTTCGTCTTGATACCGTTTCAGGCGCGCCGCCGATTTTTCAGGCTTGCGTAAAAATGTTTGCTCCAGACGGTTCGCAAAGCCGGATTCGGATTCAATAATCGACGACGTCCAGCAAATGCCTTTTGGAGTGGCGGCAATCCCCATCCGTCCCAGGGGAGTCTTGAAACTTGCGTAGAAAATCGGTTGTTCCAGCGCTTTTGACAGAATGGGTTTTGAAGGTCTTGGTCTCATGATTTAAAAAACTCCACCAAAAACAAACTGAGCGCCGGGATATAGGTGATCAATAACAGCCCCGCCAAACGCAAACCTAAAAACGGCAGGACGGCGCGGTACAACCTTAAAACCGGTTCGCCAAAGCGCGAACTGGCAATGAAAAGATTGATCCCCACCGGGGGAGTTGAATAGCCGATCTCCAGATTCGTTAGAAAAATAATTCCCAGATGAATCATGTTGATCCCGAAGCTTTCCGCGATAGGTACGATCAGGGGCGCCACAACGATGATGGCAGAAAAAACGTCCATCATGCAACCCACGAGCAGAAGAAAGATGTTGAGCAAAATCAAAAAAGTTAACGGATCTTTGATATAAGTTTTTAGAAAGTCCAGGAGTTGCATTGGGATTTGCTCGTCGATCAAATAACTGGTGAACCCCATGGATGCGCCCAGAATTATAACGATGGTTCCCACCAATATCATGCTCTCCCGCATCAGCCGGGGAAGATCGCGGACGGGGTTCACGTCCTTATAAATCACGCACTCTACAAATACGACATACACGACCGTCACCGCAGCGGCTTCCGTGACCGTAAAGAAACCGCCATAGATGCCGAATAAAATTATGGCCGGCATGGGGATTTCCCAGATCGATTCCCTGATCGCGCCGACCGCGTTCCTAAATTCAAAACTTTGGCCCTTGACGCCGGTTGTGGGACTACGCCACGCGCTGTAACTTCCCAGGATACATATCATCAACAGTCCCGGAACCAGTCCCGCCAGGAATAAATGGTCCACGTTCACCTGCGCCACCAATCCGTATAAAATCAAGGGCAAGGATGGAGGGAAGAGAAGGCCCAGACTCCCGGAGGATGTGACCAGTCCCAGGCTGAAGTTTTTGGAATACATTTCCTTGATCATGAGAGGGTAGAGCAGACCGCCTAAGGCGATGATGGTGACGCCGGACGCCCCGGTGAAGGCGGTAAAAAATGCGGAGGCGGTTAAAACGACGAGGGGAACCCCGCCTCGAACGCCGCCCAGAAAAGCCTGGGACAGGCGCGTCAAACGTTGCGGAGTTTTCGCTTCCGCGAGCACAAAACCCGCAAAGGTAAACAGGGGGATGGCAATCAGGGTCGGCGCGCTGGCCACCCGGTAAAGCTCGATAAATATGGCCGCCAGGTCTATTTCCGCCGCGTAAAAGGCGAGGGCGCCGCAAAGCCCGATCACGGCAAACAAGGGAACTCCCGATAAGGCGAGCAGTATGATTCCGCAAACGACGAGGGCCGTCATGAGTTGGCCGAGGTTCTGCGAGAGAAAACTTTTAAAAAATATCGTAGGCTGATAACCGCAAAGGCGTAAGGGAGAATGGATTGGAAGACCCAAACGGGAATGTTCAGGAATAGTTTAGCGCCGCCCTCGTATTCAAAATGGACAAAGGACCAGGCCGCATAGGCCAGAAGGGCGCTGACGAGGGCCGAAACCGCGTTCACCGCAAGGCTCAGGATCGGTTTCCAACGGCTGGAAATAAAATTCGGAAAAAAGGAAATGGAGATATGTTTGTTTTCCCGAACGGCCAGCGAGGCGCCAAAAAATCCCACCCAAAGGACCAATTGCCGCAAAAGGATATCGGCCCAGAGTATCCCCTGATCAAAAAAATTCCGCAGAATCACCTGGCTGAATGAAAGTAGAATCATGGTCGACAGGAACAGGACAATCAGCCAGCTTTCCACTTTGGCGAGGCGATCATCGAGACGTTCTACGAATTTCATGGGACAGGCACGGGGTGGGAATTGATGGGTGGATTAATATCCGGAGAGCCGGGACTTGAGCCGTGTTTTCAGGATTTTAATCAAGCAGTTGTGTATAATATAACCCTCAAAGGCTACACGAATGAGATGTGAATTTCAAACCCCATCGGCGGATTTTAAACCCGTTCCGACAATTCCCCGAATCTTTAAATCGCTCAAATGGTCCAGGATCCAATCGCCCGCTTTCGTCCCCAAATTTTTTTTTCAGGAATGCCCTTTCTTTTAATTTGCGGTTTTTTCCTGTTGGGAATGAGCGATGGTCCGGATTCAAAAAACGGGGAGATGGCTTTTTTCCCTGCGGGAGAATTTATGATGGGGAGTCCCGAAGGAAGAGGGCAAAGAGACGAACGTCCCCGCCACAAGGTAAAACTGGACGCTTTTTATTTGGACCGCTATGAGGTCTCAGGGAAAAATTTCGAGGATTTCATCAAAGCCAACGCGAAACAACATCCCACCGTCACCGGTTGGTATGACAGAGACATTCGCCCCGACATGGCGGATAAACCCGTCATAGCGACGACATGGAAGCGTTGTCGGAAATATTGTTTATGGAGAGGGAAACGGTTGCCCACGGAAGCGGAGTGGGAGCGGGCGGCCGCCGGCCTGGAGGGCAGGATATACCCTTGGGGCAATCAGTTCCCGGACGCGACGCGGACAAATTTTAATAATTGCTGCTTTATTATGAAGGGGAATGTTTTGGCCGGCGTTCACGAGTTTCCGGCGGGCCAGACTCCGGAAGGCGTTTATAATCTTGCGGGAAATATCGCCGAGTGGGTTTTCGATTGGTACGACCCCAAATATTACCAACGGTCGCCGCGTGAAAACCCCAAAGGACCTGAAAAAGGGAAATATCATGTCGTTCGCGGAGGCGCCTGGAACAGCCTTTCGAATTATATGCGCAATGCCGACCGGTACGGCTACAACGACGGTCAGGATTTTTATGGCATAGGTTGCCGATGCGCCCGGAGCGGTTCCTAGCGGCGCAATTTAAACTACAAATCACAAGGAAGCGGCTCAAGCAGAATGGAAAATATAGATAAAATTATCGACCAACTGGAAAAAGATAAACTGGTGGAGCAATTGCAGGCCAACTCCGTGCGGGGAGGAAAAATAAACGTTCGCTACACCACCCGAAATCAAAAATACACTCCGGAGCGTTTGAATGAACTGTTCAAGTGCCACGAGAAAACGGTTCGCGATAGCGTTAAAGGGGTGCTCAATATAGAAAAAATGGCCCGCATGAAATATCGAGTCCCCATCGATGAAGAAAGGAAAATCAAGCTGATCGCATTGCTCGAAATGGAGACCCAATTGCTCTTTGAAACATTTGTTCGGGAATTTGGGGTCGAATTCCAAAACCTCGGGCTTGGGGATGATTTAAAAAACAGGATTGAGGAAAATCGAAAAATTACCAAACAAAACCTGGAAGTTCAAATTCAAAAACTTATCGATAATTTGAACCGCGAATTTTCGGAAGTGGAAATCTTGCCGCCGGGGGAGATGAGCAAACTTTATGCGATGGATGAAAAGGTTTTGTTGGAAATGGGCGTTGTCCTGCCCCTGCAGCAAATCAATTTGTATTTCGAGAAAAACGCGACGGACGAAACCCGCAAGGAAATTTTCGACAATATTCAAACCGCATTTAAGAGGACATGCAAAATCAGCAAGGACATGGAAAGGTCCGGCGATCTGATTTCCGTCGAGGCGCGCAAGGCTAAAAAATTAAGGGTGGCGCGGTCCTACAAGTTGGCAAAAGATTTGGTGATCAATGTTAAATCATTGTTGGACCAGTCGGCTCTGCCGCCTGAAAGACGCAACCTGGAAATGATCGAGAAATATTGGCTGGGAATCCAAAACCAGTTCAACGATTTTCCCGACAACAAGGATATTCTGGAAAATATTCGACCTCTGTATGAAATGGCGATTGGGAAAAATAAATAATATGACCCGCCGAAACCGGTTCCATTTATTTAATCTGGGCGCGGTCGTTATCCTATGCGCGCTTTTGGAGGCGTGCACGTTTAATTTTAATCTGGGGTCAAGCTCCATGCCCTTTAAGGAGACCGTTGTTTCCGGGGAAGGGGAGAATAAGGTTTTGCTGATCCCTATCGAGGGAATGATATCCAATCGCGATAAAAAGTCCTTGTTGGGCGGCTCCTCCCCCGGTTTTGTTGAAAGCGTTCGGGAGACGCTGGCAAAGGCCGAGCAGGATCCCTCTATCAAGGCCGTCTGGTTGCGCGTCAACAGTCCGGGTGGAACGGTTACTGCGAGCGACGTGGTTTATCACGAGCTGTTAAAATTTAAGGAAAAAAAACGTTTAAAAATTTACGTTTCTATCATGGATTTGGCCGCTTCCGGCGCCTACTATATCGCAATGGCCGGCGATCAAATCATCGCGCATCCAACGTCCCTGGTGGGAAGCGTGGGCGTCATCGCCGTGAAAGTCGACATGACGGGGCTGTTGGAGAAAATTGGCGTCGACTTTGAGGTCGTCAAATCCGGCGATAAAAAGGATTTTTGGTCTCCCTGGCGGCCCTTTACAGAATTAGAAAGAAAGTTGTTTCAGGAAGCCATCGATTCGTTTCACGAGCGTTTTGTTAATATAATTGCAGAGAACCGGGATGGACTGGAGGTTGCGGACGTTCAGAAATTTGCGGACGGCAGGATTCTAACGGCGGAGCAGGCCATGGAAAATAAATTGGTGGATGGGATCGCTTATTTGGACGAGGTTCAAAAAATGATTGAAACCGATCTCGGCGGCGAAATCAAGGTGGTTTCGTATTACCGTCCCGGTCGGCGAAAATCGAATATCTACTCCAATATTCCACAGCAGCCGGCGCTGAATATTTTGAACCTGCAGGAAAATTTGTTTCCAGCCGATGAAGGACCGTACTTTATGTATGTCTGGCTTCCTTGACGTCCAAATCAGTTTGCCGGAAAATCAATTTGGCGCTTATGGAATTCGGCGCCGAGCGGTTGCCCGCTTGATTTTGCCCCCTAAATGACTATGGAATTTTTCGATAAAAAACTGAATATTTTATTGGCCGAAGACGATGAAGACGACGTCCTTCTAATCAAGGAACTGATCCGGGATGGGATCGATTCTCCCGAATTGAATATCGACGTCGTCGATTCCCTGGATGGAATCGTTTCCAAACTCAACATTGAGGACTACGATATTCTTCTGTTGGACTTCAGGTTGGGAAGAGATAACGGCCTGGATATTCTTCGGCACCTGTTGAAAAATGAAATTTCACTGCCGGTTATTGTCCTTACCGGACAGGGCGACCAGGAGGTTGCCGTTGAGGCCATGAAATCCGGCGCTACAGATTACCTGAGCAAGGTCAAACTTTCAGTCGATATATTGAGGCAGTCCATCAGGCATGGGATCAAATTATTCGAAGAAGAAGGACAGCGATTGAAGGTCGAGTCCACTCTGCGCCATCAGGAAAAAATTCTGCAGGGAGTGGCGGAAGCCTCCAACAAGTTGTTGACGCTCCACGAGCATTTTGCGGCCGTCAACGAGGCGTTGGCAATCCTGGGGCGCACCTTGGAAATGGACAGGGTTTGTATTTTCCAACACCACCTTCTCCCCGGTTCACAGAAAAAAGGGTTGATCAATAACTACTCCTGGATCAAAAACGGGAGAATTAAAGGGTCCGATGAGTTTCGTAAATGTTTATACAGCGAACTTGGAAATCCCGATTGGTACGACGCCTTGTCGCGCGGCAACGCCGTCAGCTGTAATGTCGAGGAGTTGGCGGCGGCGTCCGGCGAGAAGGTAAAAAATGCGGGCGTCCGTTCATTGTTATTATTCCCGATTATTATCGACGCGGTTTACTGGGGCGCTATCGGGTTTTTTAATTATCAGTCCCAAAGGGACTGGAGTTCGATGGAAATATCCACCCTGAAAGCCTGCGCCGCCAATTTCGGCGGAAAAATAAAGGAACATTTGGACCGTCGGTCGTTTCAGTCCATCGTTGAAGGCACCTCCTCCAGGGTCGGCGACGAATTTTTTAAATCTCTGGTGTACCATCTGGCCACCGCCTTCCCGGTAAAATACTCCTTCATTGTGGAATATCTGGAATACGATCCTTCGTTTTGCCGCGTGATTGCCGGGTGGGAAGGGGATCGTTTTTCCGCCTGCCGCCAATTTTCAAACTTAGGCGATCCTTGCGAAGAAGTGATGGCCGGAATGCTTTGTTATTATCCCGAAAAGGTTAGCGAATTTTTTCCAAATTCCGAGTTTATCGTGGAGCGCAAGGCCGAAAGTTATTCCGCCGTTCCATTCTTTGATTCCTCCATGAAAATCCTCGGCCACCTTGCGGTCATGGACGAAAAACCGTTGCTGGATAAACAAAGGACGCAGGACATCTTAAAAATATTTGCCGGCAGGGCGGGCGCCGAAATGGAACGTAAACGAGCGGAAGATACGATTAAGAACATGGCCTATTACGATTCGCTCACCAGCTTGCCAAACAGGGTATTGCTCAACGACCGGATTTCGCTCGCCATTGCCAACGCGGAAAGGAACAAGGGGAAACTGGCCGTTTTGTTTTTGGACTTCGATCGATTCAAGGTAATTAACGATCTTCACGGCCATGCGGTGGGCGACCAGGTATTAGTGGAAGCTTCCCGGCGCCTGAAGGGTTGCCTGCGGGACGCCGATACGCTGGCGCGTCTCGGCGGCGACGAATTTATTCTATTACAGCCGCAGATCAAAAACTTTCAAGATTCCTATCGATTAGCGGAGAAGCTTAAAAAAGTAATGTCCGAACCTTTCGAGGTCGGCAAACTCAAATTGAATATTACCCTCAGTATGGGAATCGCTATTTACCCGGACGATGGCGGCGATCCGAAATCCCTCATCAAGAGCGCCGACCTGGCCATGTATCAGGCCAAGGAAAAGGGGCGAAACAATTATTGTCTGGCGTCCAACCTGGAAAAATCGGACGCCTGAAATGGCCGCGCCTCTTGTTTTGTCCATCAATGTCGGCCTGCCGCGCAAGATTGAATTGGAAAACGGCAAGAGCATGTCCTCCGGGATCATTAAAACCCCTGTTTGCGAAAAAAATTATTTGGACGCCGACGGTTTTCAGGGCGACGGCTGTCAGGAAACCCGCATCCATGGCGGGAGAGACAAGGCCGTGTGCGGCTATTTCACCGCGCATTATCCTTTTTGGGAAAGCGAGTTGTCCCGCAAACTTGGGTTTGGAGCGTTCGGCGAAAACCTTTCAATTTCTGTGCTCGACGAAAAATCGATACATATTGGCGACGTCTATGGTTTGGGTTCCGCAAAAATTCAATGCACCCAGCCCAGGCAACCCTGTTCCAAATTGAACAAAATTTTCGGCCTCAAGGAGATGGCCTGTAAAATGCAAACCAAAGGATATTCCGGTTCGTATTTTCGAGTCATTCAGCCCGGTTGGGCGGAACCCGGCGGGAAACTTGAATTGTTGGAAAAGGGTAATGAAAATTTTTCAGTGGAAACAGCCAACCAATTAATGCACGGCGATAAAACGAAAGATTGGGATATGATGCGAAAAATAATCCAATACCCGCCGCTTTCAAACGATTGGCGAATGTGTTTTCAAAAAAAGCTCGAAAAGGCCGGGATAACTTAAGAATTATTTACGCTTTAATTTACGATGCAAAAATTCCCCCAGGATTCAGATCCATCCAAAAATTCCGCCAGTCGTGAAAACTGGTTTTCGCATTGTCACAACGGCGTTTTTTACGACGATCTTAACGAGAAATTGATGGAGGCCCTTTGGCTCTACCTCGCGGACCTGGGTTTTTGCGTTGAATTGGAGAATGGACTTTGGTCCGTTCCAGGGATCGATCTTTCAAAACCTTCTTCTGAAATATCCAGGGACATTGGGAAGAAACTTCTGCAGGCGGGTAAAGCGGAAAAGGGTTTGGCGCTCAAACATTTTTTAATCGGCTCTGAAGGCGAGGTTAAAAAGTCTCCGGCGCCTTCCCGGTCCAGACCTGGATTTGCTTCGCCGCCAAGGCCGCATGCCGCCGGGGAGTCTTTGAGAACCCGGCCTCCGGCGCACGATTTGAGCAATCTGCAAATCGTAAAAAAAGTAGAACGTCAGATGGAATCGTTTCTGGATCAAGAGAAACAGTTTTTTGAACAGGTGTTAGGTCCGTCCGTTACCAGGGAAGACGCGCAAATTTTATTTAATTATGTGATCGCCAAGACCCGCCAAAAGGTTCAACCCCAAAAGTGGGTTCAGTTGAGCCGCCGAAGACACAAATAATCACTTTAAAATCCTCATGAGCCAAAAACATTTATTAGTTGTGGGCGCGGGACCCGGCGGGTATGCCGCGGCTTTTTTAGCCGCCGATTCCGGGATGAGGGTCACTTTGGTGGACGATGAAAAGAATCCCGGCGGCGTTTGTTTGCACCACGGCTGTATTCCTTCCAAGACCCTGTTGCACCTTGCAAAATTAATCAGGGAAACGCGGGATGCCAAATCCTGGGGACTGGATTTTGGCGAGCCTCGAATTGATCTTTCCGCCCTGCGGAACTGGAGGGATAATGTTACGGGGTCGATGGGCAAAGGATTGGATATGTTGTCCAGGCAAAGAAAAATCTCTCGCATGCAGGGCAGGGCGCGGTTTATAAACTCCAACTGCGTTGAAGTTGGCGACCAAACGGTGGACTTTGACGTCGCCATTTTGGCCTCTGGGTCGCGCCCCATCATCCCTCACGATTGGGTCGCCCTGAATGGAAACCTTCTGATGGATTCCACTTCGGCCTTGCGCCTGGACGCCATTCCGAAAAAATTACTGATCGTGGGCGGAGGATACATCGGTCTGGAAATGGGAACGGTTTATTCGGCGCTGGGTAGCGGGGTCGCGTTGGTTGAGATGACGGAGGGTATTTTGCCGGGAGTGGACCGGGATTTGGCGCGACCGGTTTTGAGCCGGATTAAAAATGATTTTCAAGGCGTGTATACGAATACTAAAGTGGCCTCTATTTCCAAAGTGGGAGACGAATTGGAAGTCGTTTTCGAGGGCGCCGTTGAGGCGTCGACTCAAAAATTCGACCGGGTATTGGTTGCAGTGGGCAGAAAACCGAACAGCGAAGATTTAGGATTGGAAAACACCCAGGTGGAAACCGACGAGCGCGGGTTTGTTAAAGTCGACGACCGACAAAAAACCGCCGACCCCTCCATTCTGGCCATTGGAGACCTTACGGGAGGCGCCATGCTGGCGCATAAAGCGTCGCACGAGGCCCGGTCGGCTATTCAAGGCTTATTGGGAAAACCGGCAGACCGTTCGCGAACCGTTCCCGCCGTGGTGTTCACCGACCCGGAGGTTGCCTGGTGCGGCATGAGTGAAACGGAAGCTGGGGCAACGGGACGTAAAATTGTCGCGGTAAAGTTTCCCTGGAGCGCGTCGGGCCGGGCGGCCACGCTTGGGCGAACGGATGGATTGACTAAACTCGTGTTGGATCCTGAAAGCGATAAAATTCTTGGCGTTGGAATAGTTGGGACGGGCGCCGGGGAACTGATCGCCCAGGGAGTTCTTGCGGTGGATCAGGGGCTGACGGCAAAAGACTTGGCCGACTCTATTGCTCCGCACCCGACGCTTTCGGAAACGCTGATGGAAGCGGCGCAGGCACATTTAAAAACCAACCCGCATATTTACAAAAGAAGGTGATTACGTTAAACGTCGATTATGTCGTCGTCTTTTGGTCGGGATTTGGGGCGAGGAGGGGAGTAGGTTCGGATTTCTATCGAGTCGTCTTCCGCGAAACTTGATTTGTTTTTCCCTTGGAACAGGTTCAATATAAATAACGCCGCTCCGGCGACCAGGGCAAAAACTAAAAAGGCCAAGCCAAACAAGAAGAGAAACAGGACGCCGAGGGCGAGAAATATCCCCAGAATTATTTTGCTCTTCAGAGGCATTTTTATTTGCCCGTCGATGATTTTAAATTGAATCATAACCGCATTCCAAGGGCCAAAAACATATGTCCAGCAAACCTTTTATCATAGTAACCTGTTCCGGGTGCGGCGTCAAAAACCGGGTTAAAAGCTACGCGGCGGAAAAAATACCCGTTTGCGCCAAATGCGGGAACCGCCTGGTTGATGAAGAGGCAAACGACGCTCATTCCCGATACGGCAAAATGGTGGATGATTTTAACAACCTGCCGGGAATGGGATTGCGCTCGGAAAAATAAGACAGGTTCTCTTTGTATTCAAAATTTATAATTAAGGGGAAAACTATGGATGAAGTTCAGGAAATTGATCGGATAATGCGGGAAAAACTCCAGGCCACCCAGGTGAAAATTATTGATGAAAGCCATTTGCACCGCGGACATAAAGCCGCAGGCGGAGGCGGGCATTACCACCTCACCGTGGCTTCTCCCAGTTTTGAGGGGATAAATTTGCTGGACAGGAACCGGATGGTGTACCAGGCGCTGGACGAGCATATAAACGGTTCTCCCAAAATGATTCACGCTCTGCAAATTAAAGCGTACGATCCAAAACAATGGGAGGAGATGCAATAAAAACGCGTTTCGTTTATTCTCGGTAGATTTCCAACTCCTCGCAGTTTTTCAGATATTTTGATTCGGTCAATAATTTATAACCTTCGTCGCCGATTTGATTTTTATACAAATCGAGTTTTTCGTATTTTTTGCTTTCCGGCGATTCGGCAAAAGCCCTCGCTCCCCGGTCCCCGATAATGTTTCCAAACATGGATACCTTTTTCAGGTTCGGAAAATTGGTGGAATTGGCTATGGCCACGGCGCCTTCGTCGCCAATGTCGTTATGGTTCAATACCAGATTTTCCAGATTCTGCAGGTAAGAAGATTCCGCCAAAGCCTCGGAGCCTTCGTCGCCGCACTGGTTTTCGGAAATATTTAAAACCTTCACGGTTTTAAGCTTGGGATTTTGGGCCAGTTTCATCATCCCTCGAAACCCCAGAAAAAGGCCTTTCAAATGAAGAACCTCGCCGTTTTCAGTCAGCCCATCGTCGATTAATTTATCTATGTCAATTGCCATTAAGGCCTCCAGTACAATTTTAGCGAACGCTATGACCTTTGATTGTATCAGAAAATTATTTGGCGATTAAAAAGAAACTCAAAGCAAAAAAAAACCGCCCTCCGAAGAGAGCGGTTTTTGAATTCTTAATTAAAAAGATTTACA
Source organism: Nitrospinaceae bacterium (assembly GCA_029261575.1). GTDB lineage: Bacteria > Nitrospinota > Nitrospinia > Nitrospinales > JACRGP01 > JAJDBB01. Next base: position 8,173 of record JAJDBD010000020.1, on the reverse strand, counting down.
AGAGCGGATCAAGGAAAAGCTCGTCGGCTTGCCACTTTTCAATTTCCTCTTTGGTTGGAACCGGAGGCACCGGACGTTTTTCCGTTCGCTTGTCCAAAGGATCGTGGAACGTCCTTGCGTAAGCCTCGGCCTTCCACAAATACAAGTGCGGGAAAATCATTCCCCAAGGCCCCATGGGAGTGCCGTCGATACCTCGCGTCACCCGTTTGTACCAGAGGGAATCCGGCCAATCCTTCATGGGGACGCCAGCCAGGTGGTCCGGCATCTTGTCCGTATCCATATTGTCTTCCTTGCGGAAATCCAAAGCTCCTTGCATGAGGGGAATTCCCTCCTTGCCGTGGCAAACGGAACAGTTCAGGCCTTCGGTGACCGGTTCCAGGCCCTCAAAAACCACCTTGCCCTCGGCGATGGCGTCTTTATCGTCCCACCAGGTCCACTGGGCGCCAAACTTTCCCTCGACCGGCATATGGGTGGGATCGCGAAGAGTCCGCAAATAAGCCACCAGGGCGGTGATTTCATCCTTGCTCAAGTCGTCGCCGTAATAGGTGGGCATGGCCTTCTTGGATTTTTTGTCTTCGAAACCAGGAGACTGATTGGCACGCGGATCTAATATCTGTTCCTTAATATAATCGTCGGAATAAAGCCCGATTTGCTTGGATCCCAGATTCGGACCACGGTCGGAGTTGCCTTCCCAAAACACCTTGTGGCAGTTGAAACATTTATTGTCCTGGAACACCTGTCTGCCGGCGGCGATGACTTCCGGACCCGCCGCGGCGGAAAGTTTTAACGGCGGTTTTTCGAGCTTTGCAATTTCGACTCCAGGATCAAATTGGGGAAGCTGGTCGGTAATGCCAATGAATATTCCCGAGGCCAACGCGTAGGTTGCTAAAAGGCGAATCACCCAGTTTGCGGCCTTTTTTTCGGGTTGCATGGGTTTTAAATCCAAAGTGAGGAAAAACAGCAACGCGACAAACGTAGCGGCCAGGAACTCAATCTTCCACCAGATTGGAAACCCAAAATACTCGGCGCCAAACCAGACGCCGGCGCCAATAACCAAAACAACGGGGGTTTTGAAGCCGACGTTTTTTACAAAAGATTGTTCCTCAAATTTCTTCGAGGGGATGGAAAGGAGTATGGCGTAAACGATGACAATGCCCGCCATTCCCCAACAAATTGTGACAGGAAGGCCGAACCATTTCACGATGAGCCAGACCACCGCCGCCACGGGCAAAAATTTCGGCACGGTCGCCATCAAATTTTGTAAAAAGGATTTTTGTTCCATCCTGAAAGCTCCTGGTATTTATTCGGCCATTTGCGGAGCCGCCTGGGCCGCCGCTTCGGTTTCTTTTTGTTTTTGCATCTTGGGATATTTGATGCCCAGCCAGATGATCGCGGTCATCATGATGAAAAATCCCCAGACAATCATCGTCACAAACATACCCGCGTCCGCCAGGGAGGGGGTGAATTTGTCCGGAGTGACGTCCTTGAACACTTTATATATGTGCCAGTTCATGCGGGAAAGCTCGCGGATGGTTCCCATCCAACTCAACAGCCAGATGTCGGCAAATCCCATGAATATCAAAACGTAAATTCCCAGGGGATTGATCTTGCCCCAATGGATTTTTCCCGTTCGGGTGGCGATCGTGTAGAAAATGTAATTGACCAGGGTGATGGTCACCAAGGCGAACGCGGCGGTATTTTTGGAAACCATCAGAGCCAGGAATGCCAGGTTATCCGGCAAAACCATATTTGAATCCATCCCTGGTTCCGGCATCATGGTGGCAAAGAACCGCCTCGGCGTGAACCATATGGTGGCGGAAATGACAATGAGTATGAAGCCAAATTTCATGGCCGGGAAGAACCGCTCCGCGCCTTCGATGCGCTTCATACTGACCCACATATATATATTACTGGCGCTGAACATGGTGCCGACCAGCAAACCCTGCACGAGCATGAACATCGACTCGCGGTCGGACATGATATACATCCCGATAGTGGCGTCGTACTGATAAATTTCGCGGACGAAAATGTAACCCATGGCGGGCAGGGGAATCATGATTCCCACGCCGATGATGTTGCCCATGTAGCCGACCCAGTCGTAATATTCTTTTTCCTCTTTGTTGCTGGACCATAAAAACATGTAGGCGGCGATAATCCCCACAAGGTAACCCCCAAACGTTCCGTTGCCCACCAGCCGGTGATAATTCAACGGCATCCAGGTGGACGTCGTCAACCGGTTCCACTCGCCGATATTAGGCAGTTCATTGAGCGGCGTGGGCGGGGTTTGCATGAACGTGGCGGGACCGTCCAAAGCGCACAGAAGCGTCAATCCCAAAACGTTGAGCAGAACGCCGAAAACAATGTGCCGACCCTTTTTGTTGGCGCGGTTCAAGGGATCCCAGGAATAGACGTAAATGTACATCACGATGGTTTCGAGGATGAACAGGGTGGGGTAAACGATCATGAACAAGACCGGAAAGGAATCCACCAGATAGCTCATGAAGCCCTTGTAAGCCACTACCATGACCAGAACGAAGAGTCCGCCGGTGAGCGCCGTGAAGCTGTAACAGATGCCGATGACTTTGGTGATCTCGTGGGCCAGGCGCTCGAATTTGAAGTCCGCCTTGGCGAACATGATTATGTTGGAAAGCATACCGCCCACCGCGCCGATAATGAGCGCGCTGACATAGCCGGGAAGGTAAACATGTTCCATAGCCCCGGGCGTGACAGCGACGGCAAACAAAGCTCCCACAACGCCGCCCACCGCGCTGGAAACGCGGATATCCATTATGCGATGGAAATAATTCAAAAAGCTGACGATCAAGGCTCCAAAGGCGCAGGCCCACATTCCATACAAGACGCCGTGATGGATTCCGATGATGATCTCGCCTATGATCCCCAATGTGACGCCGATCAACACGCCCAGGAACACGTTGGAGAGGATGATTGATTTCCGCACGCCCTGGGTTCTACGGGCGCCCATGACCTCCATGATGACCACGAACATGGGACAACCCAAAATGAACGAGGCGAACAATATATGGTATTGCGCCGCCAGCCAGACGGCTTTTCGATTTCCAATTCCCGGAAAGGTGAAGGGTTTTAATTCGTGGTTTGCGGCCGGGCCAATATCCGTTAGATAGGATTTGTCATCCTCCTCGGCTTCCTCTTCGCCTTCACCTTCTTCACCCTCTTCTTCGCCGTCTTCTTCATCTTCTCCACCAAAATCGTCCCCTTCTCCACCAAAATCGTCCTCTTCCCCTGCATCGGCCTCTTCGCCAGAACCCGCCTCTTCGCCTCCGAAATCCTCTTCTCCCTCTTCGGCAAATGCGGATTGCGGGCCTAAAATGGATGAAACGTCAAAGCCGGAAAAAGACAGGGGCGAAAAACTCACCAGACCAAAAACCAGGATCAGCCCAAAAACAATCTTTAAGAAGGGGGAGGGTTGTTTAATGGGGGATGATATTTCCATGTTGAGGGTCTCTTTTAAAAGTTTAGATAGATCGGGGGAATTTGCCCGCTAGACTTTTCGTTTAAGCTTTATGGCAAACAGAATCGCAAAGCCGGTGGCTTCAACCAAAAAATTTTGCTAACGCTTTAAAAAAGACATGACAAATAGCATATGGGTCGACGCAAAGTCAAGAAAATTTTGGTCGGCAAAAGCCTGATAATACGGGAATTTATCTGCTTTCCGGCCTTGGAATTGCCGGGGCGCCGGGAGAGGATTGGGGTATCAGGAGGAGGGCGGGTTTTTGGGGTCTTCCTCTGGCATGATGAGCAGGCCAAAACCCATGGCGGCGGAAAATACCGAAAGCACGCCCACGAATATTTGCGGCCACTCGGAAGCAATGTATTTCACGGACCAGATAAACAGCCCTGCGCCGATTATCATTAAACCCAGACCGATCAGTCTTAATTTCCAGATTTTCATGGTTTAGCCGTCGAGCGCCTTTTTCTTGTTGGAGATTAACATCAGGTTGCGAATGTAAATAATGGAACCCATACTTTGACCAAGAATGAATACCGGGTCTTCGCGATGAATGGCGTAGGTCAGAAGAATGAAACTGCCGCCCAGGCTAAAATACCAGAACTGAACGGGAATGGTGCTTTCCTTTTTCCTTTCCGACGCCAGCCATTGGATAAAAAATCTCATAAAAAAACAGGCCTGGCCCACCAGGCCAATAGCGATCCAATGCGTTGCGGTCACGGGGATCAATCCTCCTCGATAATTTTGTATTTTAATTGACGCTTTTTCATCCAGCGCACGGCTAACAGGTCCTTGAAAGAAGAAAACACCCGGTTTCGGATGTTGTATTTGGATTTACCAAACTTGCGGGGATGATGCCCCACCTCGACCACGGTCACTCGAAATCCCTCCATCTTCATCAGCGTCGGGAAGAAACGATGCAACCCTTTATAAAGTTTGATCGGTGCAAAGCATTCACGCTTGAACGCCTTGAGGGAACATCCGGTGTCGGGAATATCCTCGTCGCTCAACCGGTTGCGCACGGAATTGGCGATTTTGGATGATACCCTTTTGATCCAGGGATCGTTGCGCTTTTTTCTCCAGCCGCACACCACGTCGTACGCGCCGATTTTCTCCAGAAGCTTCGGTATGTCTCTGGGATGGTTCTGCAAATCCGCGTCCAGAGTGACGATAACGGCGCCCCGGGCGGCTTCGAAGCCAGCGGCGAACGCCGCCGTTTGACCAAAATTTTGCGCAAACCGCAGAACCCGTAGCCTGGAATTCTTCTTTTTTAAATCCAGCATGACCTCGCGACTGCCGTCCTGGCTCCCGTCGTCGACAAAAATAATCTCGTAAGACTTGTTCAGCGCGGGCAGGCAGTTCTCCAACTCCTCGTGCAAAAGGGGGAGGGTTTCTTCTTCGTTGTAAATGGGGACGACCACGGAAATATCAAGCGTGGTGGGAGGTTGAGATAAAATCATTATAGAAAAATTTGATCTGACGGGTTGCTAAATATACTTCGACAGGCTCAGCGTGACAAATTTGGAAACTGTCAGGAAACCGCGAGAGTCTCGGCGGCCAGTTGACCGCAGGCGCCCAGGACGTCGTCCCCGCGAGGTTTCCGGATGAACACGGTATAATTTTTTGATATCAGATAATTCTGGAAATCCAGAACATTTGCGCGCGAAGGGGATTGGTGATCGGCGCCTTCAAAACCGTTGAAAGCGATCAGGTTGATCTTGCAGGGAATTCCCTTTAACAATTTCGCCAGCCGCACGGCGTCCTCCGGCGTGTCGTTCACGCCTTTGAGTAAAACATATTCAAATGTAATGCGCCTTCTTTTTTTCAACGGGTATTGGCGAAGGCGTTCCAATAATACCCGAATGGGATATTTTTTGTTGATCGGCATGATGGCGTCGCGGGTGGAGTCCTCAGTGGCGTTCAGCGAGACGGCGAGGTTCACATGGATATCTTCGTCCTGAAATTTTTCAAGTTTATCCACCAGTCCCGAAGTCGACAAGGTGATTCTCCGGTTTCCAATGGCCATCGCCTCCGGGGAAACCATCAGGCGAAGGCCGTCGACTACCGGCTCGTAATTGTCCAGCGGTTCGCCCATGCCCATGATAACGACGTTGGTGATCCGGTCCTCTTCCGGCAAAACCTGATTGACCGCCATGTATTGCCCGATAAACTCGGCGGCGGTGAGGTTTCTCCTCAATCCTAGAGTCCCCGTTAAACAAAACGTGCAAGCCAGGCGGCATCCCACCTGAGTGGATATGCAAAGGGTTTTCCTGCCTGTGTCGGGAATCCAGACGCTTTCTATTCTGGAGTCGTCCTCGAGGCAAAAAAGATATTTTGTGGTCCCATCTTTCGATACGGTCTTTTTTTCTATGCGCGGAAAGCCGATAAAGAAATAGTCGGTCAATTTGGCCCGCAAGGATTTTGACAGGTTGGTCATGACCGAAAAATCCTCGGCTCCGTGATGGTAAATCCAGTTCAACACCTGGCGGACGTGGTAGGTCTTTTCGTCCCACTCGGAAAACAGGAGGGCCAGTCTGGCTTCGGGATATCCAATGATGTTGATCATGATCGACGGCGATAGAGAGGTTTGCGGCTTTATGGCCCGGACTGGATAGGCGGGGACGCTGATTTTTTACCTGCCACTTCAGTTTTTATATAAAATAGAATGATAATTCAACTATTAACCAATGTCTTGTAAAATGTTCGATTCCATGTCCGACCGCACACAAAATTTATCTGAAAGCTTAAAGACGCTGGAACTGCCTCCCGGCGCGGAGTGGGACGCTATAAAAAAATCCTATTACGCTCTCGCCAAGCAATTTCATCCGGATAGGCGTCCCGGCGACGCCGAAGCGGAAACCCGAATCAAGGAAATCAACCGGGCCTACCAGATATTAAAATCCGAACTCGAACCTCCGGCGCTGGAGGCGTCCAGGAGAAACCAATCGCAGGCCTGGAGGGGATTGCTGTTTGGAGATTTTGGCCAGGCGCTGATGCGGGCTAAAAAGAGGGTCGGCAAATACGCCAATACCTGCGACGAATTTTTATTCCCAAGAGACGTCATGAAAACCCTGCAGGTGGACGCCAAAAACGTTACCGATAAGGGGAAAGTTAAAATACGCTCCGGGCGGGAAACTCTGGAGGTCGACGTCCCGTTCGAGGACTGGAGCAGTCTGGTGGTGAAGGTTCCTCAAAAAGGCGAGGCGGGCCTACTGAACGGCGTCCGTGGCGACTTATTACTAAATATTCAAATCGTTCCCCAACCCAAAATTACAGGCGAGGGAGCGGGGGAGGGAGGGGCAGGGCAAAATTTAAGGTACAAGATTCAGACCCCGCGAAAATTTGTCGAAAACGGCAAGGTGTTGACCCTGCAAACCCACGAAGGCCCGATCAAGTTTTTCCTGCCCAAAGCCGCCAAAGACGGCCAGACCTTCGTCCTTCGCGCCAAACGCAAAACCGCCGAAACCGCCCCGATCAATCACATCGTCCAGGTTCACCTGGTTTGATCGTCGTTCCGTCCTGATTCTGGACGTTTACCGCCTCCTGTCTTCCGGGTGGGTTGGGTTTTTTGTCGTAGTTTGTTATAATTTTGAACGCCATTATTTATCCAAAATCCAAATCCCATCAAATCCATGAAACTGAAAACAAGCGATCCAGTCTATTCGTCAAAGACGGGGTTTAACGAGGGCGAAGCCAAATTCGTTCAGCTTTTGCAACGGGAGAACCTTGACCGGGAAATCGCCGCAGACCCCTCGCTGACGGAAGAATTTGAAAACGAGTTGAGATTCGCTTTAAACGACGCCTTCAATAATCTGGGCGATTCGCGAGAGTCCCACCTTTTTCTCCAACGCATTCTTTATCGCGTCAACCGGTTGAAACTTTTTTGGTACGACGACCTGGAGAACTACGTCAACGAAGATTCCGCCTACGTTTTTTCGATCCGCAAGCAAATTGAATCCGCCTGGCAGTCGTGGGAAGAAAACGATCTGTCCGTCAAGTCGCTAACGTCGACGGCGGTAAAAAAGGCGCTGAAAGACCGAACCGAGGCCGACCTGGACCCCGCGCCGTCGCCGGCCGATTTGTACCTGCGCGACCAGATGGACTCGGCGGGATATTGCCAGGTGATGGCCATCGCGTCGCTGAACGGCCTGGTGGAGGCGAGTCAGCTTTCGCGGGTTCAAGGCGGCGTCGGGAACGAAGTGCAATCCATGCTCACGCGAATTTTTCTGGAAGAGTACGGCGGCGGTCGCCTGGCGCGGAAGCATTCCACCTTTTTCGCCGTCATGCTGGAAGAGTTGGGTATGGACGCGCAACCCGAGGCTTATTTTGATTCCGTCCCCTGGGAAGTGTTGGCGAATATCAATCTCAGCTTTGCGCTTTCCGAGCATAAAAGGAATTTTCTTCGTTATGTCGGCGGATTGCTGTACTTCGAAACCTCGGCCCCCGCGTCGTTTGGGATACTGAAGCGGGCGGGAGAGCGTTTGGGATTGGGCGCCGACGCGGTGGGTTATTGGGATTTACACATCAAGGAAGACGAGCGGCACGGACGGTGGATGTTGGACGACGTGGCCCTGCCACTGGCGGAACAGTACGAAGAAGACGCCTGGCAAATCGTTTTGGGTTACGACGAACAGAAGCGTTTCAACGCGCGGGCGGGCAGGGCCGTGGTCCGCTCCGTCCAGGAAA
>JAJDBD010000019.1 GCA_029261575.1 Nitrospinaceae bacterium | reverse complement strand
GCCCATTTTGCCTGCCTGGATTTCAAAAAACCGATCGAGTGGCGCTTCACCCGCGGACTCCTAATCCAACCGGGGTAGCCCCGGAGGCAGTTAAAGAGCAGTAACCACCGATGAACACAGATAAACACGGATAATATCCATTTCAAAACACTGGGTCCAGCGGCACGCTGGCCGGGCAACGCCCGGTGGAAGAGTTTGAGATGCAAGCTCACCGAACCTTGAACGGCTTCCCCTAAACGTTACACTATATGCCTCCAGGCGCTGGCCTGGCGTTTTTTGGTTCCAATATCCAGGAAAAAATAGTAGTATTCGGCGCGTACCCCAGACAAATTCCGCAAGGTTGAATCGAATACATTAAACAAGAGGCGTCTCAGAATGGTTACAACCAAGGCCCCAGGAAAAGGACCAAAATCATTGCCCCCCGCCCCCGAACCGGGATTGTTTGAATATTTCGGCAGCTTTCCGGTTTGGATGCTCAAAATCATCCAATTGCTCACTCCCGATTTTTTGATCAACAAACCCAAGCAGGATAACCCGCCTAAAAAGTAAAGCTGAATGCCGCAAATCAAACGCGCCTTAATAAGCGTTTCCGACAAAACGGGTATCGTGGAATTCGCCCAAAGCCTCCACGCCGCAGGGGTGGAAATTTTGTCCACCGGCGGCACGGCGAAACTGTTGCTGGACGCCCAGGTTCCCGCGACGATGGTCTCGGACTACACCGGCTTTCCGGAAATGATGGACGGGCGGATCAAAACCCTGCATCCGAAAATCCATGGCGCGATCCTCGGTCGCCGCGACGTCGACTCCCACATGCAGGCGATGCAGGATCACGACATCAAGCCCATCGACCTGGTGGCGATCAATTTATATCCCTTCGAGGCGACGGTCGCCCAACCGGATTGCGCGCTGGAAGACGCAGTGGAAAATATCGACATCGGCGGGCCGGCGATGATCCGTTCCGCCGCGAAAAACTTCAAAGACGTGGCGGTGGTCGTGAATCCGGAAGATTACGCAACCGTCCTGCGCGAGATGAAAGACAACGGCGGTGATCTCTTGCCGGACACCCGGTTTCGCCTGAGCCGGGACGCCTACGCCGCCACGGCGCGTTACGACGCCTTGATTGCGGATTATTTCTCCAAGCAACAAAATGGAGCGAGCGCGTTCAGCCCGGTCTTTCAATATCCCTTCGCCAAGATTCAGGATCTGCGCTACGGGGAAAACCCGCATCAATCCGCCGCCTACTACAAAGACTCCCGCGCCCTGCCTTCGGATATCGTTTCCGCCCGACAAATTCAGGGCAAGGAGCTATCCTATAATAATATCCTGGATATGAACGCCGCCTGGGAGTTGGTCACGGAATTTAAAACCTGCGCGGCGGTGGTGGTGAAACATTCCAACCCCTGCGGGGCGGCCCTGGACGCGGATCAGCTCCAGGCGTTCGTCAAAGCGCGGGAGACCGACCCTGTCTCGGCCTTTGGCGGCGTGATCGGTTTGAACCAGTCCGTCTCCCCGGAAACCGCCGAAGAGATTTTGAAAAACTTTGTGGAAGTGGTCGTCGCTCCCGGATTCGACCCGCGCGCCTTGGAACTGTTTGCGGCCAAAAAGAACGTGCGGGTCATGGAAATGCCCTGCGTGCCCGAAAACAAGGAATCGACGTCTTTTGAAATGAAAAAAGTGAGTGGCGGTCTTTTGGTTCAAAGTTCGGATAGCAAGATTTATAATTCCGAAGACCTTAAAACGGCCACAAAAAGAGAACCTACCTCAGAAGAAATGGAATCCTTGCGTTTTGCCTGGACGGTGGCCAAGCATGTAAAATCCAACGCCATCGTTTACGCCAAAGGGTATGAAATCGTGGGCGTGGGCGCCGGGCAAATGAGCCGGGTAGACTCGGCAAAAATCGCTATTTCTAAAGCGCAACAACCGGTGGCCGGAAGCGTTATGGCCTCCGACGCATTCTTCCCTTTCCGCGATTCCATCGACGCCGCCGCCGAAAACGGAATCACCGCCGTGATCCAGCCCGGCGGCTCCATCCGCGACGAAGAAGTGATCCAGGCCGCCGACGAAAACGGCATGGCTATGGTCTTCACCGGTATGCGCCATTTTCGGCACTAGAAGCTTTTCCTATTAAAACTTCGCTACTGCGAAGCGCGTTTTATATATTGCCTTCCTCCCCTCAGCGCTCTTAAAATAGATATACCGCATTTGAGTTTTCTGAACTCTTGTCGGCTTGGTTTTTTTCACGTTAAAAGTTGAAACACATGCTATGAATGTTGATTTAAAGCCGGTTCGGCTTCTCATCGCCGAGGACGACGATGACGATTTTTTCCTGTTAAAAGAAGCCCTGGAGCATGCCAAATTGGACTCCATTTTAGAGCGCGTGAAAGACGGCGAGGAGTTGATGGAGCTTCTTTTCGCCCAGGATCAAGGGAAAATAGACGGCGGCGCGCCCTCCCTGATTCTTCTGGACCTGAACATGCCCAAAAAGGGCGGACGCGAGGCTTTACAGGAAATCAAGGCTCACCCGCGCTTGAAAAAAATCCCCGTGGTCGTGTTCACCACCTCCAATTCCAGCGACGACGTTCGCCTCACCTACGAATTAGGCGTCAACTCTTTCCTTCAAAAACCGTTAAGATTTGAAGACATGGTGAGTTTGTTGAAGGTGATTCACAGTTATTGGTTTGAGATGGTCAAATTGCCTTCCGACGAATAACCGGCGCCGGGGTAGCTCCCGGTGGCGTTTGATATACAATTGCTCCTAAATTCGCAGCGTTCCCGGTATAAGTTGCGCCTATTGGGTCCAGCGTCACGCTGGCAGGCGCTTGCCTGGCCACTCGCCGTGGGGGCAATTAGTGTAACGTTTAAGGAAAACGGTTCAAGCTTCGGTGAGCTTGCATCTCAAACCTTTCCACCGGGCGTTGCCCGGCCGCTAAAAATTTAAACGCTTGGTTTGTTATCTTGAAACAATTAGCGCTCGCGGTTTTAAAATATTTTTCCCTCCTCACGGCCCTGGGTCTGCTTTTAACCCTCCTCGCGACCGTAGCTACGGTGTACCCTAAACTTCCTCTGCTGAAACAACGGGATGAAAAACGTTACGCCCACATGGTGGAACGCGCGAAATCACTGGCCCTCGTGGACGCGTACGAGATTTTCAAGTTTCTCCAGGAGCACACCCGGAAGGAAATTCTGGCCCTTGATTATCGCCGGTTAAAAAGGCGCCTGCGTTCCGACGAGGAGTTTCGTAAAGAACATATGACCCGGATAATAGAGGTCAGGCAAGAGCGGGCGAAACGGATGCCGGCGGTTTACGCCGCAAGGCAGAAGGACGTTTTACTAAGCTTGAAACCTAAATCGCAAAAAAACCGGAAAGCCGATTGGGACCGGCTTGTCCCCTGGGATAAAAACATCCTCCTGCAGGAAAAATGCCGCGAATACGCCGCTTTGGAAATCCGCGACCTGGGAAGGCGCAAGCGGATGCAAGACGCCCCAGGTCCGCAGGGCAATATAGCGCCCCTGGGACAGGCTCCTCCTGCCCAGGAGTTCTGCGCGGAAGCCGCTCCCCTGAGCCATGACCCAACCTCCCCGGCCCAGGCTCTAAAGGCGTTGAAAAACGCAATGAACTATTTCTATTTTGCCCAAATGGTCGAGGACCTGGGGTACGACCCGAAAACCCTGACCCCGGCCGAGGAAGAAGTAGAACGAATGACCGCCGACTTTAATTAATGCCGGACTCGCCGGCGCTCGCCCGTAGTTCTAAAACTGGCCGACTGATTACAGTTTCTCGCCCAGTCCGTATTGGGTTTTGGAGGCTTTATATTTCTTGCGGGCGTTGGGGAGTAAGCTTTGGATTTTATTGATCCGCGTCGCGTCGGACGGGTGCGTGGATAGAAATTCGGGAACCTGCGCCCCGGACTTTTTAGCGGAAAACCGTTTCCAGAATCGCGCCGCCTCGTCCGGGTCGTAACCGGCCTGGGCCATATAGGTTAAACCGATTTCGTCGGCCTCCGCCTCGTGAGCGCGGCTGTAGGGAAGCGAGATTCCATAATACGCCCCCAGGCCCAACGCCCCCAGTATCAGTTGGCTATTTTGGCTTTTCCCCACGCCGACAGCCGCGCCGATCAGCGCCGTGTCCATGATCAAATCGTTGGACATCCTTTGCGCCCCGTGCCGTGCGATGACGTGGGCGACCTCGTGGGCAAGCACTGCGGCCAGTCCCGCCTCGTTTTCGCAGACGGGAATCAGCCCCGTGTACACGGCGATCTTGCCTCCCGGAAGCGCAAAGGCGTTTTGCTGGTCGGACTCTATCAAACTGACTTCCCAGTTCAGTTTCGGCATGTCGCTCACTCGGGCGATTCTAAGGCCCACCCGTTCGACCGCGGCTGTGAGGTCTTTGTCCGTCGATAATTTTTCCTTCCCTAAAATCTCCTCGTAACTTTTTTCCCCCAGCGAAACTTCCTGGGAAAACGGCACCAGAATAAGCGCGGACCGGTTCGACACGGGCGTAGAGCTACATCCGGAAAGTAAAAAGAGGATCGACAGGGCAAAAGCCAAAGTAGTAGGGCGCTGAAAAACTATTTTGCATGTCGTTCTGAGTCCTTCACTCCGAATGTCATCGCGAGCCGCCCTGTGGCGGCGCGGCGATCCAGCTTTCTGGATTGCTTCGCTCCGCTCGCAATGACGATTTTGAAAGTTTTTCAGTAACCTGGTAGTTTTCATGACGGCCTATGGGGTTAAATTTGAATGGATTGTCCTCAAATATAAAACAAAATCGCCTTTGAGAAAAGCCCGACGCGCAATTAAAATTTCCCCGGCAACTTTTAGTTGCCTGTCCTTTCGGGATAACCTATGATCCGGTTAAGGAGGAAACATGTTGCAATTTGAAGCGCAAGCGACCGCGCTGGGCTACGGTGCCATTGCGGGGGTGGATGAGGCGGGACGCGGCCCGCTGGCGGGACCGGTGGTCGCGGCGGCGGTTATTTTCCCGCGCGATTTTCGCATCGAGGGGGTGGACGATTCCAAAAAACTCTCCCCGGCCAAACGCAACGAATTGTTTCCAATCATAAAACAAACCGCGCTGAGCTATGGCGTCGGCGTGGTGGACGAAAAGATCATCGACGAAATAAATATTTTGCAAGCCGCCCTCCTCGCCATGAAACGCGCGGTCGAACAATTGAACCCCGCTCCCGACTATTTGTTGATCGACGGCAACCAGAGAATCGATTCGGTCATCGAACAGCAAACCGTCGTCAAGGGAGACAGCCTGTCGCATTCCATCGCCGCCGCCTCGACGCTGGCCAAGGTCACGCGCGACCGGCTCATGGAAGAGATCGACCGCGCCTGGCCGCAATACGGTTTCAAGAAACATAAGGGGTATCCGACGCAGGCGCATCGGGACAGCATCCGGCAATGGGGACCCTGTCCCGCGCACCGGGTCACCTTTAAAGGCGTGAAGGAATTTCTCTGCTCGCCGCCAGGCAAGCGCCTGGAGGCGATTAAAACAGCAACCACCGATGAACACGGATAGAATTTAAATAATTCCTCTCCCCTGAAAGCTTGTCCTGAGCTTGCCGAAGGAGGAGAGGGCTGGGTGAGGGGGCTTCGACAGGCTCAGCCTGACAAATTCGCCTCCGGGGCTACCCCGGCTGGCTCCGGCGCCCTCGCCGGACATTGAGCGCTTTCCAATGCTTTCTTTATTAAACAAACGCTGGTCCCTGGCGCAACCCGACCCGGCGTGGACCGCCGAACTCCAGACGGAACTCGGCGTCTCGCTGCGGGTCGCGACCCTGTTGGCCAATCGCGGCGTCGCTTCCATTCAGGAGGCGGACTATCTGATCAATCCCGACCTGGCGAACACGCACGATCCTTTTTTAATGCTGGGCATGAGGACAGCCGTCGACCGCATCCTCCGCTCCATTGAGCGCGGCGACAATATCACCGTGTTCGGCGACTACGACGTGGACGGCATCACCTCGGCGGCGTTCATGACGCACTTTTTCCGCGACCTCGGCGTCCCGCATTCGCATTACCTTCCCAATCGAATGGAGGAGGGTTACGGACTCAACAAAGGAGCCGTCGAAACTATCAAGTCGCGCGGAAGCGGATTAATAATCACAGCCGATTGCGGAATCACCGCCGTCGACGAAGTCGCCTACGCGAGGGAACTGGGCCTGGACGTGATCGTGACCGACCATCACCAGATCGGCGAACAGGGCCTGCCCAAAGCCGTGGCGGTATTGAATCCGCACCAGCCGGGCTGTTCGTATCCCTTCCGGTTTTTGAGCGGAGTGGGCATCGTTTTTAAATTGGCCGTCGCCGTGCGCTCCGCCCTTCTCGAAGCCGGGTGGGAAAAAAGCCGGCTCCCGCGTTTGAAAAATCATCTGGATTTGTTTGTGTTGGGGACCATCGCCGACGTCGCTCCGCTCTCCGGCGAAAATCATATCCTCGCCCGGCACGGGTTGGAGATGATGTCGTCAAGCCTCAAACCGGGCCTGGCCGCGCTCAAGGCCGTGGCGGGTTTGAACGGGGAGGTCGACGCCCGCTCGGTCGGTTTCGTTTTGGGACCGCGCCTGAACGCGGCGGGCAGGCTGGGCAAGGCCGACGCGGGCCTTCATCTTCTCACGGCGACCGACCCGGCCGAGGCGCGGAAACTGGCGCAGGAACTGGAAGCGGTCAACAAGGAACGGCAAGAGATCCAGAAGTGGACGCAGGAGGAAGCCGATTATTTGATGGAACGCGAGGTGGACCTGGAACGCGACAAGGTGATCGTTCTGGCTTCGGAAAATTTTCATAAAGGCGTGATCGGCATCGTCGCCGCCCGCCTGACGCAAGTCAATTATCGTCCCACGGTCCTGATCGCTTTGGACGACGGCGTCGGCAAGGGATCGGCGCGCAGCATTCCGGCGTTCAATCTGTTCCGGGCGTTTCAGGAATGCTCGGAGTTTCTGGATCAATTCGGCGGCCACGCCTACGCGGCGGGACTGAACATCAAAGCGGACAACGTCGAAAATTTCCGCGCCGCCATGAACCGCGTCGGCGACCGGATTTTAAACGCAGACTCCCTGATTCAAACTCTTAAGATCGACGCGGCTCTGGAGGGTCCCGAGCTTACCCTGGAACTTTACCGCGACATGGCGGCGCTCGAGCCTTATGGCCAGGGCAATCCTCTGCCGGTTTTTCTGACGCGGGGGGCAACGGTTCGCAACCTGCGCAGAATGGGGAGGGATCAGGCGCACGCCCGTTTCAACGTTGGTCAGGGCGGCGCAAGCGTGGAGGCGGTGGCGTTTTATATGAATCAGGTTTTTGAAGGTTTGGATGCCGACGCGGAAACATTCGATCTGGTTTACGAATTGCAAATCAACGACTGGAGCGGACGCGAAAAACTGCAAATGAAAATCCTCGACGTCCGCCCACATCTCCCCGAAGAATGACAGAAACGTTCTTGGCTCCCTCTTGCAAAGAGGACTGGGGTGATTCCTCCTTTAAAAACTTAATGACTCGGTTTTTCTTTTTGAAACTGCTCCTCGCTGACCATTCAAATTTTTAGAGGAAGAACCCCCTAACCCCCCTTGCAGGGGGGGATAATGCCTCCAGGCGCTTGCCTGGCCGGGCAACGCCCGGTGGAAAAGTTTGAGTTGCAAGCCCTCCGAAATTTGTAGCGTTACCCAAAAAAGTTACGCCCTATTGCCTCCAGGCGCTTGCCTGGCGCCTTACTGGCCCCGGCGCCTCGCCGCCACTCGCTGGCCGGTCACTCCGAACGCACGGACTCGATAGGGTCGGTTTTCTCGGCCAGGCGCGCCGGATACAATCCCGCCAGGGCCGATACGATCCAGAACAAAACCGTCGCCGCGAAAATCGTCGCGTAGGGAAAATAAACCTGGATGGTCCAGCCGAACGACTGTTTGTTGATCACGTAAATCAGGATAAACGAAACCGCCGTTCCCGCCGCCAGACCCATCAACGCCCCGATCAATCCTAATATTCCCGCCTCGATCATGACCATGCGCTTCACGCCCTCCCGGGCCGCGCCCAGGATGCGCAAGATCCCGATCTCCCGTTTGCGTTCGATGACGAGAGAGACGAGCGTGTTGAACAATCCCAGCGCCGCCACCACCACCGCGATGATTTCCAGCGAATAGGTGATTGCGAAGGTCCTGTCGAAAATGTTCAACACCTCGGTTTTGAGTTCCGCGTTGGAGCGGATGAGCAGACGGTATTCCTTGCCGATGGTTTGCGCGACGGCTTTACGGACGTCGCCGAGACGGCTTTTGTCTTGCAGGTAAACCACAAAACTGTTCAACGAACTGTCGTTGAAGCGCTCGACGAACACCGTCCGGTCGATCACCAGATATCCCCTCTCCTGCGAATAATCGTAATACACCCCGACGATCTCCACATCCAGCGCGCCGCCGGGCGCGTTGATGGAAACTGTGTCGCCGACGCCGACGCCGTGCTTCAACGAAAACGCTTCCGAAACCAGGCCGCGCGGTTGGTTCACCATGAGCGCCGCCAACTCGTCGGTCGGCGGTCCGGTTTTCATGACCAGGTTGCCGTAACCGGACAAGACCGAAACGTCGCCTGAGGCCAGGATGGCCGGCTGGTCGTGATAAGTGATATTGACGGCGCGGAACATATCGACGTCCGCCACGCCCGGCGTTTTTTTCAACTCGTCGATGAACCGCTCCGGAAGCGTGTACTGGTAGTCGATGTTCTTGCCCGCCGCCAGACGCACGAACAGGTCGGCGCGCAGGGTTTGCCCGATCCACACCACCACCGTCTGGCGGAAACTATTCACCATGATCGTCATGCTGACGATCATCATGAACGCGATGGCCAGGGAGGAAACCGAGATGGCGTTGCGCCCCACGTTTTGCGCCAGGTTCATGCAGGCCAACAGACCTTCGCCGCCAAAGCGGCGTTTGCAAAAGCCGCGCAGACAGTTGCGCGCCGTCAGCAAAGCCTGCGGCGACAAAAACGACAATCCGAGAATGAGCAGAAAAACCGAAAAGAAACCGAACCAGGGAAAGTTACCGATCGGCGGAATCCAGGCGCTCAGGCCCGCCGCGCCCAGAGCGATCATCCCCCAGCGGTTCCAGGTTTTATTGCCGCGAAAAATTTTAAGATCGTAACTGCCGCGCCGCATCACCAGCGTGGGCGGGGTCTTTGCCGCGTCCAGCGCCGGGATCAGCGCGGAGACCAGGGAAAGGCCCACTCCCAGGATAAAATAAGGTATCGCCTGCTCCCAGGCGAAGGGAACCTGTTCGACGGCGGACGGCGTGTACAGGTTGTTGACCGTCAGGGAAATGGCCTGCAGTGAAAACTGCGCGAAATAATAACCGAGTCCAATCCCGATCAGGGACCCGGCAACGCCCAGAATCCCCGCTTCCAGTATAAAAATTCCAGCGATCATCCACGGCGACGCGCCGAGCGCCCTCAAGGTTCCAATCTCGTTTCGCCGCCGCACTACGGAGAGGGCGATCATGTTGTAGATCAAATAGAGAGCCACCAGCAGAGCGACAAAGCTCAACGCGGACAGGTTGTATTGAAACGCCCGCAACATTTTTTCCACCTGCCGGTTTTTCCGCTCGGGCCGGTCCACGCGCAAAAATTCCGGCAAAACTTCGGAAATTTTTTTGCGCATGCGCTCGAAATTTTTATCTTTCAAAAACATCACGTCGATGCGGTCCAGCTTGCCCACCTTGCCGAACGCCAACTGCGCGGCGGCGATATCCATGATCCCGAAGTTGCCGTTCAGCGCCTTGGCGATTCCCTTGCTTTCCAACACCGCGTTGACGTGGAGCGTTTGTTCCTTGCCGCGAATTCGGAAAATAATTTCGTCGCCCGGCTGAAAACTCGATCCGGGAATGAACTTTTCCGGAAGGATGATCCCCGCCGGATCCAGTACCAGCGGTACGAGTCCCTTGAGATCCTTCTCCACCGTTTTGAGCGAAAAATCGCGGACGCCGCTGTCCTGCAAAAGATCGGTTCCAATGATCTCCACCACCTCGTTGGATTGGGGTTCCACGCCGTAGCCTTCGATCACGGGGTAGGCTTTGACCCATTGGCGGAGCGCGAACAGGTCGGCGAAATATTTTTCGTCGAACGCCAGTCCGTCGGCGTGGATGGTCGCGTCGGCCCGGCCCAGCACGAGATCGACGCTCTCTTTAAAGGACAATAAGGTTTGGCGATTGGCCAGTTGGACGCTCAAAAAAACCGAGACGCCGATGGCGACGCCGAATATGGTGATCGCGGTGCGAAACGGGTCGCCCAGCAGGGGACGCACGATGAGGGTTTTGAACAGTTCCCGCAACAGGACGGCGCGTTTCATGATCGGGAAGTCCGTCAGCGGGCAGGGTTTGCGGACAGGGGACGTCCGTTCCGCATGACGCCGTCGCGGATTTCAAAACAACGCTGTCCCAGGGCGGCGGCCTGCGGGTTGTGCGTGACCAGCAGGATGGTGGTTTTGAAGTCCTTACACACCTGCGCGAGGAGGGCGAGAATTTTTTCCCCGTTTTCCGTGTCGAGATTGCCAGTCGGCTCGTCCGCCAGAATGATGGACGGTTCGTGGACCAGCGCGCGGGCGATGGCCACGCGTTGCATTTCGCCGCCGGAAAGCTCGGCGGGGAAGGACTGCGCCCGGTGGTCCAGTCCGGCGTATTCCAGAAGGCGTTGGATATTATCTTCGTTTCGTTTGCCTGCGGCGCCCAGCAGGAGCGGCAGTTCCACATTTTCCCAGAGGGTCAGTGTGGGGAGCAAATTGAAGAATTGAAAAATAAAACCGATCTCGCATCGCCTCAGCGCGGTGAGTTGGGCGTCGTCCATTTTGGAAATCGGCCGGCGGTTGAGAAAAATTTCTCCTTCGTCTGGATGGTCCAGTCCCGCGATGCAGTTGAGGAGCGTGGTCTTGCCGCCGCCGCTGGGACCGATCACGGAGACAAATTCGCCGCGCGTCACCTCCAGCGAAACGCCGTCGAGGGCTTTCACTCGGGCCTTTCCCGCCGGGTAGAATTTTGAAACCCGGTCCAGTTGGATGACAAAATCGTTTTCTTCAGCCATGATAATTTTCCGCAGACGGCGTTGGGTTGAAATTAAAAAGCATAGTGAATTTGTCGTCGAGCGCAAGGGCAAATTTGGCGTCAGAACCTGAAACATTTTGCGCCACGGAAACCTTTGTGGTATTCAATGGACTTTTCAGATAGCGAAATAACGAAAATACGAGGAGCCGACGCATGGCGATTGCTGGAAAAATAAAAGGCTTCATGGAGCAGTCTTCCTGGATCCGGAAGATGTTTGAGGAAGGGATTCGTCTGAAACGGGAATTTGGCGAGGAAAACGTTTTCGACCTTTCGCTCGGCAACCCGGTCATGGAGCCGCCGAAAGAATTGAAGGCCGCCATGATCGCCGCCGCCGGCGACCCCGCGCCGGGACTACACCGCTACATGCCCAACGCCGGTCTGCCCGAAACGCGCCAAGCCGTCGCGAACGCCCTATCGCCGGAGTGCAAAACTCCGTTGACCGGGGACAGCGTCGTCATGGTCTGCGGCGCCGCCGGGGGATTGAACATCGTTTTAAAAACCCTGCTCGATCCCGGCGACGAAGTGATCGTGTTGACGCCGTACTTTGTCGAGTATTTATTTTACGCCGACAACCACGGCGGCAAAATAGCGCCGGTCGCGACCCGCGACGATTTCACGCCGGACTTGCCAGCCATCGACGCCGCGATCAACGATAAAACCAAAGCCGTGATCGTCAATTCGCCGAACAACCCAACGGGCGTCGTTTACTCCCGCGAAATATTGCAAGGACTGGCGGATTTATTGAAGAGCCGGTCGGCCCGGCGCGGTCGGGCGATTTATCTGATTTCCGACGATCCCTACAAAAAAATCGTGTTCGACGGCGTCGAGACGCCCAACATCTGCGAGTTTTACGAAAACAGTATTTATATTTCCTCGCACTCCAAGGACCTGGCCGTGCCGGGCGAGCGCATCGGGTTCGTCGTCCCCCATCCCGCTTGCGAAGATTACGGCAACCTGATGGCGGGGCTGATCTTCTGCAACCGCGTACTGGGATTCGTGAACGCTCCGGCGATGATCCAGCGCGCGATCGGCCAAGCGCAATCCGCCGCGATCGACGTCAAACAATACGAGCGCAAGCGCGATTTCCTGTACGGCGAGTTGCAACGGATCGGTTACGATCTCGTGCGACCGCAAGGAGCGTTTTACATGTTTCCGAAATCGCCTCTTGAGGACGAGGTGGCGTTTACGCGTCTGCTGGCGGATGAAAAAGTTTTGGCGGTGCCGGGCAGAGGTTTTGGATCGCCGGGTTATTTTCGGCTTTCCTATTGCCTGGAGGACCGCGTGGTGCAAGGCGCGGTGGCGGGACTGGAGGAGGCGTTCAACAAAGCGCAACGTCGGACCGATTGAAGGCGGCTGGATTAAAGTTGGCCCGAATGAAACCAATTTGATAAAATAGCGTCTAATCCTTATTGAACAACAAAATTTTACGGGGTAAATCATGGCATTGACTCAGGACCAGATCGGCCGCTACAGCCGTCATTTATTGTTGCCCGAGGTGGGCGTCGCCGGGCAGGAGAAAATTTGCAACTCCAAAGTGCTTTGCATCGGAACCGGGGGACTGGGTTCCCCTGCGGCGTTGTACCTGGCCGCCGCGGGCGTGGGCACGCTGGGCCTCATCGACTTTGACGTGGTGGATTCCAGCAACCTGCAACGGCAAATCGCGCACGGGGAATCGACCGTCGGCAAGTTGAAGGTGGATTCCGCCAAAGTCCGGATCAACGATCTCAACAGCGACGTCAATGTGGTCACCTACAACGAGCGGCTGACGTCCGAAAACGCTTTGGAGATTTTCAAGGATTACGACGTCATCCTGGACGGCACCGATAACTTTCCGACCCGGTACCTGGCCAACGACGCCTGTGTCTTGCTGGGCAAGCCTTACATCTACGGTTGTATCCTGAAATTCGAGGGCCAGGCCTCGGTGTTTGACGCGAAGAAAGGTCCCTGCTACCGCTGTTTGTATCCGGAACCGCCGCCTCCGGGCCTGGTGCCGAGTTGCGCCGAGGGCGGAGTGCTGGGCGTTTTGTGCGGCATAATCGGTTGCCTGCAAGCCAACGAAACCTTGAAGATCATTCTCGGCAAGGGCGACGTTTTAACCGGACGCCTGGTTCTTTTTGACGCCCTGGGCATGAAGTTTCGCGAGATGAAATTGCGCAAAGACGAGAATTGCCCCATCTGTGGGAAGAACCCGACCGTCAAGGCGCTGATCGATTACGAACAGTTCTGCGGAATTCCCCAGGCCTCGAGCGCCGACGAAGACGCCGAGTCGAACGGGCATTTGGAGATCGACGCCGAAGAGGTCAAGCGGATGCTGGACGGCAAGGAGTCTTTCAAGCTGATCGATTGCCGCGAGCAACACGAGTACGATATTTGCCGGATCGAAGGCGCGGAACTGATTCCGCTGGGATTGATCGAGGAAAAAAACATTGCTCATTTGAACGGACTTAAAAAAGACGAAAAGATCGTCGTTCATTGCAAAGGCGGCGTGAGGAGCCTGAAGGCGGTAAAAGCCATGCAGGAAATCGGTTTTCAGGACGTCAAAAGTATGAAGGGCGGAATTGTCGAGTGGTCCGACCGGATCGATTCTTCGATCCCAAAATATTGACCAGCGTCACGCTGACCGGGCAACGCCCGGTGGAAGGGTTGGAGACGCAAGCTCACCAATACTTGAACTCGCTTCCCTTAAACGTTACGCCCATCTGGGTCCAGCGTCACGCTGACCGGGCAACGCCCGGTGGAAGGGTTGGAGATGCAAGCTCACCAATACTTGAACTCGCTTCCCTTAAACGTTACGCCCATCTGGGTCCAGCGTCACGCTGGCCGGGCATTGCTTGACAAGCGGGGGATTCCCGATTATCTTGGTTAGACGGAGTGTTTTTTTGGAGCGGTTTTTCTAACGGTTATTTTTAAAGGGGAATTTAGTGAGCGATTCTGACGACTCCCAAAAAGATTTTGAAAAACTGTCCAAAGCGCTGACTGAAGCGGTTTTGAAATCGCAGAAGGTTCGGAAGATTGTTTCAGATATCCAAAAGGACGGGAAGGTTTGCGGGCAGAGCTTCATGGTTCTGGTTTTGAACCTGCAGAGTTTGATGGATTCGTTGGACATGGAACATCCCGATATGCCTTCCGAAAAGAAACCCGTTTCAAAAGGTAAAAAGAAAAAAACCGCTCCGCCGCAATTTGTAGACGGCGACCGTCTGACGGACAATGAAAAAGCGTTTCTCCAATTTCTTCAGGAACGATTCGATTCCGACGAGTGGCTTAAAAAGAACGGTCTCACGTTGTAGGGGTTTTTTCTTACTGTCCTCGACCGTGATTTTTTTCCTCCACGCCGGCGCCCTACCGGTGTTTTCAACCGACTCACAACGCGACATAGAACGAATGGTCGACGACGACCTGCGCGCCCGCGGCATTCAGGACGCCGGGGTTCTTGCGGCCATGGCCAAAGTTCCCCGCTCCCGGTTTGTGACCGCGCGTTACAAAGACCGGGCCTACGCGGACTCCGCCCTGCCCATCGAAGAAAACCAGACCATTTCGCAACCCTATATCGTGGCGTTGATGACCGAAAGCGCCCGTCTTTCAAAAACCGACCGGGTTTTGGAAATTGGAACCGGGTCGGGGTATCAGGCGGCGGTGTTGGCGGAGGTTGTCCAAGAGGTTTATTCGATCGAGATCATCAAAAAGCTTGCGGACCAGGCGGCGAAACGGCTGGAGTATTTGGGGTATCGCAATGTTAAAATAAAACACGGCGACGGTTACCGGGGTTGGAAGAAACACGCGCCTTTCGACGCGATCCTCATCACCGCCGCCGCGCCCAAAATACCGAAACCGCTGATCGACCAGTTGAAAATCGGCGGGCGCATGGTCATGCCCCTAGGGTCGGGAAGGTTTTCCCAGGAATTGATTACGCTGACGAAAACGAAATCCGGCGTGATAAAAGAATTTGTGACCGGCGTGGTGTTCGTTCCCATGACGGGAGAGGTGAGGGAGTAGTAAGTTGACAGCGAGCCGTTGGCAGTTTAAGAAAAAGTTATCATAATAAAAACACTGGTCCCGGCGATCCTGCTAATCCTGTCGAAAAGATTTTCTATTTAAATTTTTAAAGGAAGAATCCCCCCAACCCCCTTTGCAAGGGGGAGTTTTAAACTCTGCCTCCAGGCGCTTGCCTGGCGGCGCCTCGCCGCCACTCGCCGTGGGGGCAGGGTTTGAGTCGCAAGCTTTCACAAGCTTGTAGCCTTACCCATACAAGTTATGTTTACTGGCCCCGGCGCCTTCGCCGGTTAATTGGTTTCGGGTACGCCCACCGCCGTCGGGAGGAACAGGCTGATCGTCGTTCCCTTGGCGGGCTGGCTTTGCGCCTGAATGTTCCCGCCCAACCCGCGAATGATTCCGTGACTGGCGGACAGCCCCATGCCGGCGCGTTTCATTGCGGTCTTCGTGGTGAAAAAGGGATTGAATATTGTCTTCAGGTTTTTCGGCGGAACGCCGCATCCGTTGTCCTGAATGCGAATCGCCGTTTCGCCGTCCACCATTTCAGTGACGATCCTTATTATTCCAGACTTGCCTTTGGGGATGGCTTCTTCGGCGTTTTGCAAAATGTTTTTCAACGCCTCGCGCAACTGGTTCAAGTTCGCCTGCACCGGCAACGCCTCCGGCGAATAGTATTTCTCCAGATCGATTTTCCTCGTTTCAAACGTCCCGCGCATGTCTGCCAACACGGAGTCGATCGCATCGTGAATGTTCACGGCGGAGCGCTTTTCCGGTTGGGTTCCGAAACAGGCTTTCAATTGCTCGGTCAGGTCGGTGACCCGCCCGCATTCTTTCAGTCCCAGGTCCACCAGGCCAAAGTAATATTCCTCCATGGGCACGCGGTCGCGGACCTGTTCCAACACGTTGCGGATGCCGTGGATAGGAGTGTTGACGCGCGTGGCGATCGAAGAGGAAAGGTCTCCCACCGCGGAATTTTTTTCTTTCTCGATCAGTTGTTCCTGCTCGGCCATGAGCTTGGCCATGCGGCTTTCCACGATCTCTTCCACCTGCTCTTGCAGACGCTTCAATTCTTCCTCGGCGCGCTTGGCGTCGGTGACGTCCACTCCCATGCCAAACACGGAATGGAGAGCGCCCTTTTCATCCCGCAGCGGAAACCGCGTCCAGTGATAGGTGTGCGGTCCGTCGTGATATAAAACTCTCTCTTCGGATTCTTCCCGCTTTCCGGAATTCAAAACCTTGCGGTCCTGCGCCGACATCTCCTTGACGATTTCCTTGGGGAACACTTCCAGGTCGGTCTTGCCGTAAATTTCCCGTCCGGTTTTGTTGTACAGCGACTCGAATTGCTTGTTCACCTGCTTGTACCGCCCTTCGGCGTCCTTCAGGTACACCACGCCGTTAAAGTTTTCCAGGATGGTGTGGATTTCCTTTTCCAAATTTTTCTTGGAACCTTCCAGCGATTCGATCCGGCGGCGAAACTGTTTCAAGTCGTCTTCGTCGCGCAGGCGCTGGGTGACGTCGGAAGCGATTCCGCAAAGCGCGTACATGCTTCCGGAAGAGTTGCGCAGGGGAAACTTGACGGAGTGATACGTGTGCGGACCGTCTTCGTGGATGATGGAGTTGTGGGTTTCCATTCGCTTTCCGGTTTCCCGGACTTTTTGATCGATCGCCTCCAGTTCGTCCGCCATCTCGGCGCCGAAGATTTCGTGATCGGTCTTGCCGCGGATTTTTTCCTGGTTCACGTTGAAGTGGTTTTCAAACACCTTGTTGACCATTTCGTACCGGCCCTCCCCGTCCTTGATGTAAACGGCGGAGTCGAGTCCGTTCAGGATCAACTGCATTTGTATCTGATTCTCTTTCAGGGAGTCCTCGACCCGCTGGCGGTCGGTGACGTCGCGGATCACCCAGAACAATTTGGACTCGTTGCCCATCCGGAAGGTTCCGCAAACGATCTCGGCCAGGAAAATGACGCCTTCTTTTTTCTTGTGATACAGCATCGGGGCTTTGTGAATTTTCCCCGGCACCCAGTTGTCCAGGGTCCCCAAAGTTTTCGAGGGTTCGGCGGAAATTTCCGTGGCGGTCAGATTTAAAAACTCGTCGTGGGTGTATTCGTATAATTCCAGGGCCGACTCGTTGGCGTCGATGCACTTTCGGGTGTTGGGATCGATCACCACAATCGCGTCGGTCTCGGCGGCGAACAATTGGCGGAACCGATCCTCGCTTTCCATCAGGGTTTGCTCCAGGCGGCGCTGGGCGGCGGCGTCGCGGAGAATGCACAGGTACTTGCGCTCGCCTTCCATATACAACTCGCCCACCGAAACCTCGACGGGGAATTTTTGCCCTTCCGGATTCCGACCGTACACTTCGTGCGGGTCCGGGTTGTGGCTCATGGATTTACCGGAAAACAGGTAGTGGCTGGCGATCCCGCCCGGATCGCTCAGAAAGGAATCGGGAATCAATTGATCGATGTTTTGCCCGACCATGCTCGACGCCGAGCGCCCGAAGATCGCCCCGGCGGCGGGGTTCATGGATTCTATCCGGCCCGATGCGTCGATGGTGACAAACCCGTCGGCGGCGTTGTCGATGATGGCGCTGATGAACACTTCGTTTTCCCGCTCGGCTTTTTCGAAGCGCTTGAGATCGGTGACGTCCCGCCCGATGGCCACATAACTTGTGGCCTCCTCTTCCGGTTCTCCCTGGCGCAGAAGGGTCCACTGGATCAAATGGATGGCTCCGTCCGGCAAGTCGAGTGCGCTTTCAAAGCGGGAACTGGTCTCGTGCGAAAGCTCGTCGTTGAGTTGAGAAGACACGGTGGCGCGAATTTCCTGCGGCAGGACCAGGTCGAAAAAGGTTTCGCCTATGTTCAATTCCCTTTGCCAACCCAGCGCGTATTCCGCTTCCTGATTGAAGTCCACGATCATCTGATTTTTAGACAAATAAATAACGATCAACTCGGAGTTGTCGGCGAGGGTCTTGTATCTTTGTTCCGCCTCGAACAAGGCGGAAGATTTGGTTTCGTTTTGTTCCAACTGGGCCTGCAAGTGGGCGATGGATCCCTGCAACTCTTCCGTGCGTTGTTCCAGGCGCTCGTCGAATTCCTCTTCCGCCTCGGTCAGGGCTTCGCGGCTTTGCAAGAGTTCTTCCTCGACCTGGAGACGCGCGGCTTCCAGTTCTTCCTGTTTGGCTCTCTCTTCCTCGAGGCGGGCTTCGATTTCCCTCATTTCCTCGACGAACGGCGCGCGGGCGTCCGCCAGTTCGAGTTCCATCCCCTCCCGCTCTTCCAGATGCGATTTCAATTTCGCCTGTTCCACGGCCAGTTCCTGGGTCAACTCCTTCACTTGGTCCTCGAGGGCCATGCGCGTTTCCTGCACCACCTCTTCCTCGTTCTGCTTGGAATTTAATTCGGCGTCCAGCATGGAACGGACCTCTTCCAACTCTTCGTCCATGGTTTTTATTTTTTGCTCCAACTCCTCCCGCTCGGCATGAACGGACTCGATCGCCAGCTCTCGGGTCTCCAGCTCTTCGGCGACGGCTTGCCTTTGAGTTTCGGCTTCCATTTGAATCTGCGCCGCCTGTTCCAACTCTTCGGTCAATTCCTCGATGCGGCGTTCCTGGGCCTGCTTTTCCTCGGTCCAGACGCGCAGTTCCTCCTGCATTCCGGACACAGTCTCTTCTTTCTCCGCGCTCAACTGGTCCATGCGGCTTTGCAGGCTTTCCTTTTCCTCCTGCAACCTTGCCAACTCCGCCTGAACGCCGGACACGGCTTCTTCCTTCTCCGCCGCCAACTCCTCGATGCGAATCTGCAGGGCTTCTTTTTCGGTCTCGAATCCTTCCTTGTCCGGTTGCTGGGAAAGAATTTCCTGAATGCGAATCTGATACGCTTCCTTTTCGGATTCCAGTTCTTCTTTTTCGCCCGCGAGGCCTTCCAGCCGGGAGTCGTATTCGGCGCGGGTTTTCTCCAGCTCCTCGGTCAATTCCTGAACCTTGTATTGATATTCCTCCTGCGCCGCCGCGTCTTCCGATGAAATGATCGGAACGGTTTTCGCGAACACCGCGCCCGCTACGCCTGCCGGGTCAGCCATCAAAACCATGCCGCCGGTGATCGCGCCGGATTCGTCTTTTACGGGAAGGTGGCGAATGGAGTACAGGGTCGGCTCGGCTTCCGGAGTTTCCTGAAAGGGCGAGAGACTCGATTCGGCAAAACTTTCCTCGCCGTCCAGAGTGGCGATGATAGCTTCGTTTTCTTCCTTGTCCATCATGAAGGGAAACAGGTCGTACAGGTTTTTATCCAGAGTCTGATCGCTGGTCACGCCGGTGATTTTTTCCAAACGGGCGTTCCATCCCGTCACACGCAGGTCGTGATCAAACGTAAACGCTCCCTCTGGCAGGTTTCGCAGGAGGCTCTGGTAAATGGGACCGGGGTCCGTGGCCGCAACGGCCTGGACGTCCGACGGGGCGATTTCGATGATAGGTTCGATCTCCACTTCGGGCAGAGCGATCTCGATCTCCGCGTCCTGGCTCATGGGGCTGACCCCCGGGGCCTCGCCCTTGAGCGCCAGGGAAAAAACGCGCGACATCATCTGTATCTGCGCGATGAGTTCGTCGTTCCAGGATAAAGTCCGCATCGCCTCAAAACCGATGTAGCCCGCCGGTTTTCTATTAAATTCTATGGGAACGTATATAAAGGAGTGGATGCCCTGGGACTCGAACACTCGCTTTTCATTGGAGGCTTCTTCCGGAAGCTCTTCCAGCCGGGGAACGTTGATGACCTCCTGGGCCAGAATTTTTTTGCGGAACCAGGGAAACTCGCTCAAAGGAATGCCCGTAGGCTTTTCAATCTCCGAGCCGCCCAGCGAAGCGGACCAGATGTGCGTGTTGTCCATGGTGGTTTCATCCTGGGAAAACAGGAAGATGTAACCCGAGTCCACGGAATGGCGTTCGCCAAATTTTTCCAGCGCATGCTCGATTTTCCGGTCGATTTCCTCCTTGGAAAGCTTGTCCACGCGGGCCAATAAGGGCAACAACCATTCCTCCCTGGCGTCCCACTGGTCCAGCTCTCCCATCACCGTTTCAGTTTCCGCCTGCTGTTGCTCGAACTTCCGCCTCACCATCACCAACTCGGCGGAAAGTTTTTTGATTTGCTGGTTATGCTCGTCCTTGGAAATCTGCGGAACCGACGGAGCCTCCGGCGCTTTCTTTTCCAATCCGGAACACAGGGTCGCGTATAAATTTCCTTGCGCGTCTTTGAGTCGGGTGATCTGCCAGTCGATCACGATCTCTTTTCCGGATTTGGTCAGGATCGGGCTTTGGTATTTTTTCACCAGATCGCCCTTGCCGGCGGGGACCTCGGAAAATTCATTCTTGGCGCGGCTACGCTGTTCGACGGGGACGAAGGTGTTAAACCAGTGCTTGCCTAAAATTTTATCCTGGGAAATTCCCAGCATCCTGCAACCGGTTTTGTTGACGAGTCCGACCTTGAGACCGGGATCGAGGACCACGAAGATACTGCTGGAAATGTCCAGAAGCACCTGGGCTTCGCGCCGTTCGTTTTCCAACAGGTCTTCGAGTACGGAAAGCTCGTCGGACTTGCCTGCCAGTTTAACGAAGGGCAGAACCGCGCCCAGCAAAACGAAAATTCCGGCGGCGACGGAAGCTCCCAGATCGCCCAACATATTGCGGGCGATCGAGTCCAGAAACATTCCCCAGATCGTAGCCAACACGGCAACGATCAAAACCGTTGCGCTACCCAGGACCAGGGTTTCTTTATTTTTATCGGTCATAAAATGTCCTCGTTCCAAGCCTTTCAGGAAACCGGTTTCCCATGGAGAGACCCCTCTCAACATGGAGATTGAGACATTTGACAAAACAATTATGGAATTTATTTAAATGGATTGTACTCTATAACTTGTTGAAAAGCAATAGATTATGGCTGATGAAAAATTAATTTTTTTCAGGAGGAATCGCTGGGCGAGGAACCCGAACTTCTGAGTGGTTTCAGGAAGGAGAAAAATCGAAAGGAGCGTCGCCAATTGAAAAATTAATTACTCATTCGCGAACTATTGCCTCCGGGGGCTACCCTGGCTGGCGCACATTAGCGTCATTGCGAGAAGCGAAGCGACGAAGCAATCCAGGCGGGCAAGCGCCCGCTGGCAAAGGAGGCCAGTCTGCCTCCGGGGGCTACCCCGGTGGATCGCCGCCACTCGCCGTGGGGGGCAGGGTTTGAGACGCAAGCTCACCAAAACTTGAACCGCTTTCCTCAAACGTTACACTAATTAGCCGCCGGGGGCTTCCCCGGGGCGAGTTTGTTGAGTTCGCGGACGAATCGTTTTGCCTGATCTGGCAAGCTCTCGCCTGAACGGGAGAGGAGAATCACGGAGGGTTTCAGGGCGCGTTTGTAATATCCCCGGTTCGCCTCGTGGTCCGGAGAAATCACCGCGCCGTTGAACGCCGTTCCCGCGAAGGCGCCGGTGTTGTAGGAATACGAATAGACCGCTCGTTTTTCATTTTCAAAAATCAGCGGATTGACGGCTATATCCTTACGAACAGGTCCGGCGGCGAGGGCGAAATCCTCGGCGCCCAGCGATGCGCTTTTTCGGAACAGGTTTTTGACGCCCCGGTCGGTCATGACGAGCAGTACCAGGTCCATGGACTTGACCCCCGCCTGCAAGCCGAAGCTGAGGCCCTTGAGGCGCACGAACGCCGGGGGACCCCATGGACCGTCGCCTTGATAGCGCACCGAAGCCACGCCGCGTCCAATCTGTGCGCCGCCGATGAGTCCCGCCTTGTAGAGAGTGGGGAAGACGACGATTCCTTTGGCGCGCGCCAACAGGGCTTCTGGAACGCCGCGTTCGACGTTGTCCAACAACTCGTCGAGATCGAAGATGGCGCGGATGAGGAGGTCTTCCTGATCGTCTGTGTTGCTCGAGCCGCCGCCATTGCCCGACGACGCGCAGGCCGCGAGGGAAAGCGCCAGAGCAAGAACCATTATTCTTAATAATTTAATCATCGAACGATTCTCGTGGAATTTTGCGCTCACCTTATCACAAAAACTTTACGTATTGGTTTGACGCCGGGCGAAAAAAACCCGTTGCGCTTCTTTTCAAATACACATAAATATGCTAAATTTGGTGTATTAATTAACGGCGGCGGAGGCGCTCCTTATGTTAAGAACAAATATTGAACTTGACGAAACCCTGGTGAACGAAGGGCTAAAACTCACCCGCAAGAAGACCAAAAAGGAGCTGGTGAATTACGCTCTCAAGGAACTCGTGAGCAAAATTAAGCGAAAAAAAATCCTTGAACTCGAGGGCAAGGTAAAATGGGCGGGCGATCTCGCCAAGATGAGGAAGAGCAGGGTATGATCCTTGTGGACTCCAGCGTCTGGATCGATTTCCTCAAGGGAACAAACTCCCGGGAGCGCCGCGCTCTGCACAGGCTCATCGAAGAAGAAGAGGACGTCTCCCTCACTGAGATAATCCTTGCCGAAATCCTTCAAGGAATAAAGGAGGACAAGGTCTTCAAGAAAGCGAAGGGCTATCTTCTGGAATTCCCGATCCATAGGCCGAAGGGCGTTGAGACCTACCTGAAGGCGGCCGACATTTACAGGGATTGCAGAAAAAAAGGCAAGACGGTCAGAAAAACGGTCGATTGCATCATCGCCGCAATATGCATTGAGAACGACCTCGTCCTGCTTCACAAAGACAGCGACTTTGACCATATTGGGGCGTGCGTTCCACTAAAGCTCTATAAGTTATAAAGCTCTAGAGAGCTTTTCCTTTTTAAACCCCGACGGCCCGAGGGCGGGGCGAAAAAAAACCCGCTTCCTTAAAAAGGCAAGCGGGTTTTCGTATCTGGCTCCGGCGACAGGACTCGAACCTGTAACTCAACGGTTAACAGCCGTTTGCGCTACCAATTGCGCCACGCCGGAATGGTATTGGTCTCAATTCGGATTTGTCAGGCTGTCGAAATTAAATGAATTCCTTCGCCTTGTCAAGCCATTATCTTTTTAAGAGGAGTCATTTGTCACCCGCGCCCAGCCCGTCGCTCCGTGAGCGCTCCCCTCAAGGGAGAGGAATTATTTAAAATTCCGTGTTCATCTGTGTCCATCGGTGGCTGGGCAACGCCCGGTGGAAAAGTCAGAGTTGCAAGCTCACCGAACCCTGAAACGCTCCCCTTAAACGTTACACTAACTGGCCCCAGCGCCTCGCTGGCCAGGCGCTTGCCTGGCGTCACGCTGGCCCGCGGCCTTCCAGGGATTTCTTCAGCGTCACCGGGTCGGCGTATTCGATGTCCCCGCCCACCGGCAAACCGCGCGCGATGCGCGTGACTTTCGCGCCCAGCGGTTTCAGTACCCGCGCGATGTACACGGCGGTGGACTCGCCTTCCATGTCCGGGTTGGTGGCGAGGATGATCTCCCGCGCCGGGTTCTCTTCCACCTTGCTTTTCAAATGATCCACCGTCAAATCCTGCGGGCCGACACCGTCCAAAGGCGAAATGACGCCCATCAACACATGGTAAAGCCCCTTGTACTCGCCCAGGCTTTCAAAAACGTACACGTCGTGCGGCTCTTCCACCACGCAAATCTGCGCGGCGTTGCGGTTCGGGTCGGAGCAGATATCGCAGGGATCCTTGTCCGCGATGCCGTGGCACTGGGAGCACAGGACAATTTTTTCCTTCAGCCCTTCGACGGCGCGGGCGAGCCTTTGGGCGCGCTCTTTCGTGCCGCGCAGTAAATAAAACGACAACCGCTCCGCCGTTTTCTGCCCAATGCCGGGGAGCTTTTGCAACTCGGCGATCAACTCCTGTAAAGCCGCAGGGCGCTTCACGATTTCATCCCATTCTCTGGCGGCGTCTTCAAGTGAGTCCGGGGATGTCCAGCCCGCCGGTGAATTTGGACATTTCCGCTTGCGCGGTTTCCTTGACCTTTTTGTTGACCTCGTTCATCCCGGCTGTGATCAGGTCTTCGAGGATTTCGCGGTCGTTCATGTTGATCAATTCGTCGTCGATTTTAACGGAGATGATTTCGTTCAACCCGTTGGCGTGGATTTTGACCATGCCGCCGCCGGTCGAGACTTCGATCCTCTGTTTCGCCATTGCGGTCTGGAACTCGGCCATCTTGGATTTCATTTCCTTGGCCTGCTTAAACATGTCGCCAAAATTTTTTAACATTGCAAAAATTCATCCATTAAAATTTTTAGAGGAAGAATCCCCCCAACCCCCTTTGCAAGGGGGAGCCATTTAAACCGTCAACTGACTGCTGTCAACTTGTTCACCTTATCACCACGCCGCCAAAAATATCCAGCGCGTTCTGCATGATTTCGGTTTCGGTTTTGCTCATCTTCTTTTTGGATGGCGCCCCGGTCTCGGAAGGTTCTATTCCGCCCGCCGCAGACGCTTTTTCCGCCGCCGGAGCTTTCTCCGTTTGCTTCCCTACATCCGCCGAACCCTCGCCCTTCAACGACAGTTTCAGTTTGATCGGTCGACCGCACACCGCCTCCGCCGTCTCGCGGACGACCTTTTGTTTCTCCTCGTCCTTGACCAGATCGAGCGTGAAAGAGTCGTCAAATTCCAGGTGCAACAAATCGCCTTCAAACGCCAGGACCCGGCAATGGGACAAATAATGCCGAAAGGGAGGTTTTTTTTCGCACACCAGCATACGGATTTGCTCCCAGGGAGACTCGCCCGCTTCAGCGGGAATTGGGCGCTCTACGGGCGCGGGTTGCCGCGATTCAGGGTTTTTTTTTGAGTCGGCGGGCGGCATAGCTTGTGTCGGAACCTCCCCGGATTGCATTGCCCCGACTTGCCGGATCAACTCGTCTATCTGGCGAAAGGGCCGCGCGTCCGTCAGGCGGATCGTCGCCATCTCAAACACCGCTTGCGGCAGGGAACTGCGTTTCATCTCCATCTCGGCGGTGGAGAGAACGCGGAACATTTGATGCAACTGGTCGACGTGAAATTGCCCGGCTTGTTGTTTTAATTTTTCAACGTCGCGGATCTGCCCGTCCAAAATCGTTTCCGGATTTTTTGCGACGGCGGCGAACAGCAAGTCGCGGAAATATTCGATCAGGTCGCGGCAGAAAAAATGCAGGTCCTTGCCGTTTTCCGCAGCGTTTGTCACCAGGGCCAGCAAGGCCCCGGCGTCTTTGTCGATCAAATGCTGGACAAAGGTTTCCAGGGCGCTGTGCCCGACCACGCCCAAAACCGATTCCACAGCGCCGTGCGAAACTTCCGCGCCGCAATAAGCGATCACCTGATCGAGCAGGCTCTGCGCGTCCCGCATGCTCCCGGCGCCGATCTTGGCGACTTCTTCCAGGCTTCGGGAATCGATCTGGATTTTTTCCTGCTCGCAGATGACGCGCAACTGCTCGACGATCTGTTTTTGCGACAGCGGCTTGAACTCAAAACTCTGGCACCGGGAGAGGATGGTCTCGGGAATCTTGCGCTGTTCCGTGGTGGCGAATATGAAGACGACTTTTGGCGGCGGCTCTTCCAGCGTTTTGAGCAAAGCGTTGAAGGCGCTGCGCGAAAGCATGTGCACCTCGTCGATGATATACACTTTGTAGGCGCACGCGGAGGCGGCGTAGTTCACGTTGTCTATGATGTCCCGCACTTCGGCCACGCCGGTGTTGGAGGCGCCGTCGATTTCCTGCACGTCGACGCACCGGCCCTCGCGAATCTCATCGCAAAAAACGCAGGCGTCGCAGGGTTCGATCGCCGGTCCCTTCCCGCAGTTCAGGGCTTTGGCGAAAATGCGCGCGGTGGTGGTTTTGCCCACGCCGCGGGTTCCGGAAAACAGGTAGGCGTGCGACACGCGGTCCATTTCAATCGCATGCGTCAAGGTCTGGACGATGTGTTCCTGGCCGACGAGTTCGGAAAATTTTTGCGGGCGCCATTTACGTGCGGATACTTGATAGGCCATAAGCGCGACGGGCAGGGGGGAGATTGTTCAAAGGCAGAATTGCTGGGTGATCTCGCAGCACACAAGGACGACTGCTACCGCTGCTTCCTTCCGGATCTGACGGGGTTCGCAGGGCCATGTTGCGCGAGGCCCAACAAGACTGCCATTTCGTATTCGTATTTTACCGGCGCCACCACTCGCCGTGGGGGCAATATTTTGATATGCGATCGCTCCCAAGCTTGTAGCGCCGCCCAAATAAATTACGCCTATTGGGTCCAGCGTCACGCTGGCCTCCAGGCGCTTGCCTGGCGGCGAGTAATGGCGGAGAGGGTGGGATTCGAACCCACGGAAGGGGTTGCCTTCACACGCTTTCCAAGCGTGCGCCTTCAACCGCTCGGCCACCTCTCCATAATACGTTGCGCCTACTCTGCCTCCAGCGCCCTCGCCGGGCCGGTCAGAAAATCTGGAAGAGAGGGTGGGATTCGAACCCACGGTCCCCCTTTCGAGGAACAATTGATTTCGAGTCAATCGCCTTCGACCTCTCGGCCACCTCTCCATTCAAACCGGATTCGCCGTCCGGCTACATATAAGTACGCCCAAGAGGACTTGAACCTCCGACCTACGGTTCCGCAAACCGTCGCTCTATCCAGCTGAGCTATGGGCGCATTGTTTATTTAAGATACGTCTGCAGGGATGGATTCCACCAACTCCAAGGCGTACGCTTCATGTTCAAAGGAATATAAATTCGGAAATTTTTTAAACGTCCACCCTTTATAAATAACTTTTCCCTTTTCTTCAACCACAAGTTGAACCGCCGGGTTGATCAACTGGTTGTTCATCGAGGTGTAGCTCCGCTCGCTCATCACGAAGTTGGGGAAAAAAGGGCCGACCGTGATCTTGAATCCCGCGTCGGGGATCTCAAAACTGTCGCCCAGCGCCACGGTGCGCATTTCGTTCAGGCTCTCGTCGCGTTTGTTTTTCACCAGAAGCTTGACGGCTTTCCATTTGCCCTGAACGTTGTCGGGCACAAACACCTCGCGCTCCAACACTTCCGCCGGTCCGACATTGGGATGATCGTCCATTTTGCCGCCCGAGCCTTCGGCATATTGCGGTTTTGGATCAGGAAGAGGCGCCGGATCGCGGACCAGTCCGCTCGACCCTTCCAGTCCGTCTCTCGCCTGAACTTCGGCGAGGGTTTTTCCTTCGCCGGCTCCGGCGTCTGCCGCCTCGTCGCCGCCGGAAGAACAGCCCGCGCTCATTGCGAGAGCCAGAACCAGCGCCGGTATCCAGATTCGATTCAGTTTCATGTTTCTTGTTTTCATAGTAAAAGTTTTATCCTAAAAAACTGGCGGAGAGGGTGGGATTCGAACCCACGGTAGGGGGTTAACCTACACACACTTAGCAGGCGTGCGCCTTCAGCCAACTCGGCCACCTCTCCGAACCGGGGTAGCCCCCGGTGGCAATATTATTAATATGCAAATTCCCCCAAGCACGTAGCGTTACACAAAGAAGTTGCGCCTATTGGTCCCGGCGCCTTCGCCGGTTGTCTCCAGGCGCTTGCCTGGCGGCGAGTGGCGAGGGAAAACATCGAAAGCTATGTCGTCGACATTATCCCTCGATAACTGCCACCGTAGAAAACAGCTATCGTAATCTGCCCCTACGGCGAGTAGTGGCGGAGGGAGTAGGATTCGAACCCACGGACCTTTCGGTCAACGGTTTTCAAGACCGCCGCCTTAAACCACTCGGCCATCCCTCCAGGAACGTATTAATTCAGGGGCACACTATACCATAACTCCCCCGGCAGGAACCAGCGGTGGATTCACGAAATTTTTGCCCTATTTTTGGAAAAAATCGGGTAATTTAAAGCCCTGAACACTTTTATGGGGG